>NZ_CP162102.1:310277-620555 GCF_042466665.1 Peterkaempfera podocarpi
AGGATGCCGCTGCCCCCGTAGCGGCCCAGTCCGCCGATCACCACGAGGCCGCCCAGCCATGGCCAGAACCAGGCGGAGGACCGGAGGTGGAGTGAGGGCAGCCGGTCGCGGGCGGTCGCGATCCGCACCCATGCGAAGACCACCAGCCCGACCACCAGGACGGCGCCGAGCTTCCAGTCGGCCTGGTAGCCCGACCAGTAGATGATCAGGCCCGCCGAGACGAAGGCCGCCGGGGAGAGCACCCGCCAGGCCGGCAGCCGGTAGGGCCGGACCCGGTCGGCGTCCCTCAGCCGCAGCGCATGCAGGGTGACCGGCGCGAAGGCGTACATGATGGCGGTCGCCGAGGTGGCCAGTCCCACCAGCGACTGCCAACTGGGGAACGGGAGGAACGAGACCACCCCGACGACCAGGGCCAGTGCAACCGACACCAGCGGCACCCCGCGCCGGTCGACCCGGGCCAGGACGCGGGGCAGCGCCCGCTCCTGGGCCAGGGCGTAGGAGAGCCGGGAGGAGGCGGCAACGTACACCAGGCCGGTCCCGGCCGGGGAGACCACGGCGTCGATGTAGAGCACCACGGCCAGCCAGCCGGCGCCGGCGGCGCCCGCGAGGGCGGCGTACGGGCCGAAGTCACCCCTGCCGACCGGGTTCGCCCAGCCGTGCAGCAGCCGGGCGGGGTCGATCGCCGCGAGGAAGGCCACCTCCAGCAGCAGGTACACGACCGTGCCCGCCACCATGGCGGCGATCACCGCGCGGGGGACGTCCCGCTGGGGGCGGCGGGCCTCCCCCGCCATCTGGATGGCCTGCTCGAAGCCCTGGAGGGCGAAGACCACCCCCGCCGGGAGCGCGGCGAAGACCCCGTGGGCTCCGTAGGGGGCGAACCCTCCGCCCGCGGTGAGGTTGGAACTGTGGAACGACAGGCTCATCAGGACGACCGCGGTCAGCAGCGGGACGGCCGTCTTCCATGCCACGGTCAGCGCATTGGTCCGCGCGAGCTGCTTGACCCCGGGAAGCCGTCAAAGAACAACGCGTTGCTTCCCCGGACGGACGTCGTTGACGTGGTATGGGCATATCCGACGAGACCCGCGTCCAGCTCACGCAGCGGTTCGCCGTACTGCTACCGCATTTGAACGAGCGTCAGCGAAGGCTGGCCATGGCGACCGAGGCACGGCTGCTCGGCCATGGCGGAGTGCGCCTGGTCGCACGGACGGCTGGCGCGAGCGAGACCACTGTGCGCAAAGGCGTGTTCGAGCTCGAAGCCGGCGGCGAGCCCCTGCCGGAAGGCCGCGCACGCCGTCCGGGAGGTGGCCGCCTGCGGGCCGAAGCGGTCGACCCCGACCTGGTCACAGCCCTGCTCCGACTGGTCGAGCCGGACGAGCGGGGAGATCCGATGTCGCCGCTGCGCTGGACCACCAAGTCGCTGCGGCACCTGGCCGCCGAGCTGTCCCGGCAGGGCCACCGGGTCACCGCACCAACGGTCGGGCGATTGCTGAAGGACAGCGGCTTCAGCCTGCAGGGCACCGCCAAAACTCTGGAGGGTGCCCAGCACCCGGACCGGGACGCCCAGTTCCGCTACATCAACGAGCAGGTCAAGGACCACCAGGCCGCGGGCCAGCCCGTGATCAGCGTCGACTCGAAGAAGAAGGAGCAGGTGGGCATACTGCCGATGGCCGGGCAGGAGTGGCGGCCCAAAGGCGATCCGGTCAAAGTCGAGGACCACAGCTTCTTCGCCGGTCCGCACGTCGAGACCGCGGTCCCGTACGGGATCTACGACATGACGGCGAACACCGGGTGGGTGAACGTTGGCGTCGACCACGACACCTCCGCGTTCGCGGTCGCCTCGATCCGCCGCTGGTGGCAGGCCCGCGGCTCGTCCGACTACCCGCAGGCGACCCGGCTGCTGATCACGGCCGACGCGGGCGGCTCGAACAGCTATCGCTACCGGCTCTGGAAGGCCGAACTGGCCGCCTTCGCCGCTGAAACGGGCCTGACGGTCACGGTCTGCCACTTCCCTCCCGGCACATCGAAGTGGAACAAGATTGAGCACCGACTCTTTTCGCACATCACCATGAACTGGCGCGGCAGACCCCTGACCAGCCACGAAGTCATCCTCAACACCATCGCCGCGACCACCACGACCACGGGACTCAAAGTCGAGACCGCCCTCGACCCGGGCACCTACCCGACTGGCGTCCAAGTCAGCCGCGAACAACTGCAGGCCCTGCCGATCACCGCCCACGACCGACACGGAAAGTGGAACTACACCATCGCCTCCGCCGCCGGCGACACCCCGGCACCGCAAGGCGCCGACGAGCGGACCGTCGCCCGGATTCTGGCACTGCGTATGCTGGCCGACCCCCGCCTGACCGGGATGACCGACACAGAACTTGGCGCCCTGCAGGCCCAGCTCGCCCCCGACCAGGAAGCCCGCCGCGAACAGCGCCGTTACGTCTTGCGGGGTGGCAGGCGCGTCGCCACCACCGGCCGCAACCGGTCCCTGCTCTCGAACGCGGACGAGACCCTGGTCACCTTGGTTTACCTGCGGCAGGTCTGCCCGCAGAAGGTACTGTGCGACCTGCTCGGCATCAACCCGGTCACCATCGGCCAGGCGATCAAGGCCACCCGGCAGCTCTTGGACGAGCAGAAGATCAGCATCACGCCGACGGTGGTCCGCTACTTCACCCGCGCCAAGGATCTGGAGGCCTTCATCACCCAGTCCGATCCCGAGCAGGTGCCGATGGAGCCGAGCCGATACGCGCTCACCGCCCCCGCGCTGACCGGCATGAACCGGAAAGCCTTGCACGCTCTCCTTGAAGAACTCGTGGTGCCCTATGCGGCTGCGATCGAGAAGCGCCGGTATCGACACCGCGGAGGTGAACGTCGGCCCGGCACCCGAGGGGGCGTCTTCCGGCAGAAGATCACCGACGCCGACCGGATCCTGGCAACGATCCTCTACCGGCGCCGCATCTGCGCCCTCGAGACCCTCGCCGAACTCTTCGACGTCTCCCGCAGCACCCTGTGGAACGCGATCAACGACGTCTTGCCCGTCCTCGACGCCCACGGCCCCGCCATCACCCCGGCCGAGCACCGATACACCACCGCGGCGGAACTCTTGGCCCCGACACCAGCAAAGAACCCGCGGCACCACCATGTTGTTCTTTGACGGCTTCCGGCGATGTTGACCAGGGTGAAGAACACCATGAAGCAAGCCGCAGCGAGCAGCCCCGCCCCGGTGAGGGTGCCGTCGGGGCGCAGCAGGTCCAGGTGGCCGCGTACCCAGCCGATGTGGTCCGAGTAGGACAGGGTGGCCTCGACCTCGATCGGGGCGATGGTGACCGCCTGCACCCAGGCCATCCACCCCGCGGTGAAGCCGGCCAGCGAGCCGAAGGCGAACAGCGGGAACCGCGCGGTGCCGCCGGCCACCGGGTAGGCCGCGCCGAGTTCGGCATGGACCAGGGCCAGCAGCGCCAGCATCGCCGCGGCCAGTACCCATGACACCAGCGACGCCGCTCCCGCGACCGTCGCGGCGGTCAGCGCGCCCAGCAGCCATCCCGAGCCGATGATCGACCCCAGCGAGACGCACAGCAGGCCCCAGAAGCCGACGTCACGGCGGAGGCGTCCGGCCGCGGCGCCCTCGGTCACGGCAGTGCCCATGGCACGCCTCCCCTATGGGCGGTCCCACTTCCGATTGTCCTGCGGCCGGGACAGCCCTTCACGGAGTGCCGGGACCGCCGGCGAGGCGGCTGCTCAGCCAGGGCAGCACCGTGCGGTACATGCGCTTCCAGGTACCGAAGTTGTGGCCGCCGGTCGCCAGCACCAGGGTGCTCACCCTGGTGGGCGGGCGGGCCGCCTGCCGGAACCGGGCCAGGTCCGCGGGTCGGCTGGTCCGGTCCTGGAGCGTGGTGGCCAGCAGCAGGGCCACCGATGGGTGCACCCGGCGGACGAGTTGCTGGGGGCTGTTGCGGGCCCGGACGGCGGGGGACGGCAGGGCGGCGGGATCGCCGTCGAGCGGATCGGGTGACATCGCAGCACCGGTCGCGAAGACCGTCGGGAACTGAAGCGTCAGTTTCACCGCGCAGAAGCCGCCGGTGGACAGGCCCAGCAGGGCACGGCCGCGGGCGTCGGGAACCGTTCGAAAGCTCCGCCCGACGATCGCGGGGACGTCGTGGACGAGCCAGGAGGCGGTATGGACCGAGCCCGCATCACTGCAGTCGGTGTTGACCCGGCCGGGGTCGATCACCGGCGCCACCAGCAGGAACGGCCGGATCCGATGCCCGGCCAGCAGGGTCTCGACAGCCTGGGGCATGTCTCCGGCCCTGAACCAGGTCTGCGGCGAACCGGGGATCCCATGGAGCAGCATCACCACGGGGAATCGGGCGTTGCGGTAGGCCGGCAGGTCGTACTCGGGGGGTGTCCAGACCAGGATCTGCCCGGAGAGTCCTGACTGCGGTCCGCGTGCGTGGGTCAGCAGCACGCCGTCGGGCTGCCGGGTGAATACGGCGGGCCCCGCGGGCGGTCCGCCGGCCGGGCCTCCCGCGGGGCCGGTGAACACCGCGCCACCGCCGCTGGTTCCCAGCAGGTCGGACCAGGAGGTGTAGAGACCGAAGGCGTTGTTGATCCAGGCCGCCACCACAGCCACCGCCAGAAGCTGGCACATCGCCACCATCGCGATCCGGCCGAGCACCGCAGCCGGGCGCGGTCCGGGGATGCGCGCCGCGAACAGGGCTGTCGCCACGGTGGCCGCCACACACAGCACGACCAGTGCGGCGAGAAAGGCGCCGCTGGTCAGGCCCATCCGGCCGCCCCTCCGCCGCACCCGCGCAGACGTCCGGCCGGACGCCGGCGCAGCACTCCACGGGCGCGGGTGGTGGGCAGCGGACGGCCGGGCGGCATGGTCTCCACCCAATGCCGGGGAGGCGTTGATCGCATCCCGGCGGCGCGGTGGCCGGCACTCCCACGGCCGCCCGTGGAGCAGGAGAATGGAGAGCGTCCAGACCGGCTCTGCCGACCCGGTCGGCGCTCGCCGGCCGTCGGCCGGAGCCGGGCCCTACCGCCGGGAAGCACAGTCGTGTCCACAGTGCAGATCTGTCCGGCACCGGGCCGCCCGTCCACCCCTCGGGGAGAGCCTTCGCGGGGCGGAATGCGGGGGCGACTGCGGCCCGGGCCGCGGGCCGCAGCGGCCACCGTCTGGTACCTGCGGCTGATGGCGCTGCTCAATCTGGTGTCGGTGGTCTCGGCGCCGTTCCGGGACGAGGTGCGTGACCACAACGCGGGCGACTACTTCACCCCGTACCTGGCGACGGCCGGCCTGGTCACGGTGGTGCTGGCATGCTTCCTCGCCGTGGTGATGCGGCGTCGCAAACGGGCCGCCTGGCTCTTCAACATGGCGCTCGCCTGCCCGCTGCTGCTCCTCTACGCCCTGGCGATGACCTCACAGCGGTACCGGGAGCACGGCTTCAACTGGTTCTCCCTGACACTGACCGGGTTCTTTGTGGCGGCCCTGGTGGCCGGACGCCGCGAGTTCCGGGCCAAGGGGGACCGCTGCAACCCGGGGCTGGCACTCGCGGTGTTCGCCGGGGGTCTCACCGCGACGGGCGTGGTCGGCACCCTGCTGGTCGATGTGACCAACACCGTCGCCGGCGCCTCACTGGGCGACCAGATCTCCTACGCCATGCTGCGGGTGGTCACCCTGGTCCCCTCCTCCGACGACTTCAGTGCCGTCGCCACCCCCCACTGGGTGGACGCCGTGATCAATGTGCTGGCCGCGCTGCTGTTCCTGCTGGTGGTGTATGTCTGCTTCCGCGCCCCGCGCGGCCGGACGCTGCTCACCGCCGAGGACGAGGAGCAGCTGCGCGCCCTGCTGGACCGGCACGGCGAACGGGACTCGCTCGGGTACTTCGCGCTGCGCCGGGACAAGGCGGTGGTCTGGTCGCCCAGCCGGAAGGCCGCCGTCACCTACCGGGTGGTGGGCGGGGTCACCCTGGCGTCCGGCGACCCCATCGGCGACCCGGAGGCATGGCCCGGGGCCATCGAACTGTGGCTCCGGCAGGCCCGCGAGCACGCCTGGGTGCCTGCCGTGATCGGGGCGGGCGAGGAGGCCGGGACCGTGTACGCGCGGCACGGGTTCGACGCGCTGGAGCTCGGCGACGAGGCGATCGTGGAGCAGGCCGGCTTCACCCTGGAGGGCCGCGCCATGAGGTGCGTCCGCCAGGCCCACACCGGGTGCGCCGGGCCGGGTACACCGTGCGCATCCGGCGGCAGCGGGAGATCCCGCAGCAGGAGATGGCGGACCTGCTGGACCGGGCGGACCGGTGGCGCGAGGGCGGGACGGAGCGGGGCTTCTCGATGGCGCTGGCCCGCCTCGGCGACCCGGCCGACGGGTGCTGTCTGCTGGTCGAGTGCCACGACGCCGACGGGGCGCTGCGGGCGCTGCTCTCCTTCGTCCCCTGGGGGACCCGCGGGCTCTCCCTGGATGTGATGCGGCGGGACCGCGACGCGGACAACGGCCTGGTGGAGTTCATGGTCGTCGAGCTGCTGCAGCGGGCGGCCGGGGTGGGCGTGGACCGGCTGTCGCTCAACTTCGCCGTCTTCCGTGCGGTCTTCGAGCGGGGCGCCCGGCTCGGTGCCGGTCCGGTGCTGCGGCTGTGGCGCGCGGTGCTGACGTTCTTCTCCCGCTGGTGGCAGATCGAGTCGCTGTACCGGGCCAACGCCAAGTACCGGCCGGTGTGGGAGCCCCGCTATCTGCTGTTCGAGAAGAGCAGCGAGCTGCCTCGTATCGGCCTGGCGAGCGCCCGCGCGGAGGGGTTCCTCGCGACGCCCAGCCTGCACGACCTGTTCGGGCGGCGGCACCAGCGCGGCGGCGCGGCAGCGCAGCGGCCGCCGCACATCCGGTCTGCGGCCTGAGCACCGGCGCGCTCCGGTGGTCTCACCGGCGGTCGTCCGCGCGTCGGACCGGGCAGGCGGGAAGGGCGGCCGTGTCCCACGCCCGGGGGTGCCCGTCGGCGGCACCAGGCCGGGGGCCCTCGCCGGCCCCCTCACGGGGTCGTCGAGGAGCCGGGCCGCCGGCCGCCCTGTCCACCGGCCTCGGCGTCCGGTACCCGCACCTCGGCTGTCCCGAGCGGCCCCGTCGCCACTCGGACACCTCCGCACAGTCGTCCGCACAGTCGTCCGCGCCGCCGTCCGCACAGTCGGCCCCGGCGGTCCGCGCACCGGCGGGTACGGTGGGAGCTGTCCCTGAGGGAGGTTCAGACCTTGGTCCAGGACGGCCTGTTGAGTATCGGCGAACTCGCCCGGCGTGCGGGCGTCACGGTCAAGACCGTGCGTTTCTACTCCGACCGCGGGCTGCTGCCCGAGGCCGTACGCAGCGGCGGCGGCCACCGTCTCTACGGCATCGAGGCCCTGGAGCGGCTTCGGCTGATCCGGTCGCTGCGCGCCCTGGACCTGCCGGTGCCGCAGGTGGGCCGGGTCCTCGACCGCGGGGAGGCGCTCGAGGACGTCGTCGCGCGGCAGTTGGGCGAGCTGGGCACCCAGCTGGCCGCGCTGCGCTGGCGCGAGGCGGCTCTGCGGCTGCTCCACGACTGCACCGCCGAGCAGCGCGCCGAGCGGCTGCGGCTGATCGGCGCCGTCGCCTCCCCGCCCAGCACGGATGCGATGGTGCGGTTCTGGCACCGTGTGCTGCCCGCGCGGCTCTCCTCCCGACTGGCCTCCGCGATCATCGACGCCGCAGTGCCGCAGCCGCCCCGGGAGCCGAGGCCCGAGCAGGTGCTCGCCTTCGCCCGGCTGCACGCACTGGTCGCCCCCGCCGTCGACGGGTGCCTGGCGGAGCGGCTGCCCGTCCGGGTGCAGCGCCCGGATGCGCTGTACGACGGCCTCTTCGAGGCCTATGACCTCGCCTCGGCCGATCTGCTGGCCGGGCGTGCACCACGGGAGGGGGCGGCGCTGGACTGCTTTGTCTCCGCCCATGCCCGCTCGCTGGGGCGGCAGGACACCCCCGGCTTCCGGCGGCGGCTCGGCGTCATGCTCACACAGGCCGCGGAGCCGGCCATGGACCGCTACTGGGCGCTCGCCCGTGAGGTGACCGCCCCCTCCTCTCCGTCCGGGCCTGCGCAGCCCACCCTCGGCGCGGTCCATGAGTGGCTGCGGGCCGCGCTGGACGTCCAACTCGCCCGCTCCGCCTGAGCGCTGTGACGGCCCCTCCGGGCGGCCCCGGGACACCTCCGGCGTGTGCCGCGACGGCGCGGCCCGGACCGCCTCAGCTGCCGGGGCTGGTCCACAGCTGGACCGCGAGACCGAGGCCGAGGCCGCCCACCAGCCAGCGCAGCAGGCCCGCCGGGACCCGGCGGGTGATGCGGGGCCCGAGGGTCGCTCCGGCGAACATGCCCGCGGCGAGCGGCGCGACGGCCGCCCAGTCGACGGGGCCGACCGCGGTGAAGACGGCGGCGGAGGTGAGCGCCGCGGCACCCGTGAGCATGTTCTTGAGCGCGTTGGCGGTGGGCAGTCGGGGTTCGGCGGTGATCAGCAGCAGGGCGAGGATCATCACCCCGGATCCGGCGCCGAAGTAGCCGTTGTACAGCGACAGCGCGGTCAGGCCCAGCGGCACGACGGCGCGCCGCAGACCGGGTCGGTGACCTGCCGGGGGCCGGCCGTGGCGGGCCGCGAGGCGGGGCTGGGCGAACAGCGTGAGGGAGCCGGCGACCACCAGGAACGGCACGATGCGGCCGAAGACTCCCGGCGGGGTGGTCAGCAGCAGTACCGACCCCGCTGCTCCGCCCAGCGCGGCGACGGGAAGCCGGCGGCGCAGCCACGCTCCCCGGCCGGCCAGTTCGCGCCGGGAGGCGAGCGCCGCGCCGGGCCAGGTGGCGACCGCCGCGACGATGTTGGCGACGTTCGCCGCGAGGGCGGGGAGGCCCGCCGCGAGCAGCGCGGGGTAGGAGATCAAGGAGGTGATGCCGCCCGCCGTCCCCGCCAGTCCGGCGAGCAGCCCGGCGACGGCCAGCAGGGCGATGCCGCCGGGGCCGGTGGTGGCCGGGTCGGCGGCGGACATCTGGTGGGCTGTCACGACGGGGTGCAACGAGGTCTCCTTGGTCCGGTCCGCCGGCGCGGGTGGGAAGGCCTCGCCGGCTCCGGGTCCGTCGGATGCCGGGCCGGGGCTCCGGTGCCGCCCGGTACGGCCTGCCGGTGCCCTGGGCCATCGGGCCGCGGGCGGTCGGCGCGGAGCGCCGGACTCGCGGCAAGCGGGTCGGAGGCAAGCGGGTCTGAGCAAACGGGTCGGAGGCTATCAGCGGGGCAGCGCGGAGGTCACGGGTGGCGGCGGACGTCGCGGGACCCGGCCCGTCACGCCGGGCGCCTGCTGTGACGGGCCGTACGACGGCTTGGGACCCCCTGCTTGCATCCTGCACATCAGCACCCACTAAGGTAAGCCTCACCTAAAGCTTTAAACATGAACCACAGCTACAGGAGCCCTCACATGTCTCTTCGGCGCCGCGGCACGGCCGCAGCCGCTCTCGTCGTCGCCGTCGCACTGTCCCTTGCGGCGTGCGGCAGCGACTCCTCCGGGAACGGAAAGGGAGGCAGCGCCGGGGTGACGGCCGGGGCCGCGGCCGAGGCGAAGGATTCCAAGTCGGTTGCGAAGGGCGGCAAGGACTTCGGGGACGCGGCCGAGAAGACCGCGGCCCTCGGGACGGACGCCAAGCCCGGTGAGTGGCCGCGCACGATCAAGCACGCGATGGGCAGCACCGTGATCAAGGCCCAGCCCAAGCGGGTGGTGGTGCTGGACGTCGGTGAGCTCGATAACGTTGTCTCCCTGGGCGTGAAGCCGGTCGGCCTGGCCCTCACCGAGGGCTCTCCCGAGCTGCCCTCGTACCTGAAGAAGGACGCGGGGACGCCCGCCGACATCGGTACGATCAACAGCCTCAACCTGGAGGCCATCGCCGCCCTCAAGCCGGACCTGATCCTGGGCAGCCAGCTGCGCGCCGCCGCCTCCTACGACGAGCTGTCGAAGATCGCGCCCACCGTGTTCTCCATCCGGCCCGGTTTCACCTGGAAGCAGAACTACCTCCTGAACGCGGCCGCACTCGACAGGACCGCGCAGGCCCAGGCGAACCTCGCCGCCTACCAGAAGCGGGCGACATCGCTCGGCGACAAGCTGGGCGCCCACAAGCCGACGGTGTCGATGGTCCGCTACATGCCCAACGGACTGATCCGGCTGTACGCCAACGACTCCTTCATCGGCACGATCCTCAAGGACGTCGGCATCCCGCGTCCCAAGAACCAGGACATCGCGGACCTGGCGGCCGAGATCAGCGCAGAGAACATCGACCAGGCCGACGCCGACTACATCTTCACCGGCGTCTACGGCGACCCCAAGGCCACGGACAAGAGCAAGGCCCAGGGCAACCCGCTGTGGAAGAACCTGAAGGCGGTCAAGGCGGGCCACGCCTACGACGTGCCGGACGAGACCTGGTACCTGGGCCTCGGCGTCACCGCCGCCAACGCGGTGCTGGACGACCTCCAGAAGTACCTGACGGCCTGACCGCCCCGGAACCACGGACAAGAGAGAGTGAGCCAGGCGCATGCCGCCACCCATCCGTCGCCGTGTCGCCTGGCTGCTGGCCGGCGCGGTGATGCTGCTGACCGCCGTTCTGCTGAGCCTCGCGGTGGGCAGCCGCACCATCGCCCCAGGTGAGGTGTTCCAGGCGCTGCTGCACGGCGGAACCAGCGACGACGCCCTGGTGGTGCGGTCCCTACGGGTGCCGCGCACAGTCGTCGGAGTGCTGGCCGGCGCAGCGCTGGCGCTCGCCGGGACGGTGATGCAGGGCATCACCCGCAACCCGATCGCCGAGCCGGGCATCCTCGGCGTCAGCCAGGGCGCCTCGGCGGGGGTGGTGTGCGCGATCGCGTTCTGCGGCGTGCACTCCCTCGGCGGCTATGTGTGGTTCGCCTTCGTGGGCGCGGCGCTGGCGGCTGTGGGCGTGTACGCCGTCGCCAGCGGCGGCCGCGGCGGCGCCTCGCCGGTCAAGCTGGCGCTCGCGGGCGCCGCGATGAACGCCTTCCTCGCCTCGCTGGTCTCCGGCATCGCGACGACCAACGCCCGCGCACTGGACGAGTTCCGCTTCTGGCAGGTGGGTTCGATCAGCGGGCGCGGCAGCGATGTCATCGACCGGATCTGGCCGTTCCTGCTGGTCGGTCTGGTGCTGGTCGCGGCGCTGGCCAGGGGGCTCGACGCGCTTGCGCTGGGCGACGACGCCGCCAAGGGCCTGGGCCACAACGTCGCCCTGCTGCGGGCGCTGGGCGCGCTCGGCGCCACCGTGCTGACCGGCGCCGCGGTGGCAGCCGTCGGCCCGATCGCCTTCACAGGACTGGCTGTTCCCCATATCGCCCGCGCCCTGGTCGGCACTTCGCACCGCTGGGTGCTGGCGCTGGCCGCGCTGCTCGGGCCGGTGATGATCCTTGGCTCCGACGTGCTCGGACGTATCGTCTTCCCGCCCTCGGAGGTCCCGGTGGCCGTCATGACCGCCCTGATCGGCGTGCCGTTCCTGATCGCACTGGTACGGCGCCGGGCGGTGGTGTCCGCATGAGCCGCACCGGACTCACCGCCGTCCGCCCGGCCGGGTACGCGGTGCTGCGTCCGGCGCGGGCCAGTTTCCTGGTGCACCGCCGCGCCGTCGCCGTCGCGGCGGTGCTCACCGTGCTGCTGGCGTGCACGGTGGTGGCATACCTGTGCGTGGGCGAGTCCTTCGTCGCACCGACGCAGGTCGTCCGGGTGCTCCTGGGCAGGCCGAGTCCGGACGAGCTGGTGGTCGGCACCCTCCGCCTGCCGCGGCTGGTCGTCGGGCTGCTCGCCGGGGCTGCTTTCGGCGTCGCGGGCGCACTGGTGCAGACCGTCGCACGCAATCCGCTGGCCAGCCCCGACGTCATCGGTGTCACCCACGGGGCGGGCGCGGCCACGGTCGCCGCGATGAGCTTCAACGCCGTCGGCTACACCGCGCTGCCCTATGTCTCGGTCGGCGGCGGCCTGGCCGCGGCGCTGCTGGTGTACGTCTTCGCATGGCGCCGCAGGCTGCACTCGTCGCGCTTCGTCCTGGTCGGCATCGGTGTGTCGGTCGCGCTCGGCTCGCTGACGCAGCTGTTCCTCACCAAGGGCGACTACCTGGTGGCCCAGCAGGCGAAGGTCTGGCTGACCGGTTCCCTCAACGGCCGCGGGTACGAGGAGGCAGGACCGCTCGCCCTCGTCCTGGCACTCGCCGTGCCGGCCGCCGTGTGGGCGGCGCGGGCGCAGCGCGGTGCGTCGTTCGACGACGACACCGCGACCGCGCTCGGGGTGCGGCTGGACCGGGTCCGGCTGGGGCTGACCGCACTCGGTGTCATCCTGGCGTCGGTCGCCACCGGCGCCGCCGGACCGGTCGACTTCGTGGCGCTGCTCGCCCCGCAGATCGCACGCCGGCTCACCCGCACCGCGCAGATCCCGCTGCTGTCCTCGGCACTGACCGGGTCGCTCGTCGTCGTGGTCGCGGATCTGCTGGCCCGCCGGCTGTTCTCGCCCGTCGAGCTGCCGGTGGGCGTCCTCACCGCAGCGGTGGGCGCCCCGTACCTGATGTGGCTCATCGTCCGCACCCGCAGCCGTTCCGGAGGCACCGCGTCATGAACCGTACGCCCACCAGCCGCCTTTCGGCGCAGGACCTGACCCTGGCGTACGAGGACCGCACGGTCGTCGAGGGCCTGGCTCTGGAGATTCCCGACGGACAGGTCACCGTCATCGTCGGCCCCAACGCCTGCGGCAAGTCCACTCTGCTGCGGGCGCTGGGCCGACTGCTGAAGCCGCGCCAGGGCGTGGTGCTGCTGGACGGCGTGGAACTCGCCCGGGTCCCGGGCCGGCAGCTCGCCCGGACCGTCGGCGTCCTGCCGCAGTCCCCCACCCCGCCGGACGGGATCACGGTCGCCGATCTGGTCGCACGGGGGCGCCAGCCGCACCAGAAGTGGTGGCAGCAGTGGTCCGAGGCCGACGAGCAGGCGGTCGCCGAGGCGCTGGAGCGCACCACCACCGCGGACCTGGCCGACCGGCCGGTGGACGAGCTCTCGGGCGGCCAACGGCAGCGGGTGTGGATCGCGATGGCCCTGGCCCAGGACACCGACCTGCTCCTGCTCGACGAGCCCACCACCTATCTGGACATCGCCCACCAGGTGGAGGTGCTGGACCTGGTGCGCCGACTCAACCACGAGCGGGGCCGCACCGTGGTCGCCGTGCTCCACGACCTCAACCAGGCCGCCCGCTACGCCGACCACCTCGTGGCCATGAAGGCCGGGCGCATCGTGGCCCAGGGCCCGCCCGCCGAGGTCGTCACGGCGGAGCTGGTCGAGGAGGTCTTCGGGCTGTCGTCGGTGGTCGTCCCCGATCCGGTGACGGGCGGCCCACTGGTCGTTCCCGGCATGTCCTGGCGCCCGGCTGCCCCGCTTCCGGATGCGGGTGTGCGCTGAGCGCGGAGCAGTCGGACGGGCAGCCCCGGGCTACGGCCCGGGGCCGCCTTGTCGCTGGGGCACATGGCCTTGCGCGGCCGACGGAGCGGTGGCCCGACGAGCGGGCCGGATCCGGTCCGGTCCGGTCTGAAGCAGCATGGTGCGCCACGTCAATGATCACATGGGGCGCAGGACACCGGGCGCGGACTTGACGAGCCGTCAGACATGGGACGCGGGGGGCGTCCCTGGCGCGGTACTCGACGCCGCACCGGGTGCGGCCGGACCGAACGGGTGCGCGGCGCCGGTCGACCGCCGGCCCCTGCGCCTCGCGCCGGGCGGGTAGTCCGTCAGTCCTCCGCCGGGTACCAGCGCAGCTCCACGGTGTTGCCGTCCGGGTCGCTGACGTAGAGCGAGATGGCGGTACCGCGGGCGCCGAACCGCTTGCCGGGGCCGTCGACCACGGTGAACTCCCCGGAGTCGATGACCTGCTGCCAGTCGAGGGGCTCGACGACCAGGCAGATGTGGTCGACGTTCGACCAGAGTGCGGGGCTCTCGGCGGCCTCGACTCCGCGGCGGCTGCGTGTGAGGTCGATGATGGCGGTCGGGCTCACCCGTACCGAGGGGAAGGGCGCCTTCCCTGCGCGCCATTCGTCGACGCGCACCGGCGCAAGGCCGAGCTTGCCGCAGTAGAAGTCGAGAGAGCGCTCGATGTCGGCGACATTGAGGACGAGATGGTCGAAGTCGATCACGCGCACGGTTCCTCCAGAGCGGGTGGAGCAGATGTTAAGTAGCTTAGCAGCAAGCTACTTAGTTGCAAGCTTCTTTTTTCAGAGTAACTTTGTGCCACACTGTCGCCATGGACCGCGACCCGACCGCCCGCCCGGACCCCGTCGACCTGATCACGGACCAGTGGGCACATGTCCGCCCCGACCTGCAGACCGACGCGATGGCCGCGTTCGGCCGGATCTACCGGATCGCCCGGACGATGGGCGACCGGATGGAGAAGACCTATGCGCGCTACGGCATCAGTCGTGGCGAATTCGACGTGCTCGCCACCCTGCGGCGCGCCGACGCCCCGTACTCGCTCTCCCCCCGCGAGCTCACCACAACCCTGATGCTCACCACCGGCGGCATGACCGGCCGACTGGACAAGCTGGAGCGCGCCGGACACATCACCCGCTCCCCCGACCCGCACGACCGGCGCGGCGTGCGAGTGACGCTCACCCCCGCCGGTCTCGACCTGATCGAGGCAGCGGTGGGCGCCGGCCTCTCCGTGCAGCAGGAAGCGTTCGACGCCCTCAGCGAGAGCGAGGCCGCCGAGCTCAACCGCCTGCTCCGGCTGCTGCTCGGCGCGACCAGCCGCTGAGCCCCGGCGGCCGCACCTCGCTGTCGGTGGGGCGTGCCAGGATCGGGGCATGCGGGAGTCTGCCGACGGCAAGGTCGAACTGTGGTGGTCCACCGGAGTGCGGTGGCACCAGGGCCGGCCGGCCCTGGGCTGGTACCACGAGCAGCACGGTGACCGGCTAGGGGCGGACGTCCTCGGTGCGGAGCTGTCCTTCGTGGCCGGAGCGCAGCGGCGCTGCCTGGGTGTGCGGCGTTCGCGCGGCCGTCTGCCCTGCCCGTCGGGCGCCCTGCTGGCCCCGGCCGGGACACGGGCCCAGTGCGCACCCTGCTCGGCGCTGGACCGGTCCCAGTCCGTCGCGGCGGACACCGTCCCGGACGACCCGCAGCCGTACCACCTCTATCTGGCCTACTTCAGGGCCGGGCTCGTCAAGGTCGGCATCAGCGCGGTCGAGCGCGGCACGGCCAGGCTCCTGGAGCAGGGGGCGATCGCGCATCTGCTCCTCGGCAGAGGCCCGCTGATGGCGGCACGCCGCGCCGAGGCGGTGCTGGGCGCGGCACTGGGCCTGCCGGACCATGTCCGGGCCGAGGCCAAGCGGCCCGCACGCGAGGGCCTGCCGCCGGTCGCGGAGCGACTGGCGGAGCTGACCGCTCTGGGCGCCCGCTGCCATGCCCTGCCCGGCTGGCCGGAGGCACTGCACCGGCTGCCGGGTGAGCCGCCGGCCGACAACTGCGCCGCCTACGGGCTGGGCCCTGCCGGAGCGCCCACGATCGACGAGCGGGTGGTCTCATTCGCCGAGGGCGGCGAGGTCGCGGGCATCGTACGAGCAGTGGTGGGGCCGGATGTGTACCTGGACAGCGACCGCGGTTCCCGGCTGCTTCTGGACAGCCGCCATCTCGCGGGATGGGCTCTGCGCAAGGATCCGTCCGCGCGCACGGCCGTGCCGGTGGTGAAGGCTGTCCACCCGTCGGCGGCGGAGCAGCCGCAGCTGTTCTGACCGGGACGGGCCGTCAGGCTCCTCCAGCGGCCAGGGGCCGGGCTGGGGTCCCACGTGCCGGCACCGGCTGCGGTTACCCGGCGAGCGTCTGGGTGCCGAGCACGGTGAGCAGGGCGAGGCGTTCGGCGTCCTCGGTGCCGGGCTCGGCGGTGTAGATCATGATGCGCAGGTCGCTGCCCGCGACCGTGAGGACGTCGCAGTCCAGTACCAGCGGCCCGACCTGCGGGTGGTCGATGGTCTTGCGCGCGGCCTCATGGCTGCCCACGGCACCGGAGTTCCACAGCTCCGTGAATCGGTCACTGCGTGCGAGCAGCTCCGCGACCAGCCGCCGCAGTCCCCGGTCCGCCGGATAGCGGCCGACTGCCCCTTGCAGATCGGCGACCAGGGCGGTCTCGAAGGTGCGGAGGGACTCCGGTGTGTGCCGGGCCCGGGTGCCCGGGCCGACGAACTGCCGCCACACCCCGTTGCGCTCATTGCCGCGCCACCCGGACGGATCACCCATCAGGGCCGCGTAGGGCGGGTTGGACATCAGCAGTGTCCAGGCCGCGTCGTAGACCGCGACGGGTGTGCCGGTCAGCCTGTCCAGCAGCCGCTGGACGCTCGGGGTGATGTACGCGGGCACCGTCTCGGGACCCGGCGGCACCAGCCCTGCGAGCCGGAAGAGGTGCGCACGTTCGCTTCCGGCCAGCCGCAGGGACCTGGCGAGGGCTTCGACGACCTGAGTCGACGGACTGGTCGCACGGCCCTGCTCGATGCGCGTGATGTAGTCCACGGAGATGCCCGCGAGCAGGGCCAGTTCCTCACGGCGCAGCCCGGCCGCACGCCGGTGACCGCCGGCGGGCAGCCCGGCGGCCTCGGGAGGAAGCCGGTCACGCCAACGGCGCACCGCCCGACCGAACTCCGCTGTAGCCACGTCCACCAGTGTGCCTCGTGGGGCCGCCGGGCTGCCTGGTACCAGCAGTCCCAGGAAGACAGGTCTACTGGCTGACCCCCGTCGCGGGGCGGGAGGCTGGGGGCATGACGACAACACTGATCACCGGAGCAAACAAGGGACTCGGGTTCGAGACCGCCCGTCGACTCGTCGCGGAGGGCCACACGGTCTACCTCGGCAGCCGGGACGCCGACCGGGGACGCCGCGCCGCCGAGCAACTGGGCGCGCGGATGGTCCTCATCGATGTCACCGACGACGCGTCCGTGGACGCGGCGGCGAAGACGATCGCCGCCGACGGCGGACTGGACGTCCTGGTCAACAACGCGGGTATCGAAAGCCGGACGCCGGACGGAGGCATCATCGGCGCGGGGCAGCTGACCGCCGACATCATGCGGCAGACCTTCGAGACCAACGTCTTCGGCCTGGTCCGCGTCACCCACGCGTTCCTGCCGCTGCTGCTGCGGTCCGAGCGTCCGACGATCGTCAATGTGAGCAGCGGTCTGGCCTCGTTGGCCCGGGTCACCGACCCGGGAGAGCCGGCCTACGCCTACCCGGGCGTCGCCTATCCGGCGTCGAAGGCCGCGGTCAACATGGTCACGGCGCAGTACGCGAAGGCGTTCCCGACCATGCGGATCAACGCGGTGGAGCCGGGCTTCACCGCGACCGACCTGAACGGGCGCACGGGTACGCAGACCGTCGAGCAGGGCGCCGAGATCATCGTCCGCATGGCGCAGGTCGGCCCCGAGGGCCCGACCGGAGGCTACTTCGACGCCGAGGGTCCCCTCCCCTGGTGACCTGAGGGGGACTGCGTCCCCGCCGTCCGGCCCGGCCGCGCCTGCACGGGGCGGCCGGGCCGGGCGGCGGGGCACGAGGGCACCCATGTCGGCGACATGTCGGCGACGAGGAATCCCGGGCAGTTGGCCGGAGCACCCGGCACTCCACCTGACCATGTGACCGTCGGCGGCCACCCATGACGACGTTCCCTGGCCGATTCCATGCGCGTGTCGTCGGGGCGTCGGGCGTCGGGCGTCGGGCGTCGGGGCGTCGGGGCGTCGGGAGAACGTGACATCGGTGCGGCGGTCGCCATTCCGTACCGTGTATCTTCCAGCGGTGCGGCTGCTGCGTGCCGCTTGCCCAGGGGAGGGGACGTTGTTGCAGGGGACCGTTCGGGTCGGTGTGCTGGCTGCGGGCGCAGGGGCGCTGTCTCTGATGCCCGGCGCGGCCGAGGCCTCGGCGACGACGTGGTCGGTGCACCCGTCTCCTGTACTGGTGACGGCACCGTCGAGCATCAACACGTGGATCACGGGGATTCCCTCCCGCGTCAAGCGCGGCAAGACCGTCACATTCACTCTCCGGTACCGGCTCCAGACCCGTGAGACATATGCGCCGCTGACATTCGAGCTGGACATGGGAAGCGCGGGGCCGGCGGGAAACGCCCAGTACAAGGGGGTCAGCAGCACATATTTCGACCCGGCGACCCGCAAGTGGGAGAAGCCCTCTCACGCTCCGCACAGCGCGGACTTCGTCTACACGGTCGGTGGCACATATCCCTCGGTGAAGCTGAAGCCTGGAGCGCTCGGCCAGGTGACGATCCGGGTCACGTTCGGCAAGGACACCTACCTCGGCACATGGTGGACCGACGGCAGCGTGTACGGCTATCTGCTGAAGACGGGTGGCGGCTTCGACTCCCACTATCCGTCGGAGTCGATGAAGGTCACAAGGTTCTCCGTCTATCGCTGAACCGCGGCTTCCCACGGGTGCCGGACGGAGCGGGCACCCCTTGCGACGACGACGACGGCTGCGGCCGGCCCGGCGCCGCCCGACTGTCCCACGCGCCGTCGACGGAATCCCCGCGGCCGGATCATCCGGTCCCGGGGCCGTGTCCTGGTTCGCTGCGCGGCTGTTCGGGTGCGGACGGCAGGCCGGGGGCTGCATCCTGGAGAAGGCGCAGGCCGCGGGAGATCTCCTCCACGAGTTGGGCTGCGAGCCGCTGATCCCCGCCGCGGTGGGTGCGGAGCTCGGTGGTGAAGCGGCGGGCGCGGCCGAAGGCTGCCAGCAGCAGACGGGGACTGGGGCGGCGGGAGAGGAACGCACACACACTCTTGCCGACCCCGGCGTCGCCGTGGATGTTGACGATGAAGCGCCGCTCCGTCACGGGCAGGGCGAGGTTGCCGCGGAACCAGGCCAGTTCCTGGTCCCGGCCGACGAACTCCTTGGCCTGGTGACGGTGGATCAACTCCTGCCAGCTGGGCTCGTCCGACACCGAGAACCGCCGCCGCCGCGGACTGCGGCGGCAGCCGGTCAACGGTTCACCGTTCACCGTTCACCGTTCACCATTCTTCGCCGTTCAGGCTCACGGCAGCCTGATGTCGACCAGGAGGGCGCACTCCGCCACATCGGGGTCGGGGTGGCGCCGCCACCGTTCCAGTTCGGTCCGCCAGGGCTTGGCCCACTCGTCGGCCTGCCCGGCCGATGCCAGCAGACGCACCGCCAGCACCCCCGCCGACGCCGTGCCCCGGGCGCGCAGCCGGGACAGGACCTGCGACACCGCTTGCCTGGGCAGGCGGTCCGGCTGCCAGCCGGGGCCGTGCAGGGGAAGCTGGGGCAGCCGCAGCGGCCCGGCCTCGACCAGGTCCAGACAGCGGTCCCAGCGGCCGACGTCGGCATGTCCGGACACCAGCGCCTTCACGGCGGCCGCGCCCGCGGCCTCGGCGGCCCGCCCCGGCAGCCCGGCTGCCGCCAGCGGTTCCACCAGCGCGTCCAGCAGGTCAGGGGCACAGTCGGCGAAGCCGCTCGCCAGGGCGACAAGCCGGGCCACGGCCCTGCGGTCCCGTCCGGCACGCGCCAGCCCGGCCAGGTGGAGCACGGCGTCAAGCCATGCCTGCCGGACCGCAAGCTCCCCGGCGCCACGGGAGAGCAGCGCGATCGCCGGCGCACAGTGCCGCAGTGGGGCGTCCAGTGCGAGCACCAGACGGGCTGCGGCCCTGGCCGCCTCGGCCGTCGGCGGGCCCGAGCGGCAGTAGGCCTCACATGCTGCCGACGCGGTCCCGGTGTCGGAGTGCGACATCGCCCGGACCAGGAACAGCCGGTGGCCGACCCGGGCCGGAACCGGCAGCGCCGCCGTCCGGACGGCGAACAGCGCCTCCCGGACCGCCGGCTCGGCCAACTGCGCGACAAGCCGGTCACGGATCTCCTCCCGGTCGACCGAGTCCAGCAGGACCACCGCCACCGCAGCCCGCACATCGCGGTGCAGGGACCCGTCGTCCCAGGCGTGGAGGAGGGCCTGCCGCGCCTCCTCGCCTGGCACGTCGCCGAGCGTACGCGCCGCCTCCTTGCGGGCACCGACCGGCGCCCCTTGGTCCTGGAGCACACCCGCGGGAATGCGGACCGCCTCCCCATCGGGAAGCCGCCGCAGCAGCTGCCGCAGTCCGGCCAGCGCCGCACGGCCGCGCACTCCGCCGCTCTGTGCGCAGGCCAGCAGCACCGGCAGGGCCCCGCCGGTGTCCGAGGTGCCGGCGAGCCCGGACAGCGCCGCTGCCGCCACGGGCTGCGGTGCGGTGCGGGCGAGTTCCGCGGCCGCCTGCGGGTCGGTGATCTCCCGGGCGGCCGCCGTCCGGGGACCGATGTCCTGCGCCGGGTCCGCCGCGACGGCCTGCAGCAGCCGGTCGTGGGTGGCACGGTCTGCGGGCCGCCAGCGCCCTCTCGCCCCGGGCGGGAGCGGCGGCAGGCCGGTCCCGGGGCGTGGCCACAGCGCCCCCGGCCCCCCGTCCAGGGCGGCGGCCAGCACTCGGCCGAGCAGGTCGGTGCGGCGCAGGGCGAGCATCCGCCAGACCTGCTCCACGGCGGCGTACGACGGATCGGCCCGCACCAGTTCCGCGCAGCGTTCCTCGCGCAGGCTCCGCGGGCCGGTCCACAGCCGCACCACCCGTTCCACCGGACCGGAGCCGACGGCCCAGGGGGCGGCGGCCCCGGGCCCTGCCGGGTCCCGCATCCGCTCCCGCAGCCAGCTGTCGAGCCCGGGGACCTCCGCGACGCACTCCCCCAGCAGTTCCGCCACCGTGAGCAACAGATCGGGCCGCGGCAGGGACCGCTCGCAGCGCTCCCAGACCTGCCGTGCCGTCATGGCCGGTACCCGGAGCGGTCGGACCTGCACCACGGCACGCGGATGGGCGGCCACCCAGGCCATCAGCTCCGCCGCCGCGGCGACCCGCGCCGGGTCGTCCGCCTCCGCTGCCTGCTGGGCGGTGCGGTGCAGCCACGTGTGGACGCGGCCGAGGCCGGTCACGGTGGTGTCGCGGGCCTGGAGGGTGGTGAGCGCCGCATCACGCAGCACCTCCAGGGGCACGGACGCCAGCAGCGGTTCCGGGGTGTCGGCGCACTGCCCGAGGGCGGCCTCCCGTACGAAGCACTGGTCGTGCCAGGCCCGCTCGGCGGAGCGCAGGACGCGTGCATGGGCCCGCGGGTCGCCGTCCAGTCGGCTGCAGGCGATCAGGGCCGACCAGCCGACCTCGCGGTCGCTGCGGCGGTGCGACTCCGCCAGCGACCGCAGCTCCGGTTCCGCCTCGGCCAGCGGGAGGGCGGACAGCAGCCTGGCCCGGAGGTACGGCCTGCGGCCGGTACGGCCGGCGAGCAGGCGGCGCACCAGGGTGGCGCGGTCGGCGGGTTCCAGCGCGAGCAGTGCGGGGACGGCGGACAGCACCCGTGCGCCCCTGCCTCCGGTCCACGATTCGGCGGCGCGTCTGCGCTCGTCCGGGGGCAGTAGCGCCAGCACCGGTTCGGGCACGCTCTGGGACAGGCCCCGGCTCTGCAGCCGGCAGACGGCCGCCAGTTCGGCCAGGTCCCCCGGCGGCAGGGCGCGCAGTGTCCGCTGCACGCCGCGGGGCAGGCCGGTGTCGGGAACCGGGAGGCGGTCGATGCCCTGGCTGCGGACCGCCTTGAGCACGGCGCCGGGCTCCCGCAGCAAGGTGGTGACGGCGGCCGGGGTCAGCAGTCGGGGTGCGGCATCGAGCAGCAGCAGCCGGGCCTGCCGGTCGCGGGTCGCGACGACGGACACCAGCCTGGCCGTGCCTCGCGGGGCGGAACCCGTCTGCTGGGCGCCGCGCTCTTCCGCGATCAGTGCGTGGGCCACGGCCAGCGGCGCGGTGCGGGCCAGGGAGTGCAGTACGCCGGTCGGCACCGCCAGCGCGGGCAGCCACCGGTCAGCGGCCGCGGGTGAGCAGGCGGGGAGCAGCCGGGCCGCGTCGAGGTCTCCATGGCGGGTGCGCACCTCGGGGAGCAGCCGGTCCGCCGTGTCCCGGCGGCGTGACAGCCGCAGCACTCGGTAGAGGCCGTGGCGCACGGCCCGGGGCCCGTCGAGGGCGGCCCGGGTGAGGTCGTCCTCGGGGACGGGGAGCCGGATCGCGGCGGACAGCGCGCGACGGCAGAGCAGCGGATCATGGAGCGCGGCACCGACCCGGGCGGTGTCGCGGCGGGCGATCGCGAGGAGGAGACCGGTCTGCCGGTCGTCGTCGCTGCCGCTGTCGAGGGCTTGCCGCAGCTGTTCGTAGGGGGCCTGCCCAAGGGTGCGGGCGTAGCGGCACAGGGCGCTCGTGCGGGCGCTGTACGGCAGGTGGTCGAAGCGTGCCCCCAGCTGAGCGGGGGAAGGGACGCGGGGGGTGTGGTGGTCTGCCATCGCGGTCACCGGGACTTCGCGAGGCCAGCCTTTCGGATCATCATGGCGGTGATCGTGCCAGTCGGCCGGGGCCGGTGCAACGCATTTCGTCGAACAGGCGGCACGGGCCGGGGAAGGCCGGCCGACCCGGGCGTACGGTGCGTCAGCCGCCGGAGGCGGCAGGCTGCGCGGCAGTTGCGCCCGGCGGGTCGGCGACCCACACGCTCAGCTGGTAGGTGGTCGGCTGGACCAGGCGTCCGCAGAGGATGTCCGCACGCAGCAAGGCGTCCTCGGCGATCCGGTTCTCGGCGCGGAGCCGTCGGACATGGGCCCGCAGCGCCGACTCGTCCTCGGTCGAGAAGACCACCTCCCAGTGTCCCGGGCCTTCCTGGAACTCGGTGGAGGCCAGGGCGGCGCGCTCACGCGCTCGCTTCCTCTTGCGCTGACCGGGCATGCCCGTCAGCATGGCGAGCCGCGCAGTACGGTGCAACGGGATTCGGGAGCCGTCGTCCCAGTGTCGTACCGGGGCGAGCGCGCCGCCGTGCGCTGCTATCGTCCGGCGGTGATCACCGCGGAGTTCCGCGAGGGGCTGCCCCGTCAGCGTCCACCGCGTGTCTACCCGCACTGACCGCTTCGACTGCGGCACGACGAATCCCGGTCGACCGTGCGGGGCCGCCACTGCGCCGTGCCGGCCGGGCCCGGGGCCGCCCGCCCCTGTGTGCCGGGCGGCCCCGGGCCTGCCGGGCGGCCGTCCCGTCCGTCCGGACCGTCACGGGCCCGGGGGAACGGGAGAGCCGCCCGCACCGGCGGTGCCTGCGCTCACCCCCGCAGCAGGGCCTCCACCTCGGTGAACTCCCGCCCGGCGAGCGGCCCGAATGCCAGGGTGCCGAGGTTCTCCTCGACCTGGGCGATGGTGCGGCAGCCGGGGATCGGGATCGTGGCCGGGCTGCGCGCCAGCAGCCAGGCGAGCGCGCCCTGCGCCAGGGTACGGCCGCCGGAGGTGAGCACATCGCGGATGGCGTCGATCCTGGCCAGCCACTCGGGGGCGCCAGCGCCGTCCGTGAAGTAGCTCAGCCACGGGTGCTCCTGGGAGCGCACATCCTCTCCGCCGACCTGGCGTCCGTCGTGGTACTTCCCCGACAGCAGCCCCATCGCCAGCGGGCCCCTGGCGATGCTCGCCAGGCCCAGTGACTCGCAGACGGCGATCATCCCGGCGGCGTCGCGCAGTACGGAGTGGTCGTGCTGGATCGCGGTGCAGCCCGCGCCGGCCCTGGCGAACGCCTCAGCGCTGCCCGGCTCGTCGGTGCTCCATCCGTACGCCCGGATCCTGCCCTCGGCGACCAGGTCCTCCAGGGTGCCGATCAGGTCGAGTGCGGTGGTGACGGACACGCCGCCGAGGTGGAACTGGTACAGGTCGACGTAGTCGGTGCCGAGCCGGCGCAGACAGCCGTCCAGGCAGGAGCGCAGATACTGCGGGCCTGCGTCCTCGGGCCCGGCCTCACCGGTGGCCTCGTCGAAGGTGTAGCCCCACTTGGTGGCGATCACGGCCTTGTCGCGGTGGCCGGCCAGTGCCCGGCCGAGCACCACCTCGCTGTGCCCCGCACCGTAGTTGCTCGCCGTGTCGAAGAAGGTCGCACCGAGGTCGAAGGCCCGCTGCAGCGCGGCGACCGACTCGTCGTCGTCGACCGGCCCCCAGCCCAACTGCCCGGTACCGGAGTGCAGCGGACCGCCGATCGCCCAGCACCCGACGCCGACTGCGCCGACCTCGATCCCGCTGCGGCCGAGTGTGCGCACCATGCTCACTGTGCTTCCTTTCTCACTGTCCATCAGATCTGGTCCGTGTCGTCGAGCTGCTCGCGGTACCAGGCGATCTTCTCCCGCAGATGGTCCTGCTGGGCCCGGAGTTCAGCGATGTGCTGCTCCACCCGCGCCTCGTGCGCGGTCAGCAGTGCCAGGCGCTCCGCCAGGGTGCAGTTGCCCTCGCGGGCGCTCTGGGCGTAGCGCCGCATCTCGGCGATGGGCATACCGGTGTCGCGCAGGCAGCGCAGTACGCCCAGCCATTCCAGGTGGTCCTGGCTGAACCGGCGATGGCCGCTCGCGCTTCTGCCGATGCCGTCGAGCAGTCCGATCCGCTCGTAGTACCGCAGGGTGTCGAGGCTGAAGCCGGACCGTTCGACGACTTCCGCCGGGGAGAGGATCTGCGTCATGCGACGACTGTGGCACCTGGAGCGCGCTCCAGGTCAAGGAGATCACCCCGGATCGCGGTCGCAGCGGGAGCCCGTCCGCCCGCGGCGGTCCGGGTTCACCGGCCCGTTGCGAAGCACGCGTCCGCGGTCCGCGAGGGGGTCTCAGGACCCGGTCTCGGAGGGCCGGTCCGGCCCCGGTGGTGTCAGCCCGCCGTACGCAGACGGACGGTGCGGCGGGCTGCCGCGAGGGCGAGCAGCGCCCACAGCGCGGCCGCGGCCCCCACGACGCCGACACCGACACCGAGACCCGAGTAGTCCTGGTCGGTCGAGACGGGGCCGGTCCAGCCGTCGGGGTCCACGATGACCGTCTCGGTGGTGCCGACCTGCGACTGCCCCCAGCAGTCGGCGTCCTGGAGAACGGCATGGGCCAGCGGTTTCCCGTCCGCACGACGGATGTCGCAGGTCCAGTGCACCCTGCCGTCCTTGCCCGGCCGGCCGTGGTGTGCGGCTGTGACCACCACATTGGTACGGACCCCGCGGTGGAGCAGCACCTCGCCCTTGAGGACCGCGCCCGGCACGGCCACCAGAACGACCCCGAGCAGGATCCCCGGCACCAGCCACCACCCGTTGGGACGCACCGTCATCAGCACCATGAGGGCCACGATCAGCATCACCACCCCGGCGATCATGCAGGGGGTCGCATAGTCCGGATCGGCGGTGAGCGCCGACAGCCCGACGAGAACCAACGGGGTGAGGACTGCGAGCAAAGCGCCCTTGCGCCAGACGCGGCGGAGCAGCCCCGCCGGGGGCCCGGACCCGGCATCACCACCCGGGAACCCGTCACGGGCACCGCCCCCGGGCCCCCCGAAACCCCTGCCCGCGGCGACTCCCCACTGCCCCCGGCTTCGCCCCTTCTTCCCGCGCATGGCCTCCCCGTCCCTTCCCCGGCCCGGCTTCCCGGAGCACCGCCCACCACGACCTCACAGCATCGCACCCGGGCTGATCCCCCATCCACCCCGGCCCCCGGCCTCGCCCCCTGCCCTCGGCTACGGGCTCCCAGCGAAGACAGGGGTCGCCGGTACCGCGTTGCGGCGGCGTCGGGCCGGACGGCCCGGGCGTCGGCTCAGCCCCGCTCGGACACGGCCTCGGACACGGCCTCGGGTCCCGGCTCTTGCTTGGGGGTGAGCGGACGCAGCCGCATCCATGCCAGGAACACGGCCGCGACGGCGAGCATGCCGATACCGGTCCGCAGATTGAAGTTCAGGCCCTGAGGCCTGGTCAGCTCGGAGCGGCCGTCGACGGCCCCGGTCACGGTGAGCAGCGCACCGTAGACGGCGAAGAGTCCGCGCCGGGGCCGCCGGGAGGAAACGACCCGCCCGGTAGCAGTATCTGATGGAGGATCAGATATCGCGGGTGGGCGAACAGGCCGATCGGCCCGCACCCCGGCAATGGGCTGACATGATGGACAAGATCCACACATTGACAACGATCGGAGGTCCCGGGTGCTGCCGGCTGTGAGCGGCCGCGATGCGTTCGCGGCACTGATCATCAGAACCGACCACAGCGACGGGGAGGCCTGGCAGGCCGTCCGCGCAGAGTTGCTCCTGCCGTGGGGTGATGACGACGACGAGCCCGCCGTCCACATCGTCGACGATCCGGCCTGGGCCGGAGCCACGGCCGCCGAGGTGATCGCGGCCGTGTCCGGGGACGAGGATCTGAGCGTCGTCTTCCTGGCAGACCGCGCCACGATGGTGGCCCACCACCGCGCACTGCTGGCAGTGGCTGTCCTGACCCGGGAGGAGTGCGCAAACGACGAGGAGTTCGAGGCCTACGGCGGAGCGGTCCGCACCGTCCCGGCCGGCATTCACGACATCCATGCGAACCTGGCGATCGCCAATCTGGACTTCGCAGACGTCCTGGGAGCTGCACAGAGTGCCCCTGAGGGAGTCTTCCGATCCTTCTAGCGCGCTGTGCGGAAGTGGCTTCGACCGGCCTCGCGGCCTGGTGCGGCCGTACCGGTCAAGAGCGTGGGTCATTCCGTCAGCATCCGCCGATCGCCAGGGCCGGGCGCCGCACCCGGCGCCCGGGGAGAGGCACTCCGGCGCCGCCCGGGGTTCGCAACCTTGCGGAGGGGCTGAAGGAGATCGACTCCAGCCCGCCTGCGAAGGCCACCTCGGTTTCGGCTGGGCCTGGTCGCTCTCAAGTCGGTTGTGCCGCCCACCGGTTGCCCCGCATTCCGGCAAGACCTGCCCATGGCAGTCCGAAATTTTCGATCCACTGTCGGAAAGTGGCCTGAAGTCTCTATTGGGTAAAGCCCCAGGTGGCGGCTGGTGTGGTCATTTTCCGTCCATATAACGGTCTTTGCTGGGTTCTGCTGTCGTCGGCAGGAGTGCCAGAACGGCCAACCTGGGGTGGCCCGCGTCTGATGTGTTGTCATGCCTCGGACCCCCTTCCTAGGCTGGTGCGCACTCCCAGCTCCGGCTCAGGGGCCCCGCGACCCGCGCACCATCTGCACCGGGAATCCCGATGCACCTTCCCGGTCCCCGCGTGCGGTGGCACTTCCGCCGGCCGGCTCTGCGACCCCCCAACCGGCTCTTCTCAGCAGGCCTATGACTGCGTGCCGACCGGGCAGGGTCCGTTTTTCTCAACCGTACGCCTACCCCTGGAGGTCCCCTATGCGCTTTCACCGGTATCGACACTGGCCCCGGGTATGGGCGGCGGCTGCCCTGGTGGCCGTCGCGAGTCTGGCAACCCCCTCCCTCACCTCGCAGGCGGGCGCCGCCGACATCCATGCCGCCGCCGTACAGGCGGCACCCGCCGCGGAGGACGACGGCGCCGACTGCACAGTGCCCAATCCAGGTACCTCTCCTGCCAACTCGATGCTTCCCGATCCCTTCAAGAAGCTGGACGGTACGCGGATCACTACCACGTCCGACTGGCGGTGCCGCCGGGAGGAGATCAAGCAGCTGGCGGAGAAGTCCGTCTACGGTCCCAAACCCGCGAAGCCCGCCAGTGTCACGGGGACGGTCTCCGCGACCGGCATCACGGTGAATGTGACGGACCAGGGCAAGAGCGCCAGTTTCTCGGCAAGCGTCGACCTGCCGAGTGGTTCCGGTCCCTTCCCGGCCGTCGTCGTCCTCGGAGGGCTCGGCGCGGACACGGCGACCATCAAGGCCTCCGGCGCCGCCGTCATCAACTACGACCCCTACCAGGTGGGTAAGGAGGGCACGGCGCGGAACAACAAGCAGGGCGCCTTCTACAGCATCTACGGTTCCACCAGCACCACGGGGCTGCTGATGGCCTGGTCCTGGGGCGTGAGCCGGATCATCGACGTGATCGAGCAGTCGGGCGGCAGCATTCTCCGGGCCGATTCGACCGGCGTCACGGGATGCTCGCGGTTCGGCAAGGGCGCCTTTGTGGCCGGCGCCTTCGATCAGCGCATCGATCTGACCATGCCGATCGAGTCGGGTTCCGGCGGTGCGCCCATCCTGCGCGGGATCCCCGGCGAGAGCGGCGCGCAGCCGCTGAGCAGCGCCTACACGGAGCAGCCCTGGCTGGGTGACGCGTTCAGCGCCTACACCGGCAACCCGAACGCCCTGCCGGTGGACACACACGAGATGGTGGCCATGGTCGCGCCGCGGGGACTGTTCATGATGGAGAACCCACGTCGACTGGCTCGCCGCCAAGTCGGGGAGCGTTGCGGCCCTGGGCGGAGCAGAGGTCTACAAGGCGCTCGGCGCGGGGAGCAACATCAGCTACTGGTCCGACGTCCAGGACGGGACCCACTGCGCCGTGCGGTCCGAGTGGAAGGCCCCGCTCCAGCAGAGCATCCAGAAGTTCCTGCTGGGCACGGGTAGCGCTCCGGGCGTGTTCCGGATCTCCTCCCTCAAGGCCGGCAGCCTGTCCACCTGGCGGGACTGGCAGACTCCGACCCTGACCAGCGACGGCAGCAGCACCGGCGGCACCACGGCAGGGACGACCGCGGGCACCACGGCAGGGACGTCCGCGGGCACCACGGCAGGGACGTCCGCCGGCACCTCGACCGGTACGACGTCGGGGACCTCGGCGGGCACCACAGCCGGTACCACGGCCGGTACGACCTCGGGCACGACAACCGGCACGACCTCTGGCACCACTGCGGGCACCACAGCGGGCACCACCGGCGGCGACACGGGCGGCGGTGGCGCCAACGGCACCTGTACCGCCACCTTCCGAAGCGTCAACAGCTGGGCCGGTGGCTACCAGGGCGAGGTGTCGGTCCGCAACAACGGCACCACCGCGCTCAACAGCTGGACCGTCGGCATGGCCCTGGCCTCCGGCCAGTCCATCAGCAGCCTCTGGAACGGCGTCAACACCGGGACCAGCGGATCCGTCACGGTGCGCAACGCCGCCTGGAACGGGAGTATCGCGGCCAACGGCACCACCACGTTCGGCTTCACCGTCACGGGCAGCTCGACCGCCGCACCGGCCAACCTGACCTGCACCAGTCCCTGATCCCTTCGCACGCACCCCAAGGTTCCCGCCCCGGCGTCGGATGCACCCGCCGGGGCGGGAACGCGTCGGCCACCGGCCTGGAGTCCGCGGCCGCGCTGCCCGTGACTGCCCACTCCCACCCGCGCCGCCGCTCCCCCTGACTCCGGGTACTCGCGGGCCACCGCGGCGAACATGCCCGCATGCGCCCGGGAACCGGCCTACGGTGAGCAGGACGACCCGGTCACGCCTTCCCGCCGAGAAGGGCCCCGATGGCAGTAGAGATCATCTACGAGACACACTCCACCTCCGTCGACAATGAGGCGGGCATCGCCACCGGCCGGCTTCCCGGCCGGCTCTCGGAACGGGGACGCCTCCAGGCCGCAGCACTGGGCGACCGCCGACGCGGCGACGGGCTGGCGGCGGTGTTCACCTCCGACCTCCACCGCGCCGTGGAGACGGCGCGGATCGCCTTCCCGGACGGCAGACCCCCGATCCACCAGGACATCAGGCTGCGCGAGTGCGACTACGGCGACCTCAACGGGGGCCCGGCCGCCCTGGTCGCCGCCCAACGGGCGCAGCGGATCCACGAGCCCTTCCCCGGCGGCCAGAGCTACCGCCAGGTCCTCGCGGCCACCGACGCCTTCCTCCATGACCTGGCCACGCACTGGGACGGCTGCCGGATCCTGGTGATCGCCCACTCCGCCAACCGCTGGGCGCTGGAGAGTCTGCTTGCCGGGGCGGCACTCGAGGACCTGCTCGCGGCACCACCGCCGTGGCGCCCGGGCTGGTACTACACACTTCCGGCCGACTGGCCGGCCCCCGTCCCCGGCTGACCCACCGCGCGGCCGGCCACCGGGCGTATCCGTCCGTTACCAGGGTGCGACCCCGGGCATGGGCCCGGGCCCACCCGGGGCGCCGGGACACGAACCGGACTCCACGGTCCGACTCGGGCGGCGCCCGGCCGCGCGGCCGGTACGGTCCGTACCCGGCCGGTGCGCTGCAGTGGTCCCCCCGGCTGCGCCGGCACACCGCGGCGGAGACCATCACCTCGGCCCGGCCCATCACCCGCCTTCACCCGCGCCCTCACCCGCGCCATCACCGGCGCCGGGCAAGGCCCGTCCGGCCGATCCGGCTGCCGCGGGCGCGACGTCGCACGGGTGCCGAGCGCCGCGCGCGCATCCCCTGCCGGTCAGCCTTCGACATCTGCCATGTTTCGCCCGGAATGTACAGTTGCATCGTGAATGAGCGGTTGGCGCTGCTTGATGCCGTGGAAAGGGGCATTTCCGAAGGCGAAGTGCTCCGACTCGCGCTGCAGCACGCGGTCGCCGAGCTTGGCGGCCTGGGCGGCACCGCGCATCTGTGCGGCCCCATGTCCGCTCTGCGTCTGGTGTCGGCGGTCGGGCTGCCCCCGGCCCTCGTCCGGTCGTGGGAGATCATCGACCAGGACGGCACCGCTGCGGCGGCCCTCGCCGTGCGCCGGGGCACCGGAGTGTGGACGCCCCGCGGGTCCCCCGGCTCCGGCTGCCCCCTGGAATCCGGCGCATCCCCCGGTACGGGCCTCGCCGCCGTGCCGCTGCCCGGCGAGGACCGCCCGCTCGGTGCCCTCACCGTCGTCACGGGTACGGCAGGCGAGCCCACGGGCAAGCAGTGGGACTTCCTGGGCGCGGTGGCGGCCTGGGCGCAGGACCGGATGGCCCAGGCCCCGTTGCCCGTCCGGCCCGCTCCGACGGAGCCGAGCAGCCTTCTGCAGCAGCAGGCGCTCCAGGCCGTCCGGGTGGGTACCTGGGAATGGAACATCCGCACCGGCTGGCTCTTCTGGGACGACGCCTCCATGGCCGTGTACGGCACCGACCCCGCCGACTTCGTCCCCCGGGTCGAGAGCTGGATGAAGGTCGTCCACCCGGACGACCTTCCATGGACACTGGCCGCCGTGGAGCGGGCCATCCGCAACCGCTCGGTGTTTGAGGCCGAGTACCGGGTGCGGCATCCCGACGGCAGCTACAGCTGGACCCAGGCCCGTGCGAAGGTGGTGCTCGACGAGCACGGCGAGCCCGACCGCCTGATCGGGACGGCGTGGGACAGCAGCGAGTCCCGCTCGGCCCGCGATGCACTCAGCCGTGCGCTGCGCCATATGAACGACGGCTTCATCGCAGCGGACGACGACTGGCGGATCACCTTCGTCAACCTGGAGGCCGAGAGCCTGCTGGGCTCCTCCTCGGCGGAGCTCTTCGGCCAGGTGCTGTGGACGCTGCCCTCGGTGCGCCAGATCGCCGGGATGGAGGCCCGCTGCCGCAAGGCGGCCTCGCAGGCCACCGGTGCGAGCTTCGACGTGCTGACGCCGGCCTCCGGGCACTGCTACCACCTGCGGGTCGTCCCGGTACCCGACGGGGTCACCCTCTACTTCACCGATGTCACCGAGCGGCGCAGGCACGAGGCCGAGCGCGCCGCGAGCGAACGCGCCGCGAGCGAACGCGCCGCCAGGATCGCGGAGCTGACCGCGGCCCTCGCCGAGGCGACGACCTCCCGGGACGTGGTGGAGGCGGTCGCCCAGCGGGTGATGCCGCCGTTCGGGGCCGCCGGTCTGCTGGTGCAGGCCGTGGAGGGCGACCGGCTGGACAACGTGGGAGCCGTCGGCTACCCCGAGGCCTTCCTCGCCCTGGTCGACGGCCGCACCCGGGTGCCCATGGACCCGGTCTGGGACGCCATCTCCACCGAGGAGCCGCTGTTCATCTCGTCGGCCGGGGAGTACGCCGCACTGTACCCGGGCATGGCAGGCCACCAGCGGGAGTCCGGTATGCAGGCCCGCGCGTTCCTGCCGCTGACCGCCTCCGGGCACACCTTCGCCATCTGCGTGGTCGCCTTCGACCGGCCTCGCCGCCTCGCGGACGATGAACGCACCCTGCTCACCGCCATCAGCGCACTGGTGGCGCAGGCCCTGGAGCGGGCACGGCTCTACGACGCCGAGCACACCCGCTCCCAGGAACTGCAGCGCGCACTGCTCCCGCAGAAACTGCCCGAGCTGCTGTCGTGCACCACCGCGGCCCGCTATCTGCCCACCGAGCAGGGGATGGACGTCGGCGGCGACTGGTACGACGTGATCCCGCTCTCCGCCGGCCGGGTCGCACTGGTCATCGGCGACGTGATGGGGCACGGTCTCTCCGAGGCCGCCACCATGGGACGTCTGCGCACCGCCGTCCACACTCTGGCCAGCCTGGAGATGCCCCCCGACGAGATCATGAGCCATCTCAACGACATCGTCAGCGGCCTCGGCGACGACTCCTACGCCACCTGCCTCTACACGCTCTACGACTCCACCACCCGGACGTGCACCATCACCCGGGCCGGGCATCCCCCGCCGGCCGTGGTCCACCCCGACGGCACGGTGTACTTCTGCGATCCGGACCCGAACCCACCGCTGGGCGCGGCGGAACCGCCCTTCGACACGGTGGAGCTCAAGGTGCCCGGAGAGAGCCTGCTGGTGCTGTACACCGACGGCCTGGTCGAATCGTCCGAGCGTGAGATCGACCAGGGCATGGCCGAGCTGGCGCGGCTGCTGGGGACCAGGGCCGGGGAGGATCTGGAGCTGCTCAGCGACTCCCTCGTCTCCGGCCTGCTGCCCACCGGTGGGACCACCAGCGACGACATCGCCCTCCTCGTCGCGCGCCTCCATGTTCTCCCCTCCGACCGGATCGCCAGCTGGCCGCTCCCGACGGACCCGCAGGCCGCCGGTCTCGCCCGAAGGCACGTCCGGGAGCAGCTGTCCGACTGGGGGCTGGACGGGCTGTCGACGACCACCGAGCTGATCGTCAGCGAGCTGGTCGGAAATGTCGTACGCCATGGCAAGGGCCCGATGCAGGTGCGGCTGCTGCGCGACGCCGACCTGGTCTGCGAGGTGTCCGACGGCAGCCTGACCATGCCCCGGATCCGGCATGCGTCCGAGACGGACGAGGGCGGCCGGGGGCTGCAGCTCGTCACCGCGGTCTCGCAGCGCTGGGGCACCCGCTACACACCCACCGGAAAGTGCATCTGGACCGCACAGCCGCTGTGCGACACGGATGGCGCGATGCCCCACCTGCAGGAGTTCGACCTCGACTCGGTCGCTCCCCTTGAATGAGCGGCTTGAATGAGCGGCGCACCTCGATGTCCGCGTCGACACGACGGCGTGCGTACGGAGAACCACTGCCGACGGCCGAGGCCTGCCGTGCGCAGGGCAGGGACCCCGCGTCGCGTCGAGGCGGGAGGGCTGCCCGGCGGCCGAGGTGCGCAGGGCTTCGCCGACACCGGCGTGCAAGAATCCGCGGATGACCGAACCGGTGATCCGCCCTCGGACCGATGAGGACCTGAAGAACTGCGTGGACGCGCTGGCCAGGGTCCACCGGTCGGATCGCTATCCCGTGCACTGGCCCGCCGACCCCGGGCAGTGGCTGACTCCTCGGCGAATGATCGGGGCCTGGACGGCCGTGGACGACTCGGGTGTCCTCGGGCACATGGCACTGACCCGGCCGACGGAGGCGCTGGCGGCCGCTGCCGGGCAGCCGGCCCGGAGTCTGGTGTCGGTGGCCCGGCTGTTCGTCAGCCACGACGCCCGCAGACGCGGGGTCGCCACCCGGCTTCTCGACACGGCGGCGGAGGTGGCCGGGGACCGGCGGGCCAGGGCCGTTCTGGAGGTGGAGTCGGGAGCGGCGGCGGCCATCGCCCTGTACGAGCGGGCCGGATGGTCCCTGCTCAGCAGATCCACGGCCGACTGGACGGCCGCTGACGGACGCGCCGCTCAGATGCTGCTCTACATCGCGCCCACGGCAGTGGGGACGACAGACCGTGTGATGCTCCATCAGGCGTCCCGAACCACGGATCCCGAGCCCCCGGTCGAGCGGCCGACCTGACCGCCGCGGCTGTCGGCAGCACCTGCGATGATCGGCCCATGGGCGTTCTCTTCGGCTACTTCGCCGCCACTGATGACGACGACGCCGTCCGCGCCGTCGTCCGGGACGACGGCGAGCTCAGCGGAAGCGGCTACGACCAGATGGTGGTCAAGGGCATCGACCCGGTGGTCCAGCTGATGCCCGCCGAGGCGCTCCTGACGGGCCGGTCCGCCGCCGACGTACGGAGCGACCCCCGGCATGGCAGCCTGGTCGCCATGGTGGGGGACGGGGACCTGGTCCTGCTGTCGCTCACGGACGCCCTCCGGGACGCGCTGGCGACCGGCGACAGCGGCTTCTTCGCGGGCGTCGCCGCCGACTGGGCGGGCGCTGAGGACGTGTTCCACCCCCCGGCCGATCCGGATCAGCTGGCCGACTTCCTGGGCCGGCTGTCCGAGCTCGCGGTCCGGGCGGTTGCCCGGAGCGCCCACCTGTACTGCTGGATCTGCCTCTGATCCGTCGCAGCCGCCAGGCACGTGTCTGCAAGGCCGGCCGGGCGGCGGGAGTCGGCACCATGAGCGACCACGTCCGGGTGTGGTGCCTTCGGCACGGGGAGTCGGAGAACGTCACCGCAGCCCGGTCGCCGGGGCCGTGCCCGGCGCGCGCCTGACCGAACGCGGCCACCGTCGGGCCGCCGCGGCGGCACGCGTGCCGGCCGGCGAACCGATCGGCAGGGTCTGCTGCAGCACAACCGTGCGCGCCCGGCAGACCGGCGGTCCTCAGACCGTGCGGATGATGCGTCCGGTGAGGCGGTCCGGGGTGATGCGGATCCAGAGGTCGGCGGGTCCCCCGGTCCAGGGCAGCGGTGCGTCGCCGGCCAGCCGGTCGATCTCCTCGGGGTCGGTGATGCGTTCCGCCGGTCCATTGGCGAGGACGCTCCACCCCTGGCTGAGGACGTCGTCCACCCGGTCCACCTCGAAGGCCACCTGTTGGCGGATCGCTGCTGCGGGGGCCGCCCCGCCGCCGGTGCGGTACACGATGCTGCCGTCGATCACGCTGTAGTTCACGGGCAGCACCTCGATGCCGAGGTCCGTACCGAAGGCGACCCGCCCCACCCCGCAGGAGGACAGGCGCGCCCGGCACTCCTCGGGCGTCAGCGGTTCGAACACCGGGTTCGCGGAAGGGACGCCGCGGCCGGGCGGCAGGTCCACCTCGCCGCCCCGCAACTGCTCGACGGTGGTCTGCAGGACGCCCGCGAGCCGGGTGAGGGCATCGGGCTCCGGCTGAGCCGGGTGCTCCTCCACATAACGGACGTACTCGGCTGCCATGCCCGTCCGCGCGGCAACGTCGTCACGGCTCAGCCCGAGGGCCTCGCGCCGCTGCACGATCCGGCGGCCGACGTCCCCGGGCTGGGGTCGACCGGTGGGCCCGGCGGGCTGCTGGTTCTCGGACACCGTCGGCACCTCCGCGGGGTGGGCATGGCCTGCCCTCCCAGGGGACCATCGCAGCGACCGGCGCGCCGACCGTGGGGCAGCCCGCTGCTCCGTACGGGTGCACGGGTGTCCTGGGCAGTTCCGTCCGGCACTCGACTCGGGCGCGGGGCCGGGCGCCGGGCAGTCAGGCGAGCCAGTCGGTGTAGCGGGTACGCGCGAGGCGTGCGCCGCTCGGGGCGGTGAGGGCGTCGCCGGGAACAGCGGCGAAGAGCCCCGCCGATTCGTCGACGACGACAGTGCGGCCGTCGGGGCGGGCGCTCAGGGTGACACGGCCGAGTTCGTCCAGCGGGAGGACGTCCGGGCCTGCGATCTCGAGGGTGCCGTTGAGCGGCGCCCCGGTCGCGGTGTCGGCGAGCGCGCCGACGACCTCGCCGGCGGCGATCGGCTGGAGCGGGGTCGTGGGCAGTCGGACCGTCCGGCCCTCGGTGGTCCAGTCCATGATCCCGGCGATGAACTCCATGAACTGCGTTGCCCGCACGATCGAGTAAGGGATCGGGCCTGCCTTGACGATGTCCTCCTGGAGGACCTTCGCCCGGTAGTAGTCGACATCCGGGACCCGCTCGACGCCGACGATCGAGAGCAGCACGACATGTCCCACCCCGGCCTGCTCCGCAGCGGCCAGCAGGTGCTGCGTCGTGGTGCGGAAGAACGGCGCGGCGGCCGCGTCGAAGGACGGGGCGTCGATGGTGTCGATGACCACGTCGGCCCCGCTCACCGCCTGCGGCACCCCGTCGCCTGTCAGCAGGTCGAGCCCGGTGGACCTGCCGTGGGGCGAGGCCTGGTGCCCGGTCTCCCTGAGCCTTTCCACGAGCCTGGAGCCGACGAAGCCGGTTCCGCCGATGACCGCGATCCGCACGACAGGACCCCTTCTCTCCGTGATGCCCGATCAACGTAATCGGTCACACCGGGACGCGCCCGCCGAAGCCTGCCGGACACTTCGCTGCCGGTCCTGGCCCTCCGGGGGGCGGTGTGCTCAGGGGTCTCCGTCGCCGCAGTCATCCGGGTTTCCTGCTCGCGGGGCGAGCGCGGAGGTGCGCCCGCTCGCCCTGCCGCCCGAAGAGGCTGAGGAACTCGACCGCCTCGGCGCCGACAGCACCGAACCAGTGCGGAACCCGGGTGTCGAACTCGGCCGCCTCCCCCGCGGAGAGCACCATGTCCTGCTCACCGAGGATCAGGCGCAGTCGTCCGTTGAGCACATAGAGCCACTCATAGCCCTCATGGGTCTTGGGGTCGGGGGCTCCCTGGGAGCTGTCGGCCTCGATCACCAGTTTGTACGCCTGGATGCCGCCCGCTCGGCGGGTCAGCGGCAGCATGGTCATGCCGTGGTGGGTGACCGGGCGCAGATGGATGCGCGGGTCGCCGGTGGGCGGGGCGTCGACGAGTTCGTCCAGCGTGACGCCATGGGCTCGGGCCAGCGGGAGCAGCAGTTCCAGCGTGGGGCGCCGGGTACCGGACTCCAGGCGCGACAGCGTGCTCACCGAGATTCCGGTGACCGCCGACAGATCTGCCAGCGTGGTCTCACGCTGCTTGCGCAGTGCACGCAACCGGGGGCCGACCGCCCCGAGCGCCTGGTCGAGGTCGTTGTCCATGCCACCAGCTTGCCAGATCGGCAACATTGTTTGCGGTTCTGGACGCTGGCCCCGCATGGTTGCCGCGGAGGTGGTCAGGGATGAGCGACCAGCTGATGGACGACTGTGATGTGGTGGTGGTCGGCGGTGGTGCCGCGGGCCTCAACGGGGCGTTGATGCTCGTACGGGCACGGCGGTCGGTGGTGGTGATCGACGCCGGAGCCCCCCGCAACGCCCCGGCCGCCGGTGTGCACGGGCTGCTGGGCCGGGACGGGATCCGGCCGGCCGACCTGGTGGAACGCGGGCGGGCGGAGGTCCGCGGCTACGGCGGCCGGGTGGTCACCGGCGAGGTCGATGCCGCGGCACGCCACCGCAGCGGGTTCGAGGTGACGCTGGCCGACGGCCGGCGGATCCGGGCACGCCAGCTGCTGGTGGCCACCGGCGTGGTGGACGAGCTTCCGGATGTCCCGGGGCTGCGGGAGCGGTGGGGGCGGGATGTGCTGCACTGCCCGTACTGCCACGGATGGGAGGTCCGCGACCAGGCCGTCGGCGTACTGGCCGGCGGACCGCAGTCGGTGCACCAGGCGCTGCTGTTCCGCCAGTGGAGCAGCGATTTCACATTCTTCTCCCACAGCGCGCCGCCACCGGCCGGTGAGGATGCGGAGCAGTTGGCGGCCCGTGGCATCAGGGTGGTGCAGGGTCACGTCGCGTCGCTGGAGGTCACGGACGACCGCCTCACCGGAGTGCGGCTCGGCGACGGGACGGTGGTCGCGCCGCGCGGCGCTGGTGGTGGCGCCGCGGCTGAGGGTCCGCGCCGGGTTCCTGGCTCCGCTGGGCCTTCGGCCGGCCGAGCATCCCGCGGGGAGCGGCGAGTACATCCCCTCCGACGCCACCGGTCTGACCGAGGTGCCCGGTGTGTGGGTCGCAGGCAATGTCACCGATCCATTCGCCCAGGTCGGCAACGCCGCAGCAGCGGGAGCGGCCGCGGCGGCCCGGATCAACGCCGACCTGGTGGCCGAGGAGACCCGGCTGGCGGTCGCCGCCCGGCGGGACCCCTTCTCACCCGAATCCGAAGCACGCGTCTGCGAACGGGTGCTGGGCAACCGGCGCCATGGTCTGTGAGCCACGAAAGGCAGGAATCATGTCCGAAGCATCAGCGGCGTTCGGCAGGGAGTTCTGGGAGGAGCGCTATCGGGGCCACCCCGCAGGCCACAGCCCGCAGCCCAGTCCGCAGCTGCTTGCGGAGACCGGGGAACTCACCCCTGGCAGGGCCCTGGACGCAGGCTGCGGCGAAGGAGCCAACGCCCTCTGGCTCGCCTCGCACGGCTGGCAGGTGACGGCGGTGGACATCGCCGCCGCCGCTCTGGGCCGCGCGCGGGAGCACGCCGAACAGGCCGACGCGGACGCCGCGGGCCGGATCGACTGGGTGCGGGCCGACCTGACCGCATGGGCTCCCGCCGAGGAGCACTTCGATCTCGTCACCGCCCACTATGTGCATCCGGCGGCGGCGGGCGACGCTCTGCTCCATCGGCTGGCGGCCTCGGTCGCACCGGGCGGGACGCTGCTTGTCGTCGGCCACCACCCTTCCGAGGAGCACTCCGCCGAGTCGCACGGCCGACCGCCGGAGGCCCATGTCACGGCCGAGGAGGCTGCCGCCTCCCTGGATCCCGGCCGATGGGAGATCGTGGTCGCCGAGGTCAGGTCCCGTCCGGCCGCCGGCCCGCACCCTCACGGAGACGGTCACGGTCACGGCCACGGCCGCAGCCACGGCCACGGAATGACTCTGCGCGACGCCGTCCTCCGCGCCCGCAGGCGCATCTGACGCGCTGCGGCCCCTCCCACCCTCTGGAGCCGCCTCGGCTCACCGGCCTGCCGCAGCCGGTGAGCCGGGCTGTCGGCTGGTCGGGCCGGCGGGCAGACGCTCGGTCGCGGATATCACTGTTGATCAACTTTATGCCGACCGATAGCATCCGCACCACCCACCACCCCTGCACCGAGGACACAATGCGACACTCTCGCCGCGCCATACCCCTGGCGGCCACTGCTGCTGTGATGGCCCTTGCCGGGACCGTCCCCGCCACCGCGGCCGAGACACCCGCCCCGTCCCTGCCGTTCCTCCAGGTCGACAACGAGGGCGAGGCGCCCGGCTTTGTGTGGGTCTCCATCGGTGCGGACCCCAGGGTCGCAGCGGTCACCGCGGAGATCTACGCCCCGTCCGGCGACCTGGCCGATGCCGAACCGCTGGCCGTCACCGAGCTCATGCCCGACGCTCCCCACGCCAACGGCAACACCTTGTGGCGCAGTGCAGCCGTGGTGAACCTGCCCGCTCGAGCGGCCGACTACCAGGCTCTGATCCACCTCAGGGACGCGAGCGGCGCCGACCTGCCCGGCAGCCCCGTCAGCCGGCACTACATCTACATGCCCGCGCTGCGGATCACCGATGCCATGGTGGACCGCAGCACCTTGGACTGGTTCCACCAGAGCGCCCGCATCAGCGGCACCGTGCTGCTGGACACCCCGGAGGACCCCGGACCCGGCACGCCGGCCGCCGGTGTTCATGTGGTCGCCTTCCAACCGGGCGGCGGCACCTCGGGCATTGATGTCCACAGCGACGCGCAGGGCCACTTCACCGGTACCACCACCGTGTACGACCCCTCGGTCCAGCTACAGGTGAACGCGGTGCCAGGTACGGGCGTGCAGGGCCCGATCACCGGCCTGCCCACCGCCCTCACCGTCAAGCGCCTGGCCACCCGCAGCACGCTCGCGACCCGCACCCTCAACCTCCTCGAGGGCAAGAGCGCCACACTGAGCGGACACGCCGAGGTGCTCAACGGCACCGCCTGGCAGCCCCTGTCCGGCGCGGACGCGGACTGCCCGGACCAGCAGCAGCCGGCCGTCACCGGCGCCGCGGGCCAGTTCACCTGCACCTTCACCCGGCCCGGCAACCGCACGGTCGCCGTCACCGTGCACGACTGGCAGAACCTCTGGCTGGCGCCCGCCACCCAGAACGTGGCGATCCACACCGTCTGGAAGACCGCCACCACCCTGACGGCCACCCTGGACGACCGCTCCCGCCTGCATGTTACCGGCACCCTCCAGGACACCGGCACCCGCCGTACCTGGTCCGCCGGCAGCCGCGTGGTGCTGGAGTACTCCGCCAACGGCAGCACGGGCTGGCGGACCATCCGCACTCTCACCGTCAACCCCGGCAGCAGCGCCAACCCCACCACCGGCACCTTCAGCACCTCCTTCACGGCCCGCAACGACGGCTACTGGCGCGCCCGTTTCACCGGCAACGCCGACAATCAGCCGTCCGGCAGCCCGGTCCGCCGCGCGCATCGCTACGCCACCCGCATCACCGCCTTCAACGCCTCGCCCGAGCCCGTCCGCAAGGGCCGCACCCTCACCATCACCGGCCGGCTGGAGAAGAAGACCTCCGCCACCTGGACGCCCGCCGGCGGACAGACCGTCACCCTCTACTTCACCCCCCGCGGCTCCACCCACGCGACCCGCGTCGGCACCGCCCGCACCAACAGTCACGGTGTCTTCACCGCCCACGCCACCGCCAAGCAGGACGGCACCTGGAGCGCCACCTGGTACGCCACCAGCAGCGGCTACCTGACCGGCACCGCCACCCCGGACTACGTCGACGTCAACTGACCGCCGGGCCGGGCCCGGTCCCGGCCCGGTTGCCGACGGGCGGACACTGCGGGCGCAGCACGGTGCGCTGGCGGACGCCACTGCCGTTCCGCTGGACACGCTGGTCGCCGCCGCCCGGAGCCTGACGGTGGACACCGCGGCCTCGGGGGCTGCGGCGTGGGTACGCGGCGAGAGGGGCACGGGAATTCCCGCGCCCCTCTCGTGGCACCGGTGCGGCAGGTGGGCCCGCCGCGATCTCAGCTCAGGGTGAACTTCTGAGCTGCGGAGCCGTTGCAGTCATAGATCTGCAACCGGGTGCCGTTCCCCGTGGCGCCGCTGGGCGAGTCCAGGCACCGGCCCGACTGCGGATTGAGCAGCGAACCGTCGGACTGCTGCACCCACTTCTGACCGCCGACGCCATTGCAGTCCCACAACTCGACCTGCGTGCCATTGGCCGTGCCATTGCCGTTGATGTCCAGGCACCGCCCGAGCGTGGCCAGCGAACTGTCGGCGTTGTGCGTCCAGTGCTGGTCGACGGCCCAGGACTGGCAGTCCCACAGCTGCACGGCCGTTCCATTGATGCCGGTGTCGTCGGCCGCCACGTCGACGCACTTGCCACCGGGTCCGGGGACCGGAGCTCCCCCGTTGACGGTGAACTTCTGGGCTGCGGAGCCGTTGCAGTCATAGATCTGCAACCGGGTGCCGTTCCCCGTGGCGCCGCTGGGCGAGTCCAGGCACCGGCCCGACTGCGGATTGCGCAGTGAGCCGTCGGACTGCTGCACCCACTTCTGACCGCCGACGCCATTGCAGTCCCACAACTCGACCTGCGTGCCATTGGCCGTGCCATTGCCGTTGATGTCCAGGCACCGCCCGAGCGTGGCCAGCGAACTGTCGGCGTTGTGCGTCCAGTGCTGGTCCTCGGCCCAGGACTGGCAGTCCCACAGCTGCACGGCCGTTCCATTGATGCCGGTGTCGTCGGCCGCGACGTCGACGCACTTGCCACCGGGTCCGGTGATCGTTCCCTGGGGGCCGTTGGGCACATTGGTCTCACCGGAGTAGCCCACCGACACGACGTTCGCCTGGACGGCGTTCTCCGCGGCGTCGGTCGGGTAGCCGGACACCATCACACCCTCGAAGAAGGTGCCCTTGTTCCAGTTGCTGTTGTCCCCTCCGGTGCCCAGGATGATGCCGCCTTCCTGGTGCATCGGCATATAGCCGCCCCGCGTCGGCAGCGATCCGTTCCACCAGGTCGTCAGTGCGCCGGACTGCGAGTTGCCGCCCTTCAGGGCGTAGGTGGTCTGCCCGTTGTTCTTCAGGACGGCCGTGACGAAGGGGCTGCTGTTGCCGGCGTTCGCGGTGTTCGAGCCGTTGTTGCCCTGGAACATGCCGTTCTCCATGTCGGCCTCGATCCACGGGCCCGACCCGGTGCACGGCGGGAAGTAGCACGTGGTCGCGATGGACACGGCGTCCATGTGGCCGTTGCCGGTGTCCGCCGGGGTGCTCTCCGCGTTGCCGTAGTCGAAGCAGCAGTCGGCGCCCACATGGGTGCCGCTGGCCACCATGTAGGCGCCCTCGGGCTGGCCGTTGACCGCGACCCCGGACGCCGCCCCGGTGTACCGGTAGCCGACTCCCGGTGAGACCCACACGCCGTACACCTTGTGCCCGCCGGCCGTGACCGCGATCTCGCTCGCGTCCGCCCCGCGGTCGGCGCCCATGCCCGCGGTGCCCGCGGGCCCCGGGGTGAGGTCGTTGTGACGGGAGGTCTGGTCGTAGATCTTGGTGATGCGGCAGCTGGTGTTCCCGCAGAAGGTGTCCTGCTGGGCGGCGTTGGCGTAGCCGCCCGCGGCGAGCAGCCCGATGTCGGTGGAGGCCCCGTCCGACGCACGGGTGACCCGGTAGAGGGGGCCGCCGTAGGAGGAGATGAGCGCGCGCACCGTACTGTGTGCGGCGACGCAGGGGGTGCCGGCGGCACCGTAGATGTCACAGGGCAGCGAACCGGCGGCCTGGGAGATGCCGGGCAGGCCGATCAGTGCACCCAGGACGAGCCCGAAGGTCGCCGCGGCGGCGAGCAGGACCCTCCGGAGCCGAAGGGCCGGTGGAGCGACGACGCCGGGGGCGGATCCCCCGGTGACATACCTCTCTGTGCGCATGGTGTGCTCCTGGAGACGTTGGGGGGTGGGACTCCAACTCGTCTGCACAGCAGTCGAGTTGACGCTGCTCGACCGCCCATTCGGAAGCTACGCGCACTGGTCGATTGCGTCAATATTTGTTGCTTTCATTTCTTTCAAGCCCAGTTCAGACGTCCGAATCTGTTGGTTTGCTTTTGAGATCCTCAAGGAAGACGGCAGATCCGCCACCGGGCTCCGACCTGGCCCGCCGTGCGCACAGGGCGACGGCTGCCGAAGCGGCCGGGCCGACGACATCCGGACCGTGAGACGCCCCTCCGTTGTAGCGTCGCCCCATGGCAGATCCGATCTTCAGCAACCCCCGGCTGGCCGCGATCTACGACCCGCTCGACCCCGACCGCAGCGATCTGGACGCCTATCTGCAGGTCGCAGCGGATTGCGGTGCACGGCGGGTGCTGGACATCGGCTGCGGCACAGGCGTGTTCGCACTGCTGCTGGCCGAACGCGGGATCGAGGTCATCGGCGTCGACCCCGCCGCGGCCTCCATCGATGTGGCCCGGGCCAAGCCGGGCAGCGAGCGGGTCCGCTGGATCTGCGGTGATGTGACGGCGCTCCCGCCGCTGCAGGTCGACCTCGCCACCATGACGGCCAACGTCGCCCAGGCCGTCGTCGCCCCGGAGGCATGGCGGGCCGTGCTCAAAGGTGCCTACCGGGCACTGCGGCCGGGCGGGCACCTGGTGTTCGAGACCCGCGATCCGTCGAAGCGCGCCTGGGAGACCTGGAACCGCGAAGCCACCCACCGTGTCACACGGATCCCGGGCGTCGGGACGGTCGAGAGCTGGGGCGAACTGCTCGAGGTCGCCGGACCGTTGGTGACATTCCGCGGGACGTATGTGTTCGCCGCGGACGGGCAGGTGCTGACGTCGGACTCGACCCTGAGATTCCGTGAGCGGCAGGAGGTGGAAGCCGATCTGGCCGCGGAGGGATACGCCCTGCGGGAGGTGCGGGACGCCCCCGACCGCCCGGGCAAGGAGTGGGTCTTTGTCGCCCGGCGGCCCGCCGACGCGGTCGACGGGCCGTGAGGCGGCGGTCGGAGGTTCACTGCTCTCCGTTCACCGCACAGGATCGCCCCGCGGGTGCCGGCCCTCGGAGCGGCATCCGCGGGGGATGCCGGCCTTCGGGTCGGTCGCATGGTGCGCCCGGCTGGGCAGCTTCGCGACCAGAGGGCTTTCGCACCCGCGGGGTCCTCCGGTTGCGTGCTCAGGAGACCACGCACTCCTGGAAGCGGTTCGACCGGACATGGCCGAATGAGGCCGGGAGGCTGGCGATGCCCTTGCCCGGCATGATGGTGAGGCTGCTGCCCTGGTAGTTGACGGCGCTGTAGACGATGGCGCAGCGTCCCCAGAGCTTGCCGCCCGACGTCCGGGTAGCGGAGTTGTTCCACACCGAGCGGCCGTCGTTGAAGCCGACATAGGCGGTGGTCTCGGGATATGCCGCCATGTCCGACGACACAAAACTCCCCACGCCGCCGAAGTCGGCATCGGTCCAGCCGCACAGCCAGCCGGACGGGCAGTCAGGCGCCGCAGCGCTGCCGGACTGGGCGTGTGCCGCCGAAGGGACGGCGATGCTCGTTGCGACGAAGGCGGCGGCCAGGATCGCGTGCCTGATACGCATGGTGGCTCCTTGCTCGTCGGCGACCGCCGCTGCCGGCTGGGCGGATCGGCGCCCTGGTGCATGCCGGACCGGCGGTCGCCTCGGGAGGATGTGTGGTCTGCCGTGCCGCTGCACGGGGGCAGGGCGGCTGGGATCGGCCCCTGGTCGATACCGGGGCGGTCAGCGCTACCCGGCGCACCACTCCGTGTGGTCGGACTTGATCTCACCGAACGACTCGGGAACGGCGGTGACGCCCGTGTTCGGCTTGATCACCATGCTCTGGCCGGTGAAGTCGTCCCCGTTGTAGATCTTCCAGCACCAGCCGCCCGCCCGGCCCTCTTCGTCCACGCTCAGGGGGACGTTGTTGTACAGGGACTTGGCGCCGGCGACCCCGGGCTCCGAGCGGGTCGCGCTGTGGTGGAAGGCAAACGTGGAGACCGCGCCGGTGTAGCCGGCGCCGGCATAGGCACACAGAAGGTCCGCAGCGCATCCTGCGGGAGCCTTGGGGTGGACGCCGCTTGCCTGCGCGGGGGTCGCCAGGGCGATGCCTGCAGCGGTGGCAAGGACGGCGGCAAGGGTTGCGGTCTTCGTCGGGTTCATGCCGGTCTCCCTGTCCCCCTCGGCGTCGGCCGAGGGCTGGGAATGTTGCGGCCGGAAGGACGGGCGGCCGAGGCCCTGCCTCGGCGGCTGCCGCTGGCTTCCACCGTACGTAGCCCATGGCGGGCCGCAACTCGGCCGCGGGCTGCATACGGAAAGCAGTACGGGCGCGGTCCGTCCGCAGGCGCAGCGGACACGGCCGTGGGAAGTGGGCCCCTCGGGAGACCTGCCCTGGCCGACCGGGTTGCGGCAGAGCTGCTGCTCCGACTCGGTCCCTTTTCAAGGACGGTGACGTGACGACAGCAGCGGCGGCCAGCCCTTCCCCACCGGCTCACTCCCCCGCCGCCGCAGCCACCCCGGGCGCCGCGTCGGGAGCGGCGGCAGCACCCGTCCGAGCGGCCGACGACGATGTCCTGTCCTGCTCGCGAGGAAGGCGGAGGCGCCGTCGACGGAACGACGGGACTCCTGGCGGATGGGCTGCCGACCACAGAACAGCCTTCTCCGCCAGGAGCAGTACCGCGGGACTCCACCCGCCCGGGTTGGATCCGCCCGCCTCCACGCCACGGGCTGCCGCGGCAGACCGGCCGATCGCCGACACCGGATCAGAGCCGGTGGCGCCGGCCGGGGTCCTTCATGTTCTTCATGGGCGTCTGCCCTGGGACTCGGCCGAGCCCGAACGGATCGAAGGTACGGCCGATGAGGGTTGGACAGGGAGGCGCAGCGCCGTGCACCACCCGTGTACAGCGAGAGGGGTCGCCGGTGTCGTCGGCCGACGACATGGAGGTGGCCCGGAAGTCGGAGGCCGGCTCACGCACCGCACAGCAGTGGCAGTCCGTCAGGTTCCGGCATCGTGGGCCCGAGGGGCCGCTGACCGCCACGGTGACGGTGCCGTTGGCGGACCACGCCGCCGCGGGGACAACCGAGCGAGGTCCTGGCCCGGCGGGAGGCGAGCTTGCGCTTCATCAGCACCTCCATGGCGTGGTCTCGTGGTGTCCTGCCTGCCTGGTGATGCGGACCTGTTCCGCGTTCACCCGAACGGCGGCCGATCCTCTGCCCTCCAGTCTGTGCCGAGGGTGGCACCGACGCCACCTGAAGGCCTTGAAATGACGTCTGACCTGCGTGTTTCCGGCTGAGCTGCGGCCGTCGGCGCCCTTCGGGAGGCAAACGGCACCCCGGAGCGCTCAGGAGGCGGTGCGGCTGCCGGGCGGGCGCACAGGCGAGGCGGACGACCCGTCAGTTTCTGCGGGTGGCGGCGTTCGACGGGCCCGGCCGGGCAGGCGTCGGGCCCGGCCGCAGGGGTGCCTGAAACCGGCTGTCTGCCCGGGGATCTGCGTACCCGTCCTGCCCGTTGCGGGCTGAGCCGCCGGGGCCGCCCCACTACCGGTTGGGGCCTGCTGCGGACACATGTCCGGGCCCGGCCGATACCTGCCCCCGAGCGGGCGTTGGCCACCGGCCCCGCCCCGGGCGGTTGCGTCCGGGGCGGGGCCGGTTCGGCGCCGGTCGGCGCGGCGACGGGGAGCGGGGCGCCGCCGGGGCCGCGCCGACCGGCGACTGCGGGTGTCAGCTGCCGGGCACGGTGTCGGTGAAGGCGGTTCCGGCCGTGCGGTAGCCGGCGACCTTGGCCGACACCTGGGCGGGGGTGAGTACCTGGTCCTTGACGAAGTACACGTAGTCGACCTGCTCGTCGTAGGAGCGGGGGGTGCTGCTGCTCTGTCCGCCGAAGTCGATCAGCCAGTGGTTGAAGTCGATGAACTGCGGAGTCTCGGGCAGGTAGGGCTCGCCATGGCTGGCGAAGACCTGGCCGTCGATGTAGTAGGTGATGGCCGTGCTGTCGATGGTGATCTGGAGGTCGTGCCAGCCGTCGTAGGAGGCGCGGCTCTCGGTGTGGGTGTTGACGGCGTTCCACGGGTCCGGGTTGTAGGTCTCCCAGGAGGTGGCGTACATGATGCTGCTGGGCTCGCCCCATCCGCCGTTGGGCAGGTACTCGAAGTCCTGCTCGCCGTAGTTGGGGTCCATGGGTGCGTTGAGCGGGGTGAAGTTGAAGAACGTCTGGTTGACGTGGTCCCCGTCGGGGCCGCCGGTCGGGGTGTCGTCGAACTTGACCCGCGCCGCATAGGTGCCGAACTTGAACTTCTGGGCGGTGGTCTGGAGTTCGGTCTCACGGGTGCCGGCTGCGGTGCCGTCGGTGGTGAGCCTCAGGTTCATGATCGAGCTGCTGAAGGTCACATCGGCCGGCGACCAGGTGGCACCGGCGACGCCGGGTCCGCCCTGGCCGGACTTGACCGTCCAGCCGTGCTGGCGCACCGCCGGGTCGCTGCTGGTGGTGTAGCTGAAGTCGTCGAAGAGCGCCGGCGCGTTGGGATCGGAGGGCGGGGTGGTCGGCGGCGTGGTCGGCGGGTCGGTGGGCGGCGTGGTGGGGTCGTTGCCGGCCGGCGCGGTGCCCCAGACCAGGGCTCCGGCGCGCTGCAGGGTGACCTTGTTCCAGTCGGCATAGGAGGTCTGGGCGGCGCCGAAGGAGTAGTCGTCGGACTGGGTGAGGGTCTGCCAGTCCGCGCGGTAGAAGCGCAGCTGCATGTCGCCGGTGTTCTGGCCCGGGGCGAGCGAGCCGGCGCCGGAGGTGAAGCCGATCTCCAGATAGCGGTCGGCGGTGGCGGTGGGGTTGGCGAGGGTGCCGATGGTGCCGGTGATGTTGGCGCAGCCCTTGACCGCCCAGGAGCAGGCGAAGCGGTAGGAGACCGACGGCCCGTCGGACTTGAAGTAGTAGCGCAGCGTCAGGTCGGAGAGCGGCACGGTGGTGGAACCGGAGTTGGAGATCTCCAACCAGGGCTCTGACTGGTCGGCGGTGGCACCGCTGGCGCTGGTGCGGTACTGCACGCTCAGGTTGTCGGCCGCTGCGGAGGCGGGGGTCGCGATCAGTGCGGCGCCGGTGATGCCGGCGGCGGTGCAGACGGCCAGCGCGGTGAGCAGACCGCGCGAGGTGCGGGGGGTTCCTGACACGGTGATCCCTTTCCTGTGAGGCGGTACGGGACTCCTGCTGCGGCGTGCGGGCTCACAGCAGGCCGGTGCGGTTGATCCCCAGCGCCGCCAGTCGGGCGGCGTGGTGGCGCAGCGTGGGCAGAAAGTCGCAGGTCCAGTCGCTGCCCGGGTTCCAGGCGCGGTCCGCGAGCGCGCACAGCCGCGGATAGGCCAGGTAGTCGAAGTGGTCGGGGGTGGTGATGTACTCGCTCCACAACTGGGCCTGGGTCCCCAGCACATGGGCGCGCTCGTCCTCCGTCCAGTGGGCCGGGCCGGGTTGGTGGTCATGGACGGTGCGCAGGTCCACCACCACGCCGGCCTGGCCCAGTGGTTCGTCGGGCCGGTGCGACTGCGGGTAGTCGAGATAGGTGGCGCGGTGCGGGGTCATCACCACGTCGTGGCCCCGGCGGGCGGCGGCCCGGCCGTGGTCGCCGTCGCGCCAGGGCATCACGGTGAACTCGGTCGGCAGGCTGGAGGCGTTGTCCTCGGCCCAGACGACCGGCCTGCGGCCGGCGGCGAGCAGGTGCCCGCCGACCTGGCGCAGAAACCAGCCGTGCAGCGCCTTGGGCGCGGGCAGGCCCAGTTCGGCGGTGCGGGCGAGGGCGGCCGGGCTGGTCTCCCAGTCCTCGGTGGGGCACTCGTCGCCGCCGAGGTGGATGTACCGGGAGGGGAAGACCTCCATCACCTCGTCCAGCACGGTGCGGCAGAAGTCGAGGACCGCCTCATGGACGCCGAGCACATCGGGGCAGACCCCCCACTGGGTCCACACCTCCAGGCGGCGCTCCGGCCGGTTGCCCAGGTGCGGGTAGGCGGCGAGGGCCGCGCGGGCATGGCCGGGCATCTCGATCTCGGGAACGACGGTGACACCACGCTCGGCCGCGTACTCCACCAGCGCGCGCAGTTCGTCCTTGGTGTAGGCGCCGGAGTGCGGCCGGTCGTCGTACCGGCCGGAGCCCGCGTGTCCCACCATGGAGCGGCTGCGGACCGAGCCGACCTCGGTGAGCAGCGGGTAGGCATCCACGGGCATCCGCCAGCCCTGGTCGTCCGTCAGATGCAGATGCAGGACGTTGAGCCGGTGCAGTGCCATGCGGTCGACGGTGCGCCGCAGTTGCGCGACGGGCTGGAAGTGCCGGGCGACGTCGACCATCAGTCCGCGCCAGGAGTAGTGGGGGTGGTCGCTGATCTCCACGCAGGGCAGCGTCCAGGCGGTGCCGGTGACGGGGCCGTCGGCGAGCGCCTCGGGGAGGAGCTGGCGCAGGGCCTGGACGCCGTTGAGGAGTCCGGCGGGCCGGGCGGCGGTGAGGCGGACGGTGTCCGGGGTAATGGTGAGCCGGTAACCCTCCGTACCGGTCTCCGCTGCGGCGGTCCCGTCGATCTCCAGCTGGACGGCACCGTCTGCGGCCGGGGCGAGCGGCAGGCCGGTCGCCGGGGCGAGCAGGGTGCGCAGCAGGCGGGCGGCGGGGCGGGCGGCGGGGTCGGCCCGGACGGTGGTGTGCGGGTCGAGGACATGGCGGCCGGTGCCGAGGGCGAGCCGGACGGGGGTCGGAATGATCACAGGTTCGGTCTCTCCGGGAGGTGGGGCGGGCCCGGTCAGCCCTTGACGGCTCCGGCGGTCATTCCGGTGGTGACGTTCTTCTGCAGGGCGAGGAAGACCAGGAGGACGGGGAGCATGAACAGGGAGGCGGCGGCCATGGTGGCGCCCCAGTCGGTGCCGAAGACATTGGCGAAGGAGGAGAGCCACACGGGCAGGGTTCGCGCGTCCTGGTTCTTGATGATGAGGGTGTTGGCGAAGGCGAACTCGTTCCAGGCGGTGATGAAGCCGAACAGGGAGGTGGCGAGCAGCCCGGGCGCGAGCAGCGGGAGGGTGACGCGGCGGAAGGCCTGGGGCCGGGTGCAGCCGTCGACCAGGGCGGCCTCCTCCAGTTCGGCGGGGACGGAGGCCAGGAAGCCGCGGAGGGTCACGATGGTGAAGGGCAGCGTGGTCATGAAGTAGACCAGGGTGAGCATGGTGAGGCTGTCGAGCATGTCCGTGTCGCGGGCGATCACGTACATCGGGATGAGCAGCGCCTCCCAGGGCGCCATCTGAGCGGTGAAGACCAGCAGGATGAAGGCGCGCCGGCCGCGCCAGCGCATCCGTCCCACGGCGAAGGCGGCCAGCAGCCCGACGAGGAGGGCGAGCAGCACCGAGCCCAGCGTCACCGCAAGGCTGTTGCGCCAGAAGGTCCCGAACCCCTGGGCGTCGACGGCGGTGCGGAAGTGCTCCAGGGTGGGGTGGAGCGGCAGGAAGGTGGGGGTGTCGGCCTGGATCTCGGAGGTCGGTTTGAAGGCGGTGAGCACCATCCAGTAGACGGGGAAGGCCGAGGTGGCGAGGACGGCGAGCGCCGCCAGGTTGAGCGGCAGTCGCCGCAGGGCACGGCGCGCTGCCCGGGGGCGGACGGAGCGGGCCAGGTGCCCGGGGCGGGGTGCGGGGGCCGGGTGCGCGGTGGGCACGGGCCGGGTGCCGAGGTCGGTCACGACGTCTCCCCTTCCTGGCGGAACATCCGGCGCAGGTTGAACACCAGGGCGGCGAGCAGGATCAGGACGGTGAGCGTGGAGACCGCCGAACCGAGGTCGTACTTGTGGAGGGACTGGGCGATCTGGAAGGCGTAGACGGGCAGCGTGGTGGTGGCGCCGTCGGGGCCGCCCTGGCTGACCACCCAGATCTGGGCGAAGCACTTGAACGTCCAGATCACCTCCAATGAGGTGACCAGGGCGAACAGCGGCCGCAGGGTGGGGAAGGTGATGAGGCGGAAGGTCTTCCAGGGGCCGGCCCCGTCGATCACGGCGGATTCGTAGAGCTCGCCCGGGATGGTGGTGAGCCCGCCGTAGAGGGTGAGCGCGGCGAACGGGACGGACTGCCAGACGATCAGCAGCACCAGGATGGCGAAGGTCGCGTTGCTGTGCGCGAACCAGGCGTAGTCCTTGTAGCCGTGCAGCCCCAACTGGTCAAGTATCCAGTTGACCACTCCGAAGCGGGACTGGAACAGCCACTGGTAGATGGTGGTGGCGGCGATCACCGGGGTGGCCCAGGCCAGGACCAGGGAGCTCATCACGGCGAGCCGCAGGCGCCGGCCGAGCCGGGCGAGCATCAGCGCGACCAGGGTGCCGATCACGATGATCAGCGCGGTGTTGAGGGCGGTCCACAGCAGGGTACGGCGCACCACCGTCCAGAACTCGGGGTCGTTCAGCACCTCGGTGTAGTTGGCCGTGCCGACGAACTGGGCGCCGCCGCGGATCAGTTCGCCGAGACGGAAGTGCTGGAAGGACATCACGATATTGCGGACCAGCGGATAGACCAGGAGGTATGCCGCGCCCACCACGGTGGGGGCGACCAGGAGGTACGGCCAGACCCGGCGCAGCGGGGCCGGCGGGGCGGCGGTGGGCACGGCGTCGGTCTCCTGTCAGGACGTGCTGTTGAGGGCCTTGGTGATGGCGTCGGTGGCGGTCTTCCCCGCGGCGGCCGGGTCGGCGCCGGTGAGGACCTGCGTCATGTACTGCTTGATCGGGTTGTTGGCCTCGACCGCTGCCCAGTTCGGCGAGTTGGGGGTGGCGTGGCCGTTGACAGCGCCGGCGGCCATGGCGGCGGCTCCCTCGTTCCCGGCGAGCACTCCGGCCAGGGACGTCCGGTTGGGGACGTAGCTCATCTCCTTGGCGATCTCGGTCTGCCACTTCTCGCCGGCCAGCGCCTTGACCACCTCGTAGGCGGCGTCCTGGTGCTGGGAGGCCTCGGGGATGACGAGGTCGGAGCCGCCGGTGAAGACCGCGCCGGGCTTGTCGGCGGTCTTGCCGGGGATGGGGAAGAAACCGAGCTTGTCCTTGAGGGCGGGGTTGGCCTGGAGGATGGCGGCGCTGCCGCCGGGGGTGGAGATGATCTGGGCGCTGTGGCCCTTGGCGAAGACCTCGGCCTGGAGGGGCTTGGCCTCGTCGGAGTCCTTGGGTCCCTTGCCGAGGGCCTGGAGCTTCTTGTAGAACTCCATGCCCGCCTGGGCCTGCGGGGTGTCGAGGGCGCCCTTCCAGTTGCCGTCGGCGCCCTTGACGGCCAGGTCGCCGCCCTCGTCCCAGATGAAGCCCGCGAGGGCGTACCAGGTCTGCCCGGTCAGGTAGATGCCGTCGTCGCCGCCGGTGTTGAGCTTGGCGGTGTCGGCGAGCCACTCGTCGCGGGTCTTGGGCGGGGTGGTGATGCCCGCCTTGGTGAACAGGTCCTTGTTGTAGATGACGACACGGTTGGCGGCGTACCAGGGGATGCCGTACTGCTTGCCGTCGATCTTCCCCGGCTCGGCGAGGCCGGGGATCCAGTCGGAGCCCTGGAGGTCGGTGACCTTGTCGCTGAGGTCCTTCACACCCCCGCTGGCTGCGTACTGTGCGACCTGGGTGTTGCCCACCTCGATGACATCGGGGGCGTCCTTGCTGGCCAGGGCGCTGATGATCTTCTGGCCGATGCCGTCCCACTCCTGGATCTGGATGTTCAGGGTGGTGCCGGAGTGCGTGGCCTCGAAGTCGGCCTTGAAGCGCTTGAGGATGCCGTCGGAGACGCTGTCGCGCATGATCCAGACGGTCAGTGCGGTGGGCGAGCCGGCGTCGCCCTTGGCGCTGCCCGAGGAGGAGCTGCACGCGGCGAGCCCGGCGAGGGAGAGCGCCGCAATCACGGCGAGGGCGCGGGAGGGCATGGGAGGTCTCACGGACGGGTCACCTCTGGGGATGGGGCCGAAAACTTACCACTTGCGAACTGGCCTGCTACTGGTAAGAGAAGGTGGCAGAGCGCAGTCAGGCCGTCAAGGCTCGAAACCACCTGGTTACGCAGTAGTTCGCGAGTGCTTTGCTTCGCACCGGGACAGTGGTGCAGACTGGTCAACTGCTGGATGGTTCACCAGCGCACGTCAGAGGAGGGTGGACATGGGTGAGGAGACCGCCGGACCCGCATACAAGCGCACCCGGGTACGGGACTATCTGCGCGACCTCGTCGAGGCACGCACCCCGGGCGACCCGATCCCCTCCGAACGCACCCTCTGCGACCAACTCGGCGTCTCCAGGCCCACCCTGCGCTCCGCCGTCGACGAACTCGTCTCCACCGGTCTGATCGTCCGCGAGCACGGCCGGGGGATGTTCGTCGCCCCGGCCAAGATCACCCAGGAGCTGGCGGCCGCCACCGAGGACCACGGCTTCGTCCTGCCCAGGGCCGCGGGCCACTGGTCCAGCCGGGTCCTGGAGTTCAGCGTGGTGCAGGCGGGCGCCCGCGTCGGCCGCAAGCTGCGCATCTCCCCCGCCGTCGAGGTCGTCTACATCGCCCGGCTGCGGCTGGTCGACGGCGAGCCGATGGCCATCGAGTACCTCCATGTGCCCGCGGCGCTGGTCACCGGGCTCAAACCGGCCGACATGGAGGCCGGCGACTTCTATGAACTGCTGCGCGACGTCCACGGCGTCCGGGTGCACGAGGCCGAGCAGTCCATGGAGCCCACCGTGGTCAGCGAGAAGGAGGCCCGGCTGCTGACCGTGCCGGTCCTCTCCCCCGCCCTGCACGTCGAACGGCTCACCACCGACCGCACCGGACGCCCGGTGGAGTATGTGCACTCCCTCTACCGCGGCGACCGGTACCGCATCGTCTCCCACCTGTCGCTCGGCGACGCGGACCAGGACGCGGGCCGCCCGCAGCTGCGGCCCCCGGACTGACCGCAACCCGCCTCCGGCGCCGTCCCGCGATGCGCTGCCGGGCCCCACCGGCCCATCACCAGCAGGACGAGGCGGCGCCCGTGGAGCCCGCGGCCGCCGGGCCGGTCAGCAGGCGCCGCTCGGCTCGGCCGCCCCCGCGAAGGCGGCGATGTCGGACATCCCCGGGCGGTAGCCGTCCGAGGTGTCCACCACCAGGGTGGGGACGTCCAGGGAGATCGGCGCAAAGGAGTCCAGGGAGTGCTCTCCCGCGGCGACTGCCGCCAGCAGCTCCCGATCGCCGTGCGCGGACCTGTGGGCGCTGTGCCGCACGCGGTGCACGATCCGGGTGTGGGCGACAGCGGCCGGGACGGTGCAGCGGATCACGCGGATCCGCGCGAGGCCCATGAGCGGTTCGAGGTTCGGCCGCCACAGCCGGTCCTGGAAGGCGGCCTCCGCCACGACGGTCACCCGGGCCCGGACCAGCGTCGTCAGTACGCCGAAGAACGCCTCCAGGGTCGGGAGGTTCAGGGGATCGCCCGCCCCGCTGCGATGACCCGGCGTGGACAGGACCATGCCCTGCTTGATCTCGTCCCGGATGACCGCCGGGCACCCCAGCTCACGGGCGACCGCATGGGCCAGGGTGGTCTTGCCGGTGCCGGGGGCTCCGCTGACGACGACGAGCGCGGGCAGGGTCATGATGTGCTCCCATGGTTGGTCGCCGCAGTGTACGAACCATGGTGACAGCCGGTCAGGCCGCCGTCCCCGGGACGGTGCGCCCCCGCGGCGGCCGGGCCGCCCGACCTCAGGCTCCGGCACCACAGCGACGGCCTCGCCAGGGCGGACGGCACATCAGCCGGCCCGGCACCCGCACCTGCGTTTCGCCTCAGTGCTCGGAGAGCGCCAGATCCAGTCCGAAGCCGATCAGGACCGTTCCGGTGACCGTGTCCATGGCGCGCTGTACGGTGCGCCGCTTCAGCCGCAGGCGCCGCAGCAGCGCCCCCAGCCGTTCGGTGCCGAGGATCAGGAAGGCGAACCAGGCCATCCCCTCGGCATCGTGGACCAGGGCCAGCAGCAGCCCCATGGCGAGGTGCGGGGTGTGCGCCGGGATGAACTGCGGCAGCATCGCGGTGTAGAAGACCCCGATCTTCGGGTTGAGCAGATTGGTGGTGAGCCCCCGCCGGTACGAGCCGGACAAGGGCACCCCGCGCGGCTCGGCACGCACCTCCGGGGCGACGGACTCCCGGCGCAGGGCCCGCAGCATTCCGACGCCCATCCACAGCAGATAGCCCGCACCCCCGATCCGCAGCGCGGTGTAGGCGTCCTGCGAGACCGTCAGCAGCGCGGTGGCCCCGCCCGCTGCGGCGGCGCCCCAGGTCAGTGCGCCGGTGCTGATGCCCAGGGCGGTGGCGAAGGCGTGTGCGCGCCCCCGGGTGGCGGCGCTGCGCAGCACCAGGGCCGTGTCGAGCCCGGGAATGATCGTCAGCAGACCTGCGACGGCAGCGAACGATGCGACAGCCGAGAGTATGACCATGGCGTCATGATGGCATCCCGGGTCCGGCTTGCCCCCGGGCTGCGGGTGCCGTTGTCGTGGGCCGGCCCCGGCGGCTACCCCGTGGCGTACCGACCGGGCGGCTCGGGGCGGCCGCGCGGCAGGGTGACCGTGAAACACGCACCGCCCTCGGGGCCGTGGCCCCGGACGCCGATGGTGCCGCCGAGCCGGGCGGTGAGGCGCTGGGCGATGGCGAGGCCGAGACCGCTGCCGGACGGACGGACGGCGCGGTAGCGCTGGTGCAGCGCACCGGCGTCGAAGGCGACACGGACGTCGTCGTCGGTCAGGCCGGGCCCGCTGTCACGCACCTCCAGCTCGGCGCGACCGGACGGCGCGGCCCGCAGGCACAGCACCAGCCGGCCCCCTTCGGGCGTCACCCGCAGGGCGTTCTGCACCAGGCCGTCGAGGAGTTGCCGCACCCGGAAGGCGTCGGTGTCGACGACCGGCGCCCGTTCCCCGGGCCCCGGTTCCTCGATCCGCAGCTCCACACCGTCCCGGGCACACGGCCCGGTCCAGAACGCGGCCGCGCGGCGGACCACGGAGGCCAGGTCGGTGGCTGCGACATCGAGGCGGAAGTCGTCCGCCTCCAGCCGGGCCAGTGCCAGCAGGTCGCCGAGGAAGCGGTCCAGACGGCTGGTCTCCTCGGCCAGTGTGCGGCCCGCGGCGGGGACGTCCGCCGGTTCGATCAACCCGTCGGCGAGCGCCTCGGCGTAGCCCTGCAATGCGGTGAGGGGGGTGCGCAGGTCGTGGGAGACGGAGAGCAGGAAGTCGCGCTGGCGGTTCTCGCTGCGGGTGAGTGCGGCGTCCAGGACGTTGAGGGCGCGGGCGATCTCCGCGGTCTCCCGGGGGCCGCTCACCTCAGCGGCCACCCCGCGCTCGCCGTCGGCGAGCCGGTGCGCGGCCCGGGCCGCCGTGGTCAGGGGCCGGGTGATCCGGCGGGCCAGGACGGCGCCGGCGAGGCCGGCCCCCAGCATGCCGGCCAGCAGGGGAAGCAGTGCGCTGCGGCGGACCTGGTCGGTGTTGCCGTCCACGACGGTGTGGGGCTCGGTGAGCACCACCGCTCCGCCGCCGGTGCCGGGGTGCCCGACGAGGAGCACCTCCTGTCCGGCGAGGATGCCGCTGGTGGAGACGGGTTGCCCGGCGAGCAGCCGGGCCCTGGAGGCGACGTCGACTGCCGGGGCGGCTCCGCCCGCCATGGAGCCGTCCGCGTCGATGACCGCGATCTGGACGCCGTTGGGCCCGCCGAGCACCTGAGCGCCGTGGAAGATCTGCTGCGACAGTGCGGGAAGGCGGGACAGCACGGTGGCCTGCCGCGCCAGTGCCTCGCGTTCCCGCTGCTCGGCGCCGTGTTCCGCGGTCTGCCAGGTGACCAGTCCGGTCAGTGCGACGACCAGGGTGGCCACCAGCGTCGTCAGTGCCACCAGTACGGCCACGAGCGGCCGCCGGCGGCGCGGCTGGGGGCTCATGGGCAGGGGCCCGCGGTGCTGTAGCCGACCCCGCGTACGGTGCGGATGGGGCTGGCGTCACCGAGCTTGGCGCGCAGTTGGGAGACGAAGACGTCGACCATGCGGGTGTCGCGATAGCTGGCGTACCCCCAGACCTGGGCCAGCAGCTGTTCACGGGTGAGCACCCGGCCCGGGTTGCGCAGCAGGTGCGCGAGGAGGTTGAACTCGGTGGCCGTCAGTTCCACCGGCTCCCCGTCGCTGTGCACCGTACGGGCGGCCGTGTCGATGCTGAGCCGTCCCACCCGGGTGACGGCGCCGCCGGGCGGCCCCGAGGCACGGCGCAGCACGGCCTTGACCCGGGCGACGAGTTCGCGGGGGGAGAACGGCTTCGTCAGATAGTCGTCCGCGCCCAGTTCGAGGCCGAGGATCCGGTCCGCCTCCTCGCCCCGGGCGGTCACCAGCACGATCGGCGTCCAGTCGTCGGCGTCGCGCAGCGCCCTGCAGAAGGCGATGCCGTCCATTCCCGGCAGTCCGATGTCGAGGACGACGGCCACGGGGTGCATCCGGCGGACGAACGCCAGACCGGCCTCCCCGTCCGTCTCGATCTGCACGCCGAAGCCCTCACGCGTCAGGTACAGGCGCTGGACGTCGGCGATGTAGCGCTCGTCCTCGACGATCAGCACCAGACCTCTGGAGGCGGTCATCAAGGACCCTTTCACCTGCGGCAACAGCCCGATGCTAACCATGCGGCCGCCACTGCGGGGCGCGGGGCACCGCAGCCCGTACATTCCCCGAACACGGGCCTGATGCCGCCCTTACCCGCAGGGCAGATCATTTCCGACCATGAACGCCGAAACGACTGAGCGGCCCGGACTGCTGTACCGCACCGGCCGGTGGTGCTCCCGCCGCGCCTGGCGGGTGGTGGCGGTCTGGCTGGTCCTGCTGGCAGCGACCGGTCTGGCCAGGGCCCACTGGGGCGGCACCTTCGCGGACAGCTTCTCGCTGCCCGGCTCCGCGGCGCAGACGGGCAGCGATCTGCTCAGGGCCCATGGCAGCCCCTCGGCGGCGGGGGTGGCGGCACCTGTGGTCCTCAGGTCCGACCGCGGTGGCCTGAGCCTGCACCGCGACGCGGTGGAGAGCGCGGTGGCAGGCCTTCGGCGGCTCTCCGGCGTTTTGTCGGTCACCGATCCCCTGGACAGCCCCGCGGGTCTTTCCCGTGACGGCGGGACCGGCATGGCCACCGTCCGCTTCACCAGCAACCCCGCTGCCTTCGACCGCTCCTACATCCAGCGGGTGGACGCGGCGGTGGCACCGCTGCGCGCCGACCATGTCACGGTCGAGTACGGGGACCCGCTGGGGCAGCTGGCGGCGCCCAAGGCCGCCGACAGCGCCTCGGAGGCGATCGGCCTCGGGGTGGCCGTCCTGGTCCTGCTGATCGGCTTCGGCAGCGTTGCCGCGACCGGCCTGCCCCTGGTGACCGCGGTCGTCGGGCTCGCCGTCGGTCTCGGCGGACTGGGCCTGCTCGCCGCCCGGGTGGACTTCGCCCAGGCCGCGCCAGCGCTGGCCGCCATGATGGGCCTGGGGGTGGGGATCGACTATGCGCTCTTCCTGACCACCCGCTTCCGCGCCCTGCTGCACGGCGGGCTCGACCCCCATGAGGCGGTGGGGCGGACCATGGCGACCAGCGGCCGGGCCGTCCTGGTCGCGGCCGCCACGGTCACCCTCTCCCTGGCCGGACTGTATGCCTGCGGCGTCTCCTTCATCGGCGCGCTGGGAGCCGCCGCCGCTCTGACCGTCGTCGTCGGTGCGGGCACCTCAGTGACGCTCACCCCGGCGCTGCTGGCGTTGATCGGACGGCACATCGACCGGCTGAGCATCCGCAGGCCGGTCGCCGAACCGACCGGCCGCACCGACCTCTGGCACCGCTGGGCCGCCGCGGTCGGCAGGCGCCCCGGGCTGGTCCTGGTCGGGGGGCTGCTGGTACTCGGTGTGCTCGCCGTACCGGTCGCCTCCATGCGGCTCGGCCATGTCGACGCCGGTGCGCAGCCGACCGGCAGTACCGACCGGCGCGCCTACGACCTGGTGACGGAGGGCTTCGGGCCGGGCGCCAACGGACCCTTCACGGTGGTGGTGCAGCTCGACGGCCGTCTGCTCGGCGACCAGGACCGGCGGGAGCAGCTCGCCGCCACCCTGCGGAGCCGGCTGGCCTCCGTGCCCGGCGTCGCCGCGGTGACCCCGCCGGTGACCAGCCCGGACCATGTGCTGCTCACCGCGACCGTCACCCCCGCCCACGGCCCGCAGGACAAGGCGACCGCCGAACTGTTCGGCACCCTCCGGGACACCACTCTCCCGCAGGCGCTGGCGGGCACCGGCGCCACCGGCTACCTCACCGGGACCACCGCCTCCACCCTGACCTTCACCGACCGGCTGCAGTCCGGGCTGCCGCTGGTGATCGCACTGGTCGTGGCCGCGGCGTTCCTGCTGCTGCTGACGGTCTTCCGCAGTCTGCTGATCGCGGTGAAGGCGGCGCTGCTCAACCTGTTCTCCATCGCGGCCGCCTACGGCGTGGTGGTCGCGGTCTTCCAGTGGGGCTGGGGCGGCCCGTTGTTCGGGGTGGCGGAGAAGGTCCCCGTCGAGTCGTACGTCCCGATGATGATGTTCGCCATCGTCTTCGGCCTCTCCATGGACTACGAGGTCTTCCTGCTCTCACGGATCCGCGAGACCTGGCTGCAGCACAGGGACAACCACCTCGCGGTGGCGACCGGGCTCGCCGCCACCGCCCGGGTCATCACCTGCGCCGCGCTCATCATGACCAGCGTCTTCCTCGCCTTTCTGCTCTCGGCCAGTGTGGTCATCAAGATGCTCGCGCTGGGGCTGGGCGTGAGCGTGGTCATCGATGCCACGGTCGTCCGGCTGCTGCTCGTCCCCGCGACCATGTATCTCTTCGGGCGGTTCAACTGGTGGCTCCCGGCCTGGCTCGACCGGCTGCTGCCGCATCTCGACCCGGAGGGTCCCGCCGACGGGACCGGGCCCGGGCATGCCGACTCGGCACCGGACCGCGGGCACGTGGTGAAGACCGTCCCGGAGAGCCGTGCCGTCCATGACGCGGGCGCCCCCGGACACGCGGGGACGGGCGGCCGGTGAGCGCGGCCGGGCGCCGCCTGCGCGGCGTACTGCGCAGCCACCGGGCAGCTACGGTGGCCGGCGCGGTCGTGCTGGCCGTGGCCGCCGCCTCGGGCGGGGGCGAGTACACCGCCCGGCTACTGATCCGGGAGCGGGTCGCCCGGGCCGTACCCGCGCTGAACCGGGGCGGGCTGACGGTCGACGAGGACGGATCGGCGCTGTGGGACCTGCTCCACCGCCGCATACCCCGGGTGGACATCGAGAGCCGGCACGCCGGTGTCGGCCCTCTGGAGCAGGTCGATGTCCATGCGCAGCTGTACGACGTCCGCTTCGGGGACCGGGCGGCCGTCGGCAGCTCCCGGGCCGAGGTCTCCGTGCCGGCCGCCTCCATCGGTGACGCCGTCCGGGCGAAGGCCTCCTCGGTGCCGGTGACGGCGGTGGCCACGGATCCGGGCCTGGGGACGATCACGGTCGATCTGGGGGCGGGCGGGGTGGCGCATCTGACGCTGCGTCCGCTGATCAGGGACGGGCGGGTCTCCTTCGCCACGGCCGGGCTGAGCGTGCTGGGCCGCGCGGTCGACCCCGGCGGCCTGGGCGATGGGCTCGGTTCGCCGGGCCGGGGCGACTATCCGCTGGGGATGCGGGCCACCTCGGTCGAGGTGACGCCGACCGGCCTGCTGATCCGGCTGCGGGGCGGGGCGGTACCTCTGCGGTCCGCCTGAGCGGCGCCGCCCCTCTGGGGCGGGCGGAGCAGTGGACGGGCCCGGCCGGAGCCGCTGCGGGAGGTGCCCCGCGGCGGCTCCGGCCGGGCCTGTGCGCCGGTCGCGTGGGGCGGCCACGGGGTCGGCGGCGGGGAGGCCGCGCCTTCCGGTCACCGGTCGCCGCCCTGCGATCCGCCCGCACGGCGAGGGGCCGGTTGTACAGCGAGGGGCCGGTTGCACAGCGAGGACCGGCGGCGCCGGTCAGGCCTGCTGGGCCACGCGGTCCAGTACGTCCTGGCGCAGGGCCGCGGTGTCGACGTCGAGCGCTGCCAGGACCTGGACGGCCACGCCCTCGCCCGCCGCCAGGAGCCCCAGCAGCATGTGCTCGGTGTCGATGGGCTCGCTCCCGAGGTCGGCGGCCTCCTGTACGGTCAACTCCAGCGCCTTCTTGGCCTCCGGGGTGTAGGCGGGCCGGGGGAAGTGGAAGGCCCCGGGGCCGAAGGTGTCGTCCGCCCGGCGCTGGATCTCGGCGACGTCGATGCCGATGGAGGCGAGGGCGTCCATCGCGGCCCGGCCGCCGGTGGCAGTCACCCCGGCCTCCTGCAGCAGCCGGACGGTCTGCTCCCGGGCCTGGGACAGCTCCACACCGTGCCGGCGGAGCACTTCGCCCGCCGTGCCCGCGGTCTGGACCAGGCCGATGAGCAGGTGCTCGGTGCCGATGAAGTCATGGCCCAGCGCGATCGCCACATCCTGGGAAGCCACCACGGCCCGCTTGGCGAGCTCGGTGAATCGGTCGAACACGTCAGTCCTCCTTGCCCATCGCTTTACGCCTGCTTGCGTGCTTCTCGTGCACGGACTGCCTGCTGACCTGCAGTGCCGTCGCAATGCTCTGCCACGTCCAGCCCTGTTCCCGGGCGTTGTCCACGTGCAGGCGCTCCAGTTCCTCCAGGAGGCGCCGCAGCGCGACGACTGCCTGCAACCCGACAGCGGGGTCCTTGTTGGTGACCTGGGCCGCCAGTCGGGCGGCCGGTGTCTGCTCATCACCCATGCCGTCAGGATCTCCTGACAGGTTCACCATGTCAAGGAACCCTGACAGAGCGAGGACGGCGCGCCGGAATCGGCCCATCAGAGGTGATCCCTGCACATCGCGCCCTTTGCAACGGCCGGAGTGCGCGCGGCCGCGCCTCGCCCAGGCCTCGGGTTAACCCTTTGCCCGGCGCGGCGGCCGGCGGGATCATCACCTGATGGTCACCACTCCTCCCGACGGCCGTTCCGGCATCGACGCCGCCCTGGTGCAGCGTCTGATCGCCACCCAGTTCCCGCAGTGGGGCGATCTGCCCGTGACACCCGTGGCGGTCGACGGCTGGGACAACAGGACGTATCGCCTCGGCGACCGCATGACCGTCCGTCTGCCCACGGCACCGGGCTATGTCCCCGCGGTCGACAAGGAGAACCACTGGCTGCCCAGACTCGCGCCCCAACTGCCGGTCGCCGTTCCGCCGGTCCTCGCCAAGGGCGTTCCCGGTGAGGGATATCCCCACCCGTGGTCGGTGCGCGGCTGGCTACCGGGCGAGACCGCCGATCGCGGCCGGATCGACGACATGCCGCGGTTCGCCGTCCAGGTGGCCGAGTTCATCGTGGCGCTCCAGCGCTGCGACACCACCGGCGGCCCGGCGGCCGGGCAGCACAGCTGGTACCGGGGCGCCCCGCCTGCGCACTACGACGACGAGACCCGCCGCTGCACGGCCGCGCTGCGGGGCCGGGTCGACACCGGCCGGGCCACCGCCGTCTGGGACGCGGCCCTCGCAACGGAGTGGTGTGACGCGCCCGTGTGGTTCCATGGCGACATCGCCTCCGGCAACCTGCTGGTCCTGGACGGCGGGCTGACCGCCGTCATCGACTTCGGTACATCGGGTGTCGGCGACCCGGCCTGCGATCTGGTCATCGCCTGGCAGCTGTTCTCCGGGGAGAGCCGGGAGGCCTTCCGGAAGGCGGTCGGCCAGGACGACGGCACCTGGGCGCGGGCCCGGGGGTGGGCGTTGTGGAAGTCCCTGCTGGTGCTGAGCGAGTGCATCGACACCGATCCGCAGCGTGCCGCCGTCAACCGGCATGTGATCGCCGAGGTTCTGGCCGACCACGACCGCCACGGCTGAGCTGCGCCGCAGGTCCGTGGCGCCCCTCGCGATGCAGGGGCCGTGGGGTGAGGCCGTGTGGTGAGGCCGTGCGCCGGGGCCGTGCGCTCACACGAGGATGACCGGATTGCTGAGGGCCGCCGCATGCCCGTCGGTCCGCCGCACCTCGACACGCACAAACGCCGACTCCTGCGCGCCGGTGTGCCACTCCACCGTGCCCGCGCCCGACTCCGGCAGCGTCACCCGGTGCACCTTCCCGCGGTCGGTGTGGAAGCCGACCGTTCCGGACGGCACACCGCGCACCTCCACCCGCACGACGACCGGCTCTCCACCGGTGTCCAGACGCTCGCCGATTCCCGCGACGCCGCCGCCGGCGGACACCTCCAGCGACAGCTCGACGGCGGCCGACTCGGCGATCCAGCTCCGACCCGCACGGATCCCGGCGAGGATCGCGGGTGTGCTCAACTCGTCGGCCAGCACCACGGTGTGGGGCACACCGATCTGGTCCTCCAGATGGGTGTCGCTGCTGCCCGTCGCCGGGCGCCATGGGCCGCCCTCGACGTCCGCGGCCAGACCGCGGCCCCATTCGGCGAGCGCCGCCTCGTTGTCGGCGTTCCAGGGCCGGTCCGAGGCCCACAGTCCGTTCCACACCTCGACCGCGTCAAAGCCCTGGTACGAATACATGAAGTCGCCCGAGGGGTAGGGCGCATGGGGATGCGCGGCCACACAGATACCCCCGGCCCGGTGCACCTGGTCCAGCTGCCCGGCGACCAGTCGGTCCCGCACCCGGTACCGCCAGTCGACCAGTTGCCCCGGGCGGATGCCGAGGGCGAGCCAGTGCCCGGTCGGGGTGGTGACCTCCTCGCCCAGGATCACCAGCAGGTCGTCATCGGCGTAGGCCCCCCAGGCGCCGTGGGCATCGGCGGTGTTGTGGTCCGTGGTCGCGATGAAGTCCAGTCCCGCCGAACGGGCGCCGGCCTCCAACTGCTCGGGCGTGAGCTCCCCGTCGGAGTGGACGGAATGCACATGGCAGTCGCCCCGGTACCAGGCGCGCCCACGACCTGCCGCCCGCACGGGCGGGTACTCGAACTCCGGCATCCGCTTCCCCTCCGTCGCCTCGCCAGCCGTCCGGGTAACGCACAGGTCCCACGCGGCGTGCCCGTGCAACGACCCCGAATGTGATGATCCGTCACGTCAGGCTCGACGAAGGAGAAGGGTGGACCGACCGGGCCGCCGGGCCGCTGCGGTCGTCGCGGAGCGGCCACGACACCGCGCGCGGTCACCCGGCAGACGTACCGATGCGGGTTGCGCCACGACCCCGGCCGTCACACCCAGTTGATCTCGAAGGCTGAATGTCGTTGAGCTTGCGACGCCAACCCGCAAGACTGCCTCCATGAGTTCCCGACACTTCGTCTTCCTCGATCCCGACGGCTCCAGCGGCGGCGGCTGGCTGTATGCGGTGGTCGAGGCGGAGACGGGGGTCCTCTACCAGCAGCAGTACGGCGGCACCGCCTGCCGGCAGGGGCAGGTGGAGGGCTTCCTCGTACCACTGGTGGCCCCCGACGGGCTGGACGCGCTGCGCACGCTGTTCGAAAAGGACTTCCGCGGCGCCGGCACCCACGATCACATGTGGGCGGATGACGAGCAGAACAGGCTCCGCGAGATCGTCGGAACCGTCCGCTACTGGGCGTGCGACGGGAAGGCCGAGAAGCCGCACCACCTGCGGTTGGACGAGACCCGGATGCGTGAGACCGACGAGGCATGGGTGCCGGTGATCACTCCGGACGGTCCCGGAGTGCTGACCTGGTACAACTCGGACTGAGCTCCCGGGCCTCCCGTCCTCCCCGACCCGGAGGCCCGGTGCCGCGACGACAACCGCCCGGGCCGCACAGCGGCCCGTCGGCCGGTCGCACCTGCCGGCCGTTTCCTGCGGTCCCACCAGGGGCACCCATCACCATCGCTCCCCGGCAGGCATCGGCTCTGTCCGCGACCACGCAGCGTCCGCCGTCTCTCCCCGACCACCACAGGACCGATCACGGGGCACGGCCCGGGCCTGCCCCTTGGCGCGAGCCGATAACCGATGGCTCGGGCGGAAGTGCGTCCGGCACAGTTGGGCCATGACGATCTCCGGCGGCGGGTTCATGCCCGGCCTCGAGCTGTCCAGGATCCTGTACGAGGAGGCGGTTCGGCCGATCCTCCAGGAAGCCCGTCCGGGCCTGCGGTACGCCGCTGCCCGGGTCGGCAGCGGCTCCGAGGTCCTGGGTTTCGACACAGCGCGCTCGGCCGACCATGATTGGGGCCCCCGGCTGCAGGTCTTCCTGACAGCCGGGGACCACGCCCGGCACAGCGCGGACCTCCGCCGGCTCCTGGCGGAGCGTCTGCCCAAGGACGTACGGGGCTGGCCCACCCATTTCCAGCAGAGCAGCGACCCGCTGGACCCCGTCGGACACATGCAGCCGACCGACGGCCCGGTCAACCACCGCGTGGACATCCTCGACATGGACGGATGGCCGGCCGGGCAGGTCGGACTGCACTCGGCCGACGAGGTGCCGGGCAGCCGCGCCTGGCTGGCGATGCCCCAGCAACGGCTCGCCGAGGCCACCGGCGGCGAGGTCTTCCACGACGGGCTCGGCACCCTCACCGCCGTCCGGCGGAGGCTGGCGTGGTACCCGGAGCAGGTCTGGCGGTATCTGCTGGCATGCCAGTGGCAGCGTATCTCGCAGGAGGAGGCGTTCGTGGGCCGCTGCGCGGAGGTCGGCGACGACATCGGCTCAGCCGTGGTGGCCGCCCGGCTGGTGCGCGACCTGATGCGCCTGTGCCTGCTGCTGGAGCGCCGCTACGCGCCCTACAGCAAGTGGCTGGGCAGCGCGTTCAGCAGCCTGCCTGCGGCCGAGCGGCTCACCCCCGCGTTGCGCGGAGCACTGGCGGCGACCAACTACCCGACCCGGGAGGAACACCTCTGCACTGCCTATGAGGCCGTCGCCTCCCTGCAGAACGCATCCGGGCTCACCGCCCCGGTCGACCCGAAGCGCCGCCCCTACCATTCGCGCCCCTTCATGGTCCTGCACGCCGAACGCTTCGCGCAGGCACTCGCGAGGACGGTGACCGACCCCGACCTCGCCGGGCTGCCCCTGGTGGGCAGCGTGGACCAGTGGGCAGACAGCACCGATCTGCTGGGGCAGCCCCGAGCCGTCCAGGCGGCGACCTACGCCATCGAATGATCCGCCCGCAGGCCCCGGCCGTCCAACGGCCTGCGACGAGGCGTCCGGGGCCCTCCGCAGGGCCCGGGACGGCCGTCAAGGTCGGCTGCGCCGGGGCCCTCGGACATCGGTGAGACCGGGGATCAGCGCGGCCACCCGTTCCAGTTGCTCGCGCTGGCCCCGGAGGTCGAGAGCGCCGAGGCGGACGACGAGGTGGCGCGCCCCGGCATCGATGTAACGGGCAAGGCCCTCGGTGACCTCCTCCGGCGTCCCGGTGACCACCGCCTGGATCTTCTCCAGCTCCGCCAGCGGCATGCCGTAGTTGGCCAGGGCCCAGTCGCCGAGCGAGCGCCGCCCGGCCTCCGCACTGCGGTCCACGCGCACCGACACGAACAGCGCCGGGGTGACGGCCCCGTCCGGACGTCCGGCCTCGGCCGCAGCCTTCCGCACCGCCGTCAGACCCGAGGCGTAGTCGACGGGTTGGGGTGGATAGGGCAGCCAGCCGTCGTAGAGACGCCCGGTGCGGGCCAGGGCCGCGGGCGTCGCCCCGCCCAGCCAGATGGGCGGGCCACCCTGCCGGAAGGGCAGCGTGGCGGGCGGAAGGTCGTCGAAGGCCAGCAGTTCGCCATGGAAGGAGGAGGCCCCGCTCCACAGTGCCCGCCACAGCTGGACGGTCTCGTCGAGGCGGGTGAAACGGCGCTCCCACGGCACCTCGGAGACCGTGTAGAAGGGCTTTCCGAACCGTCCGGGAAAGCCCGCGCCGACCGCGACCACCAGTCGGCCCCCCGACAGCAGGTCGATCGAGGCCAGGGACTGGGCGGCCTGCACCGGGCGGCGCAGGAAGGGCAGCAGCGCGCCCGTACCCAGGGTCACCCGCTCGGTCGTCGGGGCCAGCGCGGCGAGCATCGTCAACGCCTCGATGCGCGGGCTGATCAGGGAGTCGTTCACAAAGAGCGAGGAGAAGCCGAGCTGTTCGGCCCTGGCGGCGAAAGCGGGCAGCTCCCGTGGCCCGTCACCCGCGCCCCACTGGGCCTTGCCGGTAGGAAGAAGCACTCCGATGTCCATGGCGGTGATGCTTCCCGCAGCCTGGGATACGGACAATTCCCCGGAGGGAATGGCCCGGGCCCACCGGACCCGGCTACAACGTAGCCGTGGACTTTCCTCAGGCGCTGCGCGAGCGCCGCACCGGACGCCGTCTCAGCCAACTCGACCTCGCGCTGCGCGCCGGGACCACCCAGCGCCACCTCAGCTTCATGGAGTCGGGACGCTCCTCCCCCGGCCGGAGCATGGTGGTACGCCTGGCCGAGTCCCTGGAACTGCCGCTGCGGGAGCGCAATGAACTGCTGCTGGCGGCCGGTTACGCACCCGTGTACACGGAAAGCTCCCTGGACGACCCCGCTCTGGCGCCGGTACGCACCGCGATCGACCACATCCTCACCGGCCACCTTCCCTACCCGGCCCTCGTGGTGGACCGGAACGGGGACGTGGTCGCCTGCAACCGGGCCTTCGGCCTGATCACCGAGGGCGCAGCCGAGGACCTGGTCGGCCCGGGCACCAACGCCTACCGTCTCGCACTCCACCCCGACGGAATCGCACCCCGGATCCTCAACTTCGGCCCCTGGGCCTGGCACATCCTGGAGCGCATCGGCCACCTCGCCGGGCTGCGCGCCGAACTCTCGCCGTATGTCCCCACCCCGGAGCCGTCCGCCGGCCACCTCGGCTTCGCCGTGCCACTGCGGCTACGAAGCTCCCTCGGGGAGCTGCATCTGATGACGACCGTGACCACCTTCGCGACCGCTGTGGACGTCACGCTCGCGGAGCTGAAGCTTGAGGCGTTCCTGCCGGTGGACGAGGCAACCGCGGCGGCACTGCGCGAGTACTGCGCCGAGGGGCTGGCGAGCCGGTAGCCGCCGCTGCCCGCAGTCAGGATCCGGAGTCCGTCGGCCGGGCTGCTCGGCTCTGCCATCGCGCACCCCCGGGCCACTCCGGCCGCTCTCCGGACTGCTGTCCGCCCCCCGGGCAGACCGAGACCGAAGTCATCGGTGAGCCAGCACATCTGACGGCCCGTAGTCCCGATGCCCCGGACGAACGAGGCCCGCAGGGTGCGCAGGGTCCGGGCTGGAGATCGGTGGACCGGAGCGGAAACGCGTATCCCGCCGCACAGGCCGGGCTGCCGGCCATGCCGGCGCAGTGGCAGGCGCCGGGACGGGGTAGGCGCCCACGCAGAAGGCAGGCGGGTCCGGCCGACGGCGCCCGGACGGCGGCCCCGTCACCTGGGTCGAGGGAGCCGGGCGCAGGTGACCTCTGACCACTCTCTACCCTGGTCAGGGCATTGACAGGCGCGGCCAGGGCGGGCCGGTTTCATACGCCGCGATCACGAAGGGGGCAGGACGGTGACAGGCCGTGTTGCTGTGTTCAGTACTGGGTCCTGGGGAACGGCCTTTGCGATGATCCTCGCCGACGCGGGGCGCGAGGTCTCACTGTGGGGACGTCGCTCCGAGCTGGTCGACGCCATCAACTCGACGGGCACCAACCCGCACTACTTCCCCGGCGTTGAACTGCCGCCCGGGATCAAGGCGACCACGGATGCGGCAGAGGCCCTGCGGGGTGCCGAGTTCATGGTTCTGGCGACGCCCTCGCAGGCGCTGCGGGCCAACCTCGGCGCCTGGGCGCCCCTGATCGACCCGGGGACGGTGCTCGTCAGCCTGATGAAGGGCGTCGAGCTGGGCACCGCCAAGCTGATGAGCCAGGTCATCGCCGAGGTCACCGGGGCAGGTCCCGAACGTATCGCCGTCGTGTCCGGTCCCAACCTGGCCCCGGAGATCGTCCGTCGCCAGCCCGCGGCCAGTGTCGTGGCCTGCAAGGAGGAGTCCGTCGCAAGGAGCTTGCAGGACGCCTGCCGAACTCCCTACTTCCGGCCCTACACCAGTGGCGATGTGATCGGCTGTGAGCTCGGAGGCGCGGTGAAGAACGTCATCGGACTGGCCGTGGGCATCGCCGACGGCATGGGCCTGGGCGACAACACCAAGGCCTCTCTGATCACCAGGGGGCTTGCCGAGACCACCCGCCTCGGCAGTGCGATGGGCGCGGACCCGCTCACCTTCGCGGGCCTGGCCGGGATGGGCGACCTGTTCGCCACCGGCTCCTCACCGCTGTCACGCACCTACCGGTTCGGCAGCAGCCTGGGCCGAGGGCTGAGCCTGCAAGCGGCGGTAGCTGCGGCGCAGCAGACCACCGAGGGGGTCACCTCGTGCCAGTCGGTGCTCGACCTCGCACGCCGGCACTCGGTCGACATGCCGATCACTGAGACGGTCGTGGAGATCGTCCACCGCGGGAAGGCCCCGCACGAGGCCGTGAAGGAACTGATGTCACGTTCGGCGAAGTCCGAACGGCCCTGATCCCCGGTGGCCGGACCGGGCACCCGATCACGACGACGCAGTCGGCCCACCGGCCCGTCCGGACCAACCGGCTCGGGTCCGCCCCGAGCAGGCCTCCGGCACTGCGCGCTTCCAACGCGCCACCGGGATCCCCGCCGCACCCGGGACAGCCCCACCGACGCCGCCGTCAACCCCGCCGCCCGGTCGGCCGCACCTCAACGCAGTTCCACCGCCGACGGCCTGCCTCCGCAGAAGCGACAACCACTGGTGCCGGTGGGCTGGTTCGGACAAGCTGCGGCCCATGGACTGGATACCCCTGCTCTCCACATTGACCGGTGCTGTCATCGGCATCACCGCCACCCTGGTCGCCGATCGCAACCGATGGCGGCGGGAGGAGGCAAGGCACGCGCTGGAGGTGCGGCGCGAGGTGTACACGCAGTACGTCTCCGCACTCAAGGCCGCGGGTGAGGAGATGCGGGCCGTCGCGCTGGGCGATCACATGTCCCGGTCGGCGCGCGATGCGGCCGTGCGGGAGGCCGTCCGTGGCAGCGGCCTCTACACGGCGAGTGAACGCCTCTGGCTGGTGGGCCCGCCGCAGGTCGTGGCGGCGGGGAACGAGGCGTTCCGCTGTCTGCGCGCGATCCGTGACTCCTACGCCCGCGGGGTGGCCGTCGGCTCCGCCGAGGAAGCACCCCTGATCGCACAGCGGCGCAAGGCCATGGCCGAGATGCGCCGCCATATGCGTCAGGACCTGGGCATCGGCCCCCTCGGGATCGAGTGACGGTGACCGCTTCGCGGCGAACGGACCGGTCGGGAACTGCTCCGACGCCGTGATCGCCCGAGTGACAGCGAGGGCGACCCACCCACCGACTGGCGGCTACGGGACAGCACCCGGGGCATGGGGACTCATCGAGCGGGACACCCCAATGCCCCGCGCTCCGGGGCGCGGTCGAGCCCAAGACCGCAGGTGCTGCTGCACCGGTCTGGGCCACTGCCTGCGTCCCAGGCCGCTGTGTGCAGGCTCAGTCCGGCCGGCGCCGGGCCGACCGAAGTACGACCGGTCCGGCCCCGGCACCCCCGACGCGCCCGCGCCCGGTGCGGCGGGCCCGATCCGGCGGGCGCGCAGAATGTCCCCGGTCAGGCAGGGGCGCCGACGCTGCTGCGGGCCGAGTCCAGAGCCGCCTGCATCCGGCGCACCTGGCCTTCGGTGAACATGAACATCGCCGCGTCGTCGCTGTAGTCCATGTAGTTCATGAACATGTCGCCGTTGGGCTCGTTGCCGCAGCTGATGTGCGGGAACTCCGGCTTTCCCTGGTTGGGACCGCCCTGGTTGGGGGTGTCGTCGACGAAGTCGCTGCCGTTGCACGCGTTGTCGTCGTCGCCCCAGATGTGCCGCAGGTTCAGCCAGTGGCCGATCTCGTGGGTCGCGGTCCTCCCGAGGTCGAACGGGGCCGCCGCAGCGCCTCCCGTACCGAAGCCCGTGTAGGTGATGACCACCCCGTCGGTCCCGGACGGGCCGCCCGGGAACTGGGCGTAGCCCAGCAGACCGCCGCCGAGCCGGCAGACCCACAGGTTGAGGTAGGCGTCGCTGGGCCACCCGTCGGCGCCTCCGGTGGACGAGGACTTCACCTTGTCGTCATCCGTGAAGGACTGCGCAGTGGTCTCGGTGCGGGTGATCCCGTCGGTCGGGCTGCCCGAAGGGTCCTTGTCGGCGAGTGCGAACCGCAGCCGGGCGTCGGCCACCAGGTCCTTGAAGACGGGCGGGGTCTGGGCCGAGTCGGGGTTGTCCCTCCGGTAGTCCCGGTTCAGTACGTCGATCTGCGACCGGACCTGCTCGTCGCTGATGTTCTGGGCGGGGGATGCGGGATTGTGGACCACATGCACCACCACCGGGATGAGCGTGATGCCTTCACGGACAGCTCGCCGTTCGGTCTCGGCAAGGAAGGCGTGGTTCTCGATCCGGGCGCGGGCGTCGGCGTACCCGGGAACGGTGTTCAGCAGGTCGCGGTGGACCTTCATCGTGCCGCAGGTGCGGCGGGTGGGAAGTTGCTCCGCCATGACGGTTCCTTGCTGATGGGATTGAATCGGACTGATCCAGGATCCGAGACCAGCGGAGGACGTCGACATGCCCGGACTGCCGGACTGCCTGTTCCAGCGGTGGCTGCACGTCCGCGAGGAGGACGAGCCACCTCGACTCGTCTTCCGCCCCGACGGCTATCCGCTGCCTCCGTCCCGGGGGCGGGACGGGCTGGAGTTCCGCAGGGACGGCGTGTTCGTTCGCTATCGGATCAGCCCTCGTGACGGGTGGGAGCCGACTCCCGGCCGCTGGACGGCGGACGCCGCCGGCGTGGTGAGCGTCCGGTCCGCGGAGGACCGGCAGCCCGACCGGTGGGCCGTCATCGAGTGCTCGCAGGAGCGGCTGGTGCTGGAGCCGCAGCCCTGACCCCGCCGGGGGCCCACGACGGTCTCGGACCGGCCTTTCGACCGCTGCCACCACTGTCCCGTCCCGGACGTCACCGCGGCGTGACGCCGACGCGACCCCGGCACCGACTCCTCTTCCGGCTCCGACTTCGACTTGGACTTCACGGACGACAGAGCCGGTCGGAACGGCCGGGCGTGCCACAGTTCCGGTCGTTGGCATCGCCACCCCGACCGGCAGCTCGCCTCGCCGGCGGGCCGGCCGCCGAGGACCGACCCGGCCGGTCGGCGACTGACGACAACCGCGTCAACGGTCCGACCGCTGCCCGCGACGGCCAAGGCCCGGAATCCGACTTCCCCAGGGTCCCGCCCGGGGCAGCCGACAGCCGCTGGATGAAGAAGCCCCGGTGGTCCAGCAGCAGCCTGCCAACGCCGCTGGTCAGGATGCCGCTTCTGCATATACCTGACCGACGGTCATATATCTTCTTCCAGCGCCGCTTTGATCCGGACGCTGCAGCAGCGGGCCGTCCGGGCACACAGGACGGGGACGCTCCCCCGCATCGGTCCACCCGTGCTTAGGGGGCCGGTTCATGGCCGACCACGGCAGTCGGTGGTGCGCGCGCAAGAGGCGCCGCACCCCTGAGGGGCTTGGTGCCGGTCTACGCAACAGGGCGCCCAACGCCACGGCATGGACATCCGCCGGGCCCGTCACACTCTGCAACCACACGAGTTGCAGCCCCCCAGGCCCCGCCATAGCGTTCAGTGCTGACGGCCCTCGGGGACCTCGTACTCACGAATGGTCCGGCCGCCACTCTCCCCGCCGGGCACTCCACGCCCCGCGACCCCAGGCAACCTCCGCCGCCGCCGCAGGCCCCGCCTGCCCCGGCCGGCACGGACTAGGAGCCACCATGAACGTCAGCAGGACCGCGACACTCGCCGCCGCCCTCGCCACCGCCGCCACCCTCGCCTTCGCGCCCACCGCCCAGGCACGTGTCGCGCCCTCGGCCACCAGCCTGACCCCGCCCGCCTGCGCCGCCGGCGCGCTGTGCGGCTACGCCGGCGAGAACTACACCGGCGGGATGAACTACACCTCCCGCGACAAGACGGCCTATGCGACCGACTCGATCGGATTCGCCCAGAGCCGCTCGGTGTACAACAACGGCGACACCTACACCGCGGACGACGGCACGCTGCGGGGGCACTGCGTCACCGTGTACAGCGGCTCGGAGTACTCCGGCAGGAGTCTGAAGCTGAAGCCGCACACGGGCATCGCGAACATCCCGGCGTCCTTCGGCCATGTGAGGTCGAACCGCTGGGCGGACTGCACGATGTAGTTCGCAGCAGCGCACGCCGGCGGCCGGGCTGCGCGGCGGCATGCTGCCGACGAATCCGGGCCCAGCGTGACAGCGGCTCCCGAGTCCTTGTGGACTCGGGAGCCGCTGGCGTTGTCGAGCGTGCCGGTGTCGCTGCCGCCGGGACGGGCCGGAAGCGGTGGCTGCGGAGCCCGTACGGGTGGGGCGCAGCGAGCCGCTGCGCCGGCAAGGCCGCCTCGCTGTGAACGAGTGCCGGCCGCCCGCGAACCCGCCAGGCGGTGTGAACCGGCCGAGCAGACCGGCGCAGGCGCGATGCGGATGACGTACCGCCCGCACGCCTGTGACGCCCTCGGACGGCTCAGGCGCAGCAGCGGACGGACGTGGATGCGGGCGTTTCCGGCCGACGGCGAGGGGCGGTTCCGGGTCCGGTTCGGGTGGTCCGGGTCACAGCGGCGGGGCTGCGGCGGGGGCCCGCGAGTGAAGCGCCTCACACGGGCCCAGGGGTGTACGACCCACGGTAGTAGGCATAACCCGGAGCGGCGAACCACAACCCACCCGAAGAATCCCCACACATGGATGTTTACCGGCACAATTCGGGCAAAGCACGCTAAAGGTGCAGGTCATCGGACCCCACCCCGATCCGCCGCGGCCTGCCCGGCCCCGCGATGCCGGCGTTCCGAAGGGGCTCCGGCCGCGGCCACCAGCCCCCGCAACCGGGGGCCGGTCTACGGGTTCGGGTCGTAGGAGGGCTGTTTGCCCAGCCCGCTCGACTCGTCCACGGTGGGACGAGTCCGAACGGCGCAGCGGATCGCATCCCGCGGTCTGTGAGCGTCCCGCCCGGCACCAACCGACACCGGGTGCCACGGGCACCGGGGCCACCACCGCCCCGGACCGCCCAGCCAACCGATCGAGGTCCCCAGCTTGATGCGCTTCGCCCTTCCCCGCCGCCTGCACACCACCGCCGCCGTCCTGGCCACCACCGCGGGCCTGGCCTCGGTGGCCGCCATCGCCGCCCCGGCCGCCTCCGCAGCCACCGCACAGCAGACGACCCGGACGAGCGCGCACCACCAGCAGGCCGACGCGCGCACCTTCGCCGCCACCACCGGCACCTCCGCCGCCGCCGCCAAGGCCCTGGCCAAGTCGATGGTCCCCGCCTCCCAGTGGGCCTCCTTCAACCAGATCGTCAGCCACGAGTCCAGCTGGAACATGCACGCCACCAACGCCGCCTCCGGCGCCTACGGCCTGTGCCAGGCCCTGCCGGGCTCCAAGATGGCCTCCGCCGGCTCCGACTGGCGCACCAACCCCGCCACCCAGATCAAGTGGGCCATGACCTACATGAACGACCGCTACGGCAGCCCCAACGCCGCCTGGAACTTCTGGCAGACCCACCACTGGTACTGAGCCACCCCAGGCACACCAGCACCACCACCGAACGCCCCCGGCACCCCCCGGGGGCGTTCGGCCGTCCCCAACCACCCCGGGGACTTCCGGGATTTCTCCGTCGAGCAGTGGAGCTCGCGGCCGCCTCGACCCGGGATCCGTGGCGGGCTCGCGCAGCGGGCCGCCGGCCGGACCGCGACGGATCCCCCGGCCTGCGGCACTACGGGGCGTTGGTCAGATCCGCCAGCTGCGGATACGGTCGGCCGCCTGGTAGACGGTGGCCTTGCGGCCCTGGATGTCGCGGACCAGCTCGACCAGGGCCCCGTAGGGCGGGTCGATGCCCTCACCACTGGCCTGCATATAGGCCGCCGCCGTCTGGCAGGCGTACAGGCTGTTGCGGTACGGCAGCGGCTCCAGACGCACCAGGGTGTGCATCAGGGCCGCCGCCCTCCAGGCAGCGTCGGGGTCCGCGGTGGCCGGACGGGGGATGCGGGTCCTGTGCCGGGCCACGGCGGCCACCAGAGCGGAGTAGTCGGCGACCGCGAGGTCTTCCGGTACTGACTGCTCCTGGACGTCGAGCAGCCAGGGCACGTCGATGTGCAGGATCATCAGGCGGCTTCGACTCCCCGCGCACGGCCGGTGGGCGGGGCTTCGTCGGGGAAGGCCTCGTCGAACTCGGCGCGGTGCGCCTCGCCCCAGGTCACGGCGTACCGGACGAACTGCAGGCGCTGCTGCTCACGCAGCGGCAGGTCATGGACGTACTGCTTGAGGGACTTGCCCTCCGCCGCCGCTGCGGCACGCACGGCGGCGAGCTCCTCGTCGGTGAAGGTGATGTTCAAAGACGGCATAGCGGGATGGTACCTAACAGGTACCGGCCGCGGGTGGAATCGCGCGAACCCATGGCCGCGTTGCGCCCGGCGCGACAACGGCACCGAGGGCGACGGGCCCCGCCGTGCGGATCGCCCGCGCCGTACCGCGAGCCGGTCAGCGCAGCACGCCGCCCAGCCAGTGCCGGATCTCGGAGGTGACGGGATCGGTGATGTCGGTGAAGTCGTCGTGGCTCTGGAGGTACTTCGCCACATAGGGGCAGACGGGCACGATGCGCTTTCCGGCATTGCGTACGTCGGTGAGCGCCTCCCGCACGAGAACGGAGGCGAGGCCCTGCCCGGCGTAGGCCTCGTCGATCTCCGTGTGGAAGAAGACCCGCTGCTGGTCGCGGTCGCGGTACTCGGTGAACCCGGCGAGTCGGCCGTCCACCAGGATCTCGTAGCGGTTCCTGTGATCCGCGCGCTCGACGACCGGGGCGGCAGTGGGCTTCGTCATCGATGGCCTTTCGGGGTCGGGACATCCGGGTGCGGGGTGAGGGCGGCCTCCGGCAGAGCGGGTCCACGCACACGGCCGCCGGTCCAGCCTTCCACATGCCGTACCGGCCGCGGGTCACCCCCCGGTCCGGCGGACCGGAGCCCGTCCCCGCCGGTCAGTGCCGCAGCGGGAACGGTCGGCGGGCACGCCGCAGGGCTGATGGGCGGGCACCGCACCGCGTACGCACACCTGGATCAGCCCGGCGGCCGGATCAGCAGGCCCTCCCGGCGTCAGCGGCACCGACGGGAGCCGCGGTGCGGACAGCCGGGAGCCGTCGTAGCCGTGGACCTCGCCGAGCCTCGCCTCGCCCTCGCCCCTGCCGCTCATCAGGTGAACCGGGGCCGCTGTCCGTTCCGCCCGGAGGGTTGGAGCCATATCTGAGGTATGGGTGTTCTGGTTGGCTGGAAGGTAAAGGGCGGCGGTGCCGCAGCGGCGGCGTTGGTGGCGGTGGCGGCCTGCACCAGCAACCCGCCACCCGTGGTGACCCGGGTGAAGGCTGCCTCGCCTTCGCCCGCGGCCACGTACACCCTGCCGGTGGCCACCCTGCCGAACCCGGGCGGGGTCCAGCTGGACGTCCTGCCGCGGGTCACCCGGCCGTTCTCGCTGCTGGCGCTGGTGTGGGACGACCCGCGCGACGCGCTCGACCCGGTGGTCAAGGTGCGGACCCGGGCGAGCGCGAGCAAGAGGTGGAGCGCCTGGCGGATCCTGACCGCGGACGACGACGGCCCCCAGGATCCTCCCGCGGGGAGCAGGGGTCACAGCGCTCCCCTCTGGGTCGGGCCGAGTGATGCCGTCCAGGTCGCCCTGCAGCAGCCGGCGGACAAGGTGAAACTGCCCGCGGGGCTGCGGCTGGCCCTGGTCGACCCCGGAAACCCCTCGCAGGCCCCCGCCCCGACGGGCAGCGGAGGCGTTGGGGTCGTTCCGGCGGTGACCGCGCAGGCTGTCCGGCCGGGGCTGCTACGTGCCGCGCTGCGTCCGACGATCGTCTCGCGCGCCGGCTGGCACGCCGACGAACGCCTGCGGCACACCGCACCGGCCTACGCGGACGAGGTGCATGTGGTCTTCATCCACCACACCGTCAACCCCAACGGCTATGCCTGCTCCCAGGCTCCGGCGATCATCCGGGCCATCTACGAGTTCCACATGCGGGAGGTCCGGTGGGACGACATCGGCTACAACTTCATCGTGGACCGCTGCGGCACCATCTATGAGGGACGGGCCGGGGGCGTGGACCAGCCTGTCGTCGGCGGCCACACCATGGGGTTCAACACCGGCAGTGCCGGTATCGCGGTGCTCGGCACCTTCGGCGCCGGGGTCAAGGTCCCCCAGGCGGTGATCGACGCCATCGCGCGGATCGCCGCCTGGAAGCTCTCGTCCGGGCGTGCGGGGCCGGAGGGCAAGGCGGCCCTGGTGTCCAACGACAGTGCCAGCCGTTATCCCAAGGGCGAGCGGGTCATCCTCAACACCATCTCCGGCCACCGCGACGCGGTGCCCACCGAGTGCCCCGGCGACGCCCTCTACGCTGCTCTGCCCGCCATTCGCGCGCAGGCCGCCCGCTACAGCAAGCGCTGACTCCGCTGTTGCCGAACGGCACCGGGCCGGCGTGTGACCACATGCGGCGGCCACGTCCTCCACTCGGATGACGGGGCGTCGAGGACTCCATGATCATCGGAGCCTCGCCTGTCCGCGTCACTCCGCCGACCAGGCATATCGCCATGAACCGGCCGCCGAGCGGCCAGGGCCAGGCCGAAGCCTGGCCCTGGCCCTTTCCCGCCCTGCCCTGGGGCAGGTCACACGTCCGCGACGACCACGGCCTCGGACTCGGACTCGGACTCCCAGCGCAGCAGGTCGCCCGGCTGGCACTTGAGCACCTCGCAGAGCGCGGCGAGGGTCGCGAAGCGCACCGCCTTGGCGCGGCCGTTCTTGAGCACGGCGAGGTTGGCCGGGGTGATCCCCACCCGGTCCGCGAGCTCGCCCACGGACATCTTCCGCTTGGCCAGCATCACGTCGATGTCGACGGCGATCGGCATCAGATCACCTCGTCCAGCTCGGCCTTCATCTGCGCCGCTTCGACGTCCCGCGCGACGGCCTGGGTGAGCAGCATCCGCAGCACAAGCACGATGAGGGCGACCCCGAGGATGGCCACGCCGATCCCGCCCATGATCAGGGTGACGCCCGGGTCGTCCCGCTGGCCCGGCGCATTGATGCCCGTGACCGCGAACCACACGAGGGCGGCCGCCACGATCGCACCGATCACGCCGTCCACGTACCGGAAGGCAGCGTGGGAGAAGACGGTTCCGCGTCGCACCATCGCCACCAGCCGCCATACGCAGACCAGGGCGACCTGGGCCGACACCAACCCCAGGATCGTGACCAGGCGCAGCGATGTCAGCGGGAGCGACCCGTCCTCCGGGTCGCTCCCGCTGACCAACACCCACACCATCGATGCCTGCACGAACACGGTGCCGGTGAGCACCACCACAATTACGGCGCGCAGCGCACGCACTGTCAGCTTTCCCATGCCCCATCCATCCATCCATCGGCCTACGATGGGAATCTATCGAATATCGATAGGCGAGGCAAGGTCGAGACGGCGAGCAAGCGGAGCTTGCGCACCGTGGTGGGAGGCGAGGCCACCGCCCTCCCCGCCAGGCTGCGTCAGCGGTACTCCCGCAGGCGGGGCCGCACGCCGAGCACGGTGAGCGCGAGGACGGCGGCCGGCAGCAGGGCGCCCGCCGCAGCGGTGGTGGCGTCGAGGTCGCTGTCGGCCTCGGACACCGCGTGGTCGAGCGCGTTCTGGTTGATGGCGAGGACCCTCCCCAGGGCGTCGCTGAACAGGGCGAAGTCAGCGTTGGACTGGCCGGGGGAAGTGCCGGTGTTGAAGGTGACGGCGTCCTTGAGGCGGCCCTGCCGGCGAAGGGCCCGGGTCCTGCGGTCGTCCAGCTGGTACTGCTGGAAGGCGGTGAGGACCCGTTCGGCTGCGTCCTGTTCGCCGGGAAAGGTGATGTTCCGCAGTTCGGTGCCGAGGTAGCCGCCGATGGGGACCGTCGCATGGACGGCGCGGTGTGCGTCGGCAGCGGTACGCAGCCGGGCGTCGTAGTCGCCGATGGTGGCGCCGTCAACGCGGGCGATGGCCTGGGTCTTGTCGACGAAGGACTGCTCGTAGGCGGCGGCCCGGCCCGGGTCGGTGAGGTAGCGGCTCTCGTCGGCGTTCATGTCGTACGCGACGGCGCGGGCGCGGCTGAGCGCGATCACGGAGTCGTAGGAGTTGTTCTTGGCGACCGTCAGGTGGCCTTCGGCGCGGGAGGCGAGAGTGAGACTGCCCAGGAGGACGGCAGCGGTGAGGAGGGTCGCGGCGGCCAGTGGGAGGTTGAGGATGCGACGGAAGCGGATGGTGAGGGCGGCTTGCAGGGCGGCGAGGGCCGCCAGGGCGAGCGCGCCGGTGACCAGGATCCACCACCAGCCGGCTGCGAGGTCGTCGCGCTGAGCGGAGTGGATGCGCTCGACGGTGGCGGAGTTGGTGGCGGTGACCTGGTCCGCGGCGGGCAGGAGTTGCTGCCGAAGCAGGTCGGTGGCCTGCCGGTAGGCCTCCAGCGCATCGGCGGACGGCTTGCCCGCGGGGGCGTGGGCCTGCTCCTCGAGGAGCTGGACGCGGGCCACCAGGGCTTCGTAGCTGCCGAGTTGGCTGATGACGGTGTGAACGGCCCGTTGCTCGACCGGGTCTCCGGCAGCGGCTTCGGCGGCGCGTTGGAGGTCGTTGTCGGCCTGGGCGCGGCGCTGCGCATAGGTGTCGAGGGTCTGCCGGCGCAGGGTGGCGTAGTCAGGGTCGGCGCCGAACAGCAGGAGGTTGGCGATCTGCGCGTCCATGTCGTTGAGCGCGAAGTACAGGTCGGCGGAGCGCACGGCCTGCGGGGCGGCTCGGTGGCCGATGGCGTCGATTCCGTCGCGCGCGCCGCTCAGCACCGTGGCGATGACCGCCGCGGCGAGCGCGAGGGTGACGAGGCAGGCGCCGGTGAGGCAGCGGACCAGGCGAGGAGTGTTCCACCACGCGTGGGTGAGCGGGATCCATCGCCGGGCCGGGCCCGGCCGTGAGGATGCCGTGTCCGCAGCCGGGGCCCATGTGTCCGCCGTCGTGGCGCCGGGGATGTGCAGTTCGGGTGCGGGCCCACCGGGACTCGCCACCTCCGGTGAGACCGTCGCCCCCGGTACGGCCGTTCCGCCTGCTGCGCCCATGACCGCGCATCCCCTCCCCCACCAGGTGGCCGCCGGTGTCGGCCCCGGCGCAAGCCGCCGGGATCGGGATCCGGCGTGATCCCGCTCCGCTCCACCGTCGGACTGGAGACGGGGACCGTTGTGCGCCGCCGACGCTATGGCCGTCGCGAGTGGCGCGTCCGGTTCCCTGATGCTCCCTTGACGTGTCAGGAAGCGATATTGACGGTTCGTTGGCAACCCCGGAGGTCACGGCTCGCAACAGACCGAACCACGCAGCGGCCGGGCCTCCCGGCTGCTGGGCTCGGCCTGCGGGGAGTGCCGGAGGGCCCCGGCCGAACACCCCGCCGGGGAGCGCGTTGCCGGGTGCGGCGTGGTGCGGGGCGGGGCGGAGCCCGGTTGGCCGGTGACCACCCCGCGCGCCGACAGCGGGGTGGTCACCGGGGTTCAGCGGCCGTTGGGCTTCCTGCCGTGGTTGGCCTTCTTCTTGCGGCGGGCCTTCTTCTTGCGGGCGCGCTTGGACATCCGGTCTCCGGTTGCTCTTGTCCGGGTGGGGGGTTCGGTGGGTTCAGTGCTGCAGGACGAGGCCGTCGGCGAGCTTGGCCAGCCGTCGCACCGAGCGCTCCTCCTGGACGGCCTGGGCGGTTTGGGCCACCCGGCCGCCGTCGTAGTAGGCGCCGTTGACCGGCTGAAAGCCCGGCATGCAGAGCCGGGCCACGGCTGCGGCTCCCTGGGCGGCCGGGGCGCCGACCCGTCCGTACAGCGGCAGCAGCGCGGTGTCGCACAGGCCCGGGTTCACGCTGACGGCTGTGATGCCGGAGCCTTCAGGAGCCATGTCGCGGGTCGCGATGGTGAGGGCGAGCTGGGACTGCGCATAGGCGGCAACCCGGGAGTAGCGCTTGGCGCGGTTGGGGTCCTGCCAGTTCATCGCGGCGGTGCGGTGCAGGGAGGAGGAGACGTTGACGATACGGCCGTCCCGGCTCCTGGAGAGCGGCTCGCGCAGCAGCCGGGCGAGCAGGTGGGCGGCGAGGAAGTTCACCTGGAAGGAGACCTCACTGCCGTCGGGGGTGAGGGTGCACCGCTCCGGCGCCATGATTGCGGCGTTGTTGACCAGCAGGTCGAGCGTGGGATGGGCCACCGTCACCGTCTGCGCGAGGCGGGTGACCTCCTCGATGCGGGTGAAGTCGGCGGCGGCCGTCTGCAGCCTGGCCTGGGCGATCCCTGCCGCGCTCAGACGTGCGACGGCGTCCTGGGACTCCTCGGCCGTGCGGGCGTGGACCACCACGGTTGCGCCGGCCTCGGCGAGCAGCCGGGCGGTCTCCCAGCCGATGCCGCTGGAGGCACCGGTGCAAGTGCGGTGCGGGAGGACAGGGTGAGGTCGGACATGTTCCCTCCGGAAGGGACGCGGGCAGGCCCGGGCACGCCGGCGCGTGATGGCGCGGCGGGCGGGGCATGAGGTGGGGCGGTGCCATGGGTGCGGGCACCGGGGGCGACGCTGTGGAGCGGCGTGGTGGAGCGGCGCGGTGGGCCGGCGCGGTATGCCGGAAACTCAGCGGGCTTCCGGGCAGCCGGGGACGCACAGGGCCCGCGGATGCGGCGGGCGGTCGTGGTAGGGCGTCGGGCTGGTCATGAGCTGCATCCAATGACGCGGCAGCGGTCGGCCGCAAGCGGCGGGCCGTGTCCCTGGCACCTCCTTGACGCCTTGCTGTCGCCGTTCTGACCTCCGCCCGGTGCCTACGGAAACCAGCCGTCAGGGATCCGTCAGGAATGCGCCAGCAAGCCGTGAAGGAGCGGCTGCGTGCACATGAGCGGCTCTAGGGTCGGGAACACAGCGCGCTCGCCGCCGACCTGTGGATCGGCCCCTGCGACGGACGGAGATGCCGGACGTCGCCGACTCTCCCTCCGGCGGCCCCGAGCGCGCAGCCGAGTGGCGCCGCGGGGAGCAAGCCTTCCCGACATCTTCCCGCGGCGCACCGGCGGCTTTCGCACCAGCAGGCGGACGACTGCCCCATGAGGGCCCGTCAACCCGGACGGCACCGGGGTCATGGGCCCGGAAAGACCGAGAAGATGAAAGCACCCGACGTGGGGATCCGCGCGATCGGCACCTGTCTGACCGCCCACCCGACAGACGCACGGTCCGGCGGCTCCAGTACGGCACTCGCATGTCCCGCCACCGGCTGGGAGACCACCGTTGCCGCGGGCCGCAGCGCCACCGAGGACGCCCTGCGCAGGGCGGGGCTGTCCGTCGCCGAACTTGCCCAGCCGTACTACCTGGTGTGCCGAGAATCCCCGGAGGACGGTGCGGGGCCGTTGACCGGTCGCCGGGTGCTGGACGGCCTCGGAGTGGGCCGTGCCTACTCGCAGCAGGCGGGCCACGACGTCGACGGCGCGCTGTTGCTGCTGCGGACGCTCGCCGCGCAACTCGCCTCGAACCGCCTGGTACGGCGTGGCCTGCTGCTCGCACCACTGCACACCGGTGCCACCGGACCCGCCGACGGTGCCGAGGGGAAGGTGCAGCGGGGGGCTGCGGTCCTGCTGGCCGAGGAGGGCTGGCCGCACAACCGGATCCGAGCCGTCCTCACTCGCACGACGCCGTACAGCCGTGGAGACGACCGGCAGGCGGGGACACTCGACCTGGACGCACTCGGCAGCCTCGTCGACCGCGTTCTGCGGGCCTCCCACACCACATGGGCAGGCATCGACCGGGTCGCGCTGCACACCGCCGACCCGGAGCAGGGCCGCCGTTTCCGACAGCACTTCGCGCTCCGTGACGACCAGGTCAGCGACTGCGGCCCGGATCTCGGGTACATCGGGTCCGCGGGTCTGCTGATCGCCCTGCAGCGCATCCTGGACACCCGGCCTCCGGCCGGCAGCAAGGTTCTGGCGACCGCCCTGGGCCGGGACGGCACCTGGTCCGCAGCCGTCGTGGAGGCCTGAAGCGATGCACCTCGTCACCCTGACGCACACGGTCCGTCCGCCGCAGCAGCTGACCGCCCCGCGCATCGCCGGGATCGGCATCGCCGACGCCGAGCGGGACCGGCCGTGGAGCGACGAGCCCTGCGTCATCGCCGCCCAGCGCGCGCTGTCCCTCGCCGACCGCTCCGCAGACGAGGTGGACCTGCTGGTCCTCGCCGACGGGACAGTGGGCCGCCCCGGACGGCAGAGCGCTGCCCTGCTGGGCCGCCGGCTGGGCGCCGAGCAGGATCCGGCGGCCTGTGAGGTGCCCGCCGTCGGCACCGCCATGCACCTGGCCTTGGCCATGCTCGACGCCGACCCGCTCGCTGCGACCGCCCTGGTGGTACGGGGCCGCCCCACGCCGTCCGACCCGGCCGGGCACCTGGCGCCCGACGCCGCCGTCGGGGCCTGCGCCTGGGTCCTGTGCAAGGGCCCCGGTCCGCTCTCCGTGGTGGCGCGCTCGGGTGCGGACAGCCCGGCCGGCACAGCTGACAGCGTTGTGCTGGACACCTGCGGTCTCCTCATCGAGGACGTCTGCTCGTCTGCGGGAGTCCGTGTGCAGCAGGTCGCACGACTGCTGTGCCTGTCCGGCAGCCGCCCTTTCGACCAGGCGCTGCACTCGCGTCTCGGCCTGCCCGCCGCGAAGCCGGCGGGCGTGGTCTGCGGCGGCCCGTCCCTGGTGTCGGAAGACGGCGGCGAACTCATCGGCGGAGAGCTGATCCTGCTGCTCACCGTCGAGAGCGGCTCGGCGGACGCCTTCCTGCTACGGGTCTGAGGCATGCCGACAGCCGGGCCACCTCGCCCACGGGGGCGGACGGTCCGGTGGCGGAGGGCCGGCGACAACGCTCCGTGGCGTGCCGAGAATTCCGCTCGGCGCCTGCGCCCACCTCCGCGGCGCCGGCCTGCCCGGCCAGTGTCACCGCGACCAGCCGCGCCCCAGGACGGGGACGACCCCCGGGGTGGGCCGGAGCAGCGCCGGGCGCGCGCGGACCCCGGGTGCACCGTGGGTGCCCGGCTCCGGGGCCGGAGCAGAGCGGCGAGCGGTGCGGACACCGTCAGTCGCGGCAGCTCGGCAACCGGCCCCGACCAGCCGATCTCTCCGTATCGGCAGGCGATGCCCCTCCGGGACGTATGCGTCCGGTGAGCGTGCATGTTGAGGCGTTGCGCAGTCCGGACGGACGCGGTCCGCCGTCGCTCTGCCTCAACCGGCGGTGCGAGGGCGAGGACCTCTACCGAGGGCGACAGTCGCATGATCCGGGCCATGGATCATCTCTCCCGCGCAATGCGCCCCCGGGCGTCCTCGGGGCGCCCGGGGGCTACAGCTCCCTGCCCTACAGCCCCTGCCAGTGGGGCTTGGCCGCGTAAGTGGCGCGGAAGTAATCGGCGAGCTTGAGCCTGCCCGCGGCAGCCTCGTCGACGACCACGGTCGCATGCGGGTGCAGTTGCAGGGCCGAGGCGGGCACCAGCGCGCTGAGCGGGCCCTCGACGGCGGCCGCGACCGCCTCTGCCTTGCCTTCCCCTGTGGCCAGCAGCACCAGGTGACGGGCGTCCAGGATGGTGCCGATGCCTTGGGTGATCACGTGGTGCGGCACCTGGTCGATGTCGTCGTCAAAGAAACGCGCGTTGTCGATCCGGGTCTGTTCGGTGAGGGTTTTGATCCGGGTGCGGCTGGCGAGTGAGGAGCAGGGCTCGTTGAAGCCTATGTGCCCATCGGTGCCGATGCCGAGCAGCTGGAGGTCGACCCCGCCGGCATCAGCCAGCATCCGGTCGTACGCCGCACAGGCGGAGACGATGTCCTCGGCGCTGCCGTCGGGGCCCATGAAGGACGACGCGTCCAGCCCGAGCGGGGCCACCACTTCGCGCAGCACCACCGAGCGGTAGGACTCGGGGTGCCCCGCGGGCAGGCCCACGTACTCGTCCAGCTGGCAGATCCGGGCCCGGGAGGCGTCCACCTGGTCGGCCCGCACCTTGGTGGCCAGGGCCTGGTAGATGGGGAGCGGGGTCGAGCCCGTTGCCACGCCCACCAGCGCGTCGGGCTTCCGGGCCAGCAGGTCGGCGATCGCCGTGGCGATGAGCTCGCCGCCCGCTGCGGCGTCAGGAACGATCACAACTTCCACGCTGGCCTACCTAGCGGTCGAGAGGAGTGCGGGGCGCTCGCCCCCATGTGGTATAGACCAATCTAGCAGGCGGGGGGCCTCGCCTGCGCCCCCGCCCTTCCGCCCACCTTGCGCTGCCCGACCACCTGACCGTGATCCATGGGAAAAGCGGCAAACCGAGGCCCACCCGGCCCGACCGCGTCGCCCAGCTCGCGGCGCACCTGCGCCACCCCCTCCACCGGCCGCAATCCGGCGACAGCACTCATCGCAGCGATCCCGCCGCCGGACGGCGCATCCGGGGTGCCGGCCCGCAGGGCGACGAAGCTGATCGGCCGCCCGGGGTGCTCGTCCACGCACACACCCTCCCGCCCCCGCGGTGAACGACGCCGCGATGAGCGCGGCCGAAGGCGAGGCCGGCGGACAGGGTGCGGAGCAGGAACCGGAACGATCCCTTCGCGACTGCTCGACGCGGGGGCGGGAGGGGCGGGAGGGCGAGCAGTGCGCTGATTCAGGTACCGACCACCGCACGTTCCACCACATGAGGCCGGAAGCGCTCGATGGATACCAGCAAGAGAGCGTCCGTGATCCGCAAGCAGATGTGACCAGGCAGGCCGCCCATCAAAAGGTCAAATGATTCAACGGCGATCTACGACCCGGGCCAGCGATATACCCGGACCATCTGGACGTCCCGACCGCTGTGCGCTACAACACATCCGATGTATTCGTCGGGACGCGGACGGCGCGGAGCCGGCCCCGTCGCAAGGCCCCTTCAGGAGTGCCCGTGTCCGACCATCCCTACCGGCGATGCCTGCGGGCCGTCGCCGCAGCCGTGTCCCTCCTCACGCCACTGGCGCTGACCGTCGGCCCCGGCTCGCAGCCGGCCGCCGCGGCGACCGTGACGACCGCGTGGCAGAGTTCTTCGTTCCATCTCGACACCGCCGGCGTCGTCTCCAGATCCGATGTCTTCCTCGGCAGGCCGAACACCGCGAGCGCGCAGTCCCTGCCCCTGGGGAACGGCTCACTCGGCGTGGCGGCGTGGGGCGCGAACGGCTTCACCGCACAGCTGAACCGCAGCGACACCATGCCGAACCGGCTGTCGCCGGGGCAGGTGCAGATACCGGGCCTGTCCGCGATGACGTCGGCCTCCGACTTCACCGGCTCGCTTGATCTCTACAACGGCGTCCTGAACGAGTCAGGCGGCGGCATGGCCCTGCAAGCCTGGGTGCCGGCCGGCAAGGACGAGCTGGTCGTGCATGTCACCGGCGCCAATCCCGGCACCCGTATGACCGCCTCCCTGAACCTGTGGAGCGGCCGGTCGCCGGCGACCGCGACGTCCGGTGCGGTCGGCAGTCTGGCGCAGACCTGGGTGGACAACTCCCAGACCGGGAACTCCGGCCAGACCTTCGGCGCGATGGCCGCGATCACCGCCGGCGGGCAGAACGTGTCGGCGTCGGTGGTCAACTCCACGCAGGTGCAGGTGGCGTTCAACCCGAACGCCGACGGCTCCTTCCGGATCGTCGTCGCCGCGCCGTCGTGGACCGGCGGCAACCCGACCACGACCGCCACCTCGCTGATCGGCAGTGACACCACCACCGCGGCCGCCACTCTGCTGGCTTCGCAGTCGTCCTGGTGGAACACCTTCTGGGCGAAGAGCGGCGTGATCGAGATGAGCTCCGCCGACGGCGTGGCGCAGTACATGGAGAACCTGCGCACGGTCTATCTGTACGCCGAGGCCGCCTCGATGCACGCCGGTACCTATCCCGGCAGCCAGGCCGGGGTCGCCGACATGTTCGCCTACGACCAGGACCAGCAGGACTGGTACCCGGCCGGGTACTGGCTGTGGAATCTGCGCGGTCAGATCGCCGCCAACATGTCGTCGGGGAACTTCGCCCTGAACGTGCCGATCTTCGACATGTACCTCAACGACCTGCCGGCGATCCAGTCCTGGACGAGCGCCCAGATGGGCGGCAAGGCGGGGGCCTGCGTCCCGGAGACGATGCGCTTCAACGGCAACGGCTACTACAACGGCGGCAGCAACACCCAGAACGCCTCCTGCGCGCTGGCCTCCAGCCCCAGCTACAACGCCGCGACCATCACCAGCGGCGCGGAGATCGGGCTGTACATCTGGGAGCAGTACCAGGACACCGGTGACCTCAGCTTCCTGCAGAAGTACTACCCGGTGCTGAAGCAGACCGCCACGTTCCTGCTCGCCTTCCAGAGCGTCGGCTCGGACGGGTTCCTGCACGCCACGGCGAACGCCCACGAGACACAGTGGGCGGTCCCCGACCCGACGACCGACCTGGCCGCCGACCAGGCCCTGTTCTCCGCGACGGTCAACGCCGCAACCGTCCTGAACACGGACTCCTCGCTGGCCTCGCAGCTGCGGACGGCGCTCGGCCAGATCGAGCCGTACGCCCGCACCGACGCGTCGTCGAGGACGCAACTGCTCAACGCCCAGCCGACGTCCGCGACCGCGGCAGCCAACGTCGATGCGCAGGGCTCCGACGTGATCGCCAACTCCTACCAGCCCGGTGCGACGCTGCACAACGGCGAGAACCTCGGCCTGGAGCCGGTCTGGCCGTTCAACCTGATCGGCGACAACACCGTCGTGGGCGGCGACAACCTGACCGCGCTCGCCCAGCGGACCTACACCAACCGCCCCAACAAGACCAACCCGGACTGGAACTTCGACGCGGTCCAGGCGGCGCGGCTCGGCCTGGGCAGCGAGGTCGCCGCTGACCTGGCCGCCGTCACCAAGGGCTACCAGGCCTACATCAGCGGCATGGCGAACCTGTCGGGCAGCACCCCCGGCGACGAGCCCTACATCGAGCAGTCCTCCACCGTGGCCACCGCCGTCGACGAGGCTCTGGCCACGCAGTACGACGGCACCCTGCGCTTCGCCCCGGCGTGGCCGTCCGGCTGGGACGCGGCCGGGACGGTGTATGTGCAGGGCGGCTCGCGGGTCGACGTCCAGATGGAGGGCGGCACCCTGGCCACCGCCGCGATCCACGCCGGGACCAGCGGCACGCTGGCGGTGCGCAACCCGTGGTCCGGCCAGCAGGCCGAGGTCGTCAACGGCTCCACCGGCGCGGTGGTGGTCGGCGCGACGACCGCCGCGACACTGAGCGTCCCGGTGACCGCGGGATCGACGTACCTCGTGGAGCGGGTCTCGTCCCCGACGACCTCGCTGCCGTTCGCGCAGGTGACCGGCACCAAGGCCACCGCCGCCAAGCACCTGGGCAATGTGCAGATCGGCCTGGACGGCGCTGCGCCCTCCTACGCCAACCTCGCGGCGTCGTTCAACAACGTCGGCATCACCGCCGACACAAACACCGCGCCGGGCAACTTCGACGGGGGCGGTGCGAGCTTCTCCGAGACCGCGCTGACCAACGCCCACGCCGGTCCCGGGGCCTCGGTCACCGCCTCGGGTGTGACGTTCACCTTCCCGAACGTCGCAGCCGGAGCGGCAGACAACACGGTGGCCGCAGGCCAGACCATCAAGCAGTCCGGCAGCGGCACCCTCGGACTCCTGGTCTCCGCCAGCTACGGTCCGGCGTCCGGCTCCGGGACCCTGACCTATACCGACGGAAGCACCCAGAGCTACTCGATCACCGCGCCGGACTGGTTCTCGACCACGCCGCCGAGCGGCGGCAGCCTGGCCGTCAGTTCCGCCTATCAGAACCGGCAGGGGAACACGACCTACAACGGCACCGGCAACATCTTCGCCGTGACCGTCACGCTCACCTCGGGCAAGACCCTCGCCTCGGTCACCCTGCCGCCGGGCGGGGCGCTGGCCGGCGGCACCCCGGCGGTGCACGTCTTCGCAGTGGCCACCACCGGCTCGGGGTCCACCGCGCCGGTGGTAAGCCTGCGAGCGCACGCCAACGGCGACTACGTCACCTCGGACAGCACCGGGTCCTCACCCCTGATCGCCAACCGCACGGCGATCGGCCCCTCGGAATCGTTCGACGAGATCACCAACGCCGACGGCAGCATCAGCCTGAGGTCCCACGCCAACGGCGAGTATGTGTGCGCCGACAATGCGGGCGCCAACCCGCTGATCGCCAACCACACCGCGATCGGGCCATGGGAGTCCTTCGACCTGATCCACAACCCGGACGGCAGCATCAGCCTCCGGTCCCAAACAGCGACATCGTGACCGCGGACAACGCCGGCGCCTCGGCCCTGATCGCGAACCGGACGGCGATCGGGCCGTGGGAGGAGTTCGACCTGATCCTGGACTGAGGAGGCAATGGAAGCGCGGGGTCCGCGATGCGCGGGCCCCGCGCTCCGTCCAGCTTCCGCCAAGCCTCCAAGGGCGGCCCCGACGACGCGAGTGCCGAGGCCCCACATCCTGTGCACCCCGCCGCGGCCGCCCCCTGTGCCGCCCGCCTCGGTGGGCGGCAACCCTTGCGGTCCTCGGCCGCCCCAGCGGGCGGCCGCGGCTGCCCGGGATAGGGTGGCGGTCATGGATTCGGCCCTGACCAGCAGCGGGACCGCCGAGCCGGTCATCCTGGACGCAATGCAGCTGATGTCCGATCCAGACCTTGGAACCCGGTTCACGGAGTCGGCCCACCAGATCCTGGCGGATCTGGTCCGCGGAGGTGCCGCGCTCGGCTGGGTCGAACCACCCTCACGCCGCGAGGTGGCGGAACTCTTCGGCCACATCGTCAGCGCGGTGCAGGCCGGGGACGCGGCCCTGCGCGCCGCCTACCTCGACCGTCGGCTGGTCGGGCTGGGGTACTGGCTGCGCTACGCCCGACCGACCCACCGGCCGCATGCCGACCTGGAGAAGCTGGCGGTGGATGCTGCCGCCCATGGGCGTGGCATCGGCCGAGCGCTGACCGCTGCCTTGATCGCTGACGCCCGGCGGGCCGGTATCGAGGTCCTCACCCTGGACGCCCGTGGCGACAACGACCATGCCCTGCGCCTCTACCGGTCGCTGGGCTTCACCGAATACGGCCGCCTTCCCGACTTCGTCGCCGTCGGTGAGCTCCGCTACGACAAGGTCTTCTGCATGGTGGACCTCCGCCGGCAGGGCTGAAACTGCGCATGGGGCCCACCTGCCTCCCGTTGATGTCATGGATGCGGGATGAATGGATGCGGGATGAACCCGGTGCGCACGCTGAGGATGAACGGAGGCCTTTCTGCCGCCTGTGGGCTACCGAAACTCACGCACCCCTTCCGACCTGCTGTGGGTGTGCGGTGCCGGGAGCGACCGGGGCGGTGGCCTTGATCGGCGCTACCGGGCTTCGTACCCTCGTCCGATGGGACATGCCGACCTTCCGACTCTTGAACTCGCCTTTCCCGGTCCGGAACGCGACCGTGGTGTGGCGGCAATCCTGAACGGCCAGAAGACCGCGCTCACAGGCCTGTTGGAGATCTTCGAACACGCCGGAGAGGAGGTACCGCAGACCGGACAGCGATTCTCGGTGCTTGATTCCGAGGGCCGTCCGGCCGTCACGATCGAGCTCGTGGACGTACGGGTCGTTCCCATGAGCGAGATCGACGACGACTTCGCACAGGCCGAGGGGCGCGGCTACTCCGACGTTGCGGAGTGGCGGGCAGCCCACGAAGAGTTCTTCCAAAGCAGTGGCGTGAGCGAGTTCCTGGGTCACACCCCGGTCATGGACGATGACACTCTCGTCGTCGCCGAGCGCTTCCGGATGGTCGAGCCCGGCTGATCGGTGGCCCATCCGGCTCTGTGAGAGTCCCGGAGGATCCGCCGAGCAGGCCTTGGTGAGTGCCGGGAGGGCTGCTGGTCGAGCAACTGTTTCCCGATCAGCAGCGGGCCGATGCACGGTCCGCAGGAACAGCGCCGAGGCCCGGCAACCGCGTGCCGAGGCCGTCGGCTCACTGATCCGCGCTGCTCAGCCGACCGGTCCCGGTGTCGCGTGCGGCCTGACCGCCGGTTCGAGCAGCGACAATGTCCGCTGCTCCGCATCGAGGCCGACGCGGATGCCGACCGGCATCGGCAGATTCGGGCCGGCATGCCCGAATTCGACGTTGCCCAGGACCGGAATGTCACGGTCGCCGAGGACATCGAGGACCATCTCGGGGAGGGTCGGGGACGAGTCGGGTGCCCCGAGCCCGTCGATCGCATGCGGGACGCCCACGACCATGCCGGAGATCCGATCGAGGATGCCGCAGTGCCGCAGCACCTGGAGATAGCTCCACACATACGACGCCTGGCCGCCCGTCTCCTCCCAGAAGAGCACCGCGCCGTCGAACCAGTCGAGCGGCAGCGCGAAAGGCGTCGCCTGCGCCAGCACGATGCGGTTGATCACCCCGCCGATCAGCCGGCCTTCGGCGCGACCGGCGCGCCAGCACTCCCACGACGGGGTGGCAGGCAGGGCACCGATCGCCTCCGTACCGGTCAGCAGCGTCGAGTAGAGCTTCTCAAGTTCCGCTCGGCGCGCTGCGGGCGCGGTCTGCCACGCCCCGCCGAGTCCAGGCGTGGCCAAGTCGGCATGGAACCCGACCAGACCCGTGCGCGCGTAGAGCACCAGATGCAGCAGCGAGATGTCGCTGTAGCCGAGGATCGGCTTGGGATCGGCAGTGATCGCCTCGACATCGATCAGATCGAGGTAACCGAACACCGTCTGGCCGCCGTCATGCGCGATGATCGCCCGTACCTCAGGATCACGCAGAAGAGCGTTGAACTCCTTGGCGATCTCCGCCGGCGCAGCCGCGCTCCACCAACGGTGCCGCCCTGCTTCGAGTAGCGGCGCCCGACGCACACGGAATCCCATCCGTTCGAGCACGACCACCGCCTGCTCGAGGTCGGGCTCGTAAACGGCATGGAGCGGCCCGGACAGCGATGCGATGACGACGAGATCTCCGGGCCTCAGGGCACGAGGTCGAAGCAGTTCAGGCAGTGCAGCACTGGTCACCGCCGCAGTATCCCGACACCCGCAACAAGCACGCCACACCTTTATTGACCGACCGTCCGGCAGGCCTTGCCCGCAGACCCGGGTTGGTCCCATACGTGAGCCGGCCGCGGGGGGAATGACGCGAGCGCGCACCCCATGGCGGCCCTGGAGCACGCCCCCGAGGGCAGTGACGGTCACTCCCCGGGCGGCGTGGCTGTACGCGGTGGCCGCACCGATGCCGCTGCCGGCGCCGGTCACCTGCGGCACCGTGTTCTGCAGCCGGCCGGTCATGTTGTCGACTCGTCACCTTCGTGCGTCGCGCGGCTTCAGCCGGCGGGGGTGACCCGGGTCCGCAGCCCAGGGGCGCCGGGGTTGAGGTGGAGCCGTTCGCGGAAACCCCGCAGGCGCGCTACCCTCATATCCGGAATCGGTTCCGGTTATGGTTCTGCCACCATAAGCGGAACCAGTTCCACTTGCAAGTGCGGCGGGGAAGGAAGCACGGATGTGACCGGCAACGACAAGGGCAGTAGCGCACCGCGGCCGCACAGGCCACTGCGAGCCGACGCACAACGCAACGAAGACCGACTGCTCAAGGCCGCAGCGGCCGCCTTCACCCGCGACGGAGCCAACGCCTCGGTCAAGGACATCGCCCGCGAGGCAGGCGTCGGCGTCGGAACCCTCTACCGGCGCTTCCCCTCCAAGGAACTGCTGATCGAGGCGACGTACCGCAATGAGGTACAGGTCCTGTGCGAAGCAGCCCCCGAACTCGCGGCATCCATGCCCCCGACGGACGCACTGCGGGAATGGATGGGGCGCTTCATCGACTTCATGGCCACCAAGCACGGCATGGCCGACGCACTCCGCGTCGTACTGACCGACGACAGCGAGCGGCTCCAGACCCGCGCCGACCTCGCCGAGGCGATCGGCCACCTTCTCAGCACCGGCACCAGCCACGGGACCACTCGGGCGCAGGTGAGGGCGGAGGACGTCCTCATGGCACTCGGCGGCATCAGCCTCATCAGCGGCACCGAGCGTCGCGCCGATCTTGCCGCAAGACTCATCGACCTGCTGCTGCACGGCATCCTGACGCACTGACCACCGCCCGGCCCCGGCCCTGACCCCGCCGCTGGGCAGCACACTTGCGCCGAGGTCCGGATGCACACCGGGACGCCACAGAGGCACACCCGACCACTGCGGCGACAGGCCTTCAGCCGGTCCTGCATTCTTGAACGCCGTACAGCCACTTCATGAGGGCGGGCCGGCGGGCCGGTCTCCCGGCGGGTGGACCGTCACGGTCGAGTTCGGATCACAGTCAGCAGCACATAGGCGGCCGCGTCCTCAGTGGCCCTCCACTGGGCGAGCATGTCTCTGGTGGCCCTGCAGGCTTCTCCGGCGGCTTGCGCGGCCCCGAGGAGGCGGCTTGCGGTGGCCGCGAGCGCGGCAGGTTCCGGCGGTGGTGCCGCGCATGCCCCGCATGCGGCCCTGCCGCGACCGGCGCAACCGGACACGCTTCCGTCGCTCTCTGACGTCGTCGGCCTTGTTCGCACTGGCACCACGGCGGCTTCGCGGCCGCAGGCCGGTCGGGGTGACGCAGATCCCCGTACCGGCGCCGGATCCACGGCACCGGCACGGGGATCTGCGGAGTGGTGGGGCCCTGAAGGGGCCTTCTTCACGGAGTCGGTCTGCAGGCTGCTACCAGGTCTGCTCGCTGGCGCGGACGAGGATCTCATTGACCGCGACGCGCCGGTCCCGGGTGACGATGTAGGAGACCGCTTCTGCGATGTCCTCGGGGCGCAGCAGTTCCTTGCCCTCGATCTGCCGCTCGATCGTCTGCCGCACGCCGTCGCGGAGGTGTGAGCTGAGCTCGGTGTCCACAGTGCCGGGCTCGACGACGCTCACCCGTACACGCTTCTGCATGACCTCCTGCCGCAGGGCCTCGGTGAAGCCGTTGACGCCGAACTTCGTCAGGTTGTAGACGGCTGTACCGGGCCGGGCGACCCGGCCTGCGGTGGAGCTGATGTTGACCAGGTCGGCCACGCGCCGCGGGGAGTCCTCCGCGGCGCGGAGGAGGTGCGGCAGGGCGGCGTGGGTGATGTAGAGCAGGCCCTGGACGTTGATCTCGAGCATGTGCTCCCACTCCTCGAGAGGGGAGTCCACTGCCTGTCCGACGCCCATGAAGCCGGCGTTGTTGACAACGGTGTCCAGGCGGCCGAGACCGGTGATCACACGCGCCACTGCCGCTGCGGCCTGCTGCCGGTCGGTGATGTCGGCCTGGACGACGAGAGCGGTCCCGCCGTCGGCCCGGAGCTTGTCCGCGAGCTGCTCCAGTCGGTCCCGCCGCCGCCCGAGGACGGCAACGGCCGCTCCCTCCGCGGCCAGGCTGCGCGCGGTCGCCTCGCCGATGCCGCTGCCGGCGCCGGTCACCAGCGCCACCGTGTTCTGCAGTCGTCCAGTCATGTCTCATCCTCTGCATGTCATGATCAGGCCATAAGGAGCAGGCCGCCGCAGTGCAGCCGCTCCCGAACGCCCGGAGCCGGGTAGCCTGGGATCCGGAATCGGTTCCGCTTGAAACATAAGCGGAACTGGTTCCGCTTGCAAATGTGGGTAGGGCCACAAGCAGGGACCGGCCGACTACGACAAGGCCGGCGCAGCACGGCAGCACGGCAGCACAGCAGCACAGGCCGCTGCGGCCGACGCACAGGGCAGCCAGAACCCCGACCGGGTCGGGCAAGGGGCGGCCTGTGGACAGGTCGATTCGCCGGCCGGGCGTGACACTTGTCGCGCAGGGAGACGTGCATACGACCTGGCGGTCGCCCCAGTGGCGTCCGTTGACCGCATCGCGATCCGCACGGCCTGTCACAGAGGCTGCGAGTCCGTTGTCGGTGCACGGTGTTACGTTCTGTGACATGACGGATCACGCGCTACGGCTGCTGCGGCAGGACCGCCGCTTGGCCGAACTGGCAGCCTTCCCCTTCGACTTCGACCTGGACCGCGCGGTCCACGGCCATGTCGAGGAGGTCCGCCTCGCCTCGGGCGAGCCGCTGGAAACGGTGGCCGGGGACGATACCGGCGGTACGTACTTCGTGTGCGCGGACGGTTCGGTGCTCTACGCCGACTCGGAGGGCGCAGCCGGGATCATCGGCTCCAGTGTCGACGAGGCCCTGGAACTCGTGATCGGCCTGCCCGGCTGGCGCGGCTACACACGTCTGTCGGCGGACGACGGCGAGCAGAAGATCCTGGCGCGCGTCGCGGAGACCGAGGACGAGATCCGTGAGCACTACGGAATCGACGAGGAGCGAGCCGAGCTCCGTGCCGCGCTGGGCTTTCCGGAGCGCTCCCCGGTCGAGCTGGTGGGCAGGCTGCATGCCGCGCTGCTGCGCACCGAGCCGGACTTCGTACTGCTCAACGCGGACGAAGGGTGCGCGTACGACCGGATAGGCCCGGCCGGTCCCCCGCTGTGGGAGCCGGTGCTCGCAGCGGGCCGCGTCGATCTCGCCCGGTTGAGGGAGGGCGACCCCACTTCATGGCGTGAAATCGCCGAAAACCCGATGCGGCGCCGGATCACCCTGCGGGCCGCGCAGTTCGACCGCGCCGAGGGCGATCTGGAGCTGCTGCGGCATCTGCTGCGGCACGAGGCACAGTCTTCGATGACAGACGAACTACGGCTCGCGGCCGTGCTGGTGGGGCTGCGCGGGGGCACTGGAGATCTGCCGCTACTGCTTGAGGTCCGGGAGACGGACTTCGACACTACGTTGGGCCTGGGCGGTCTGCCGGAACCCGGTGCGAGCGCGGATGAGTTGCGGCAGTGGGCACGGGCGCTCGACGAGTCGATGTTCGGGGCGGACCCATCTGACGAGCCGGTCTTCACCTGGGCCGACCTGGCGCGGGACCAGGGGATGACGGACCTCGCGCGGGTGACGCTGATCCGCGAACTCGACACCATCTTCATGGACCAGAGCACACTCCGCCGCCCCGAGGCGCCCCACACCCTGGCCACGGCTCGACTGAACGGGCTCGCCCGGGACTTCGAGGAACTCGGCGACCTTCCCCAGGCGCTGCGCGCCCAGCGCCTGTACGCCGCCCTTCAGGAGACGGCATGGGACCGGGCCTCGGCCCGGCGCACCCTGGCCCGCATCGAGCGGGAGGCAGGCCAGCTGCCGCGGGCGGCAGACAGCCTGGCCGCCGTGCGGGACGCCCTGGCTACCCCGGGCGACGACTCACTGCGCCACTGGCAGCAGGTCAACCTCGGCCGCTTCATCGCCGAGGAGCACTACCAGCTCACCCTCGCCCTGGCCGACGCGGGCTGCTCCGAGGAGACCCGTGCCCTCCTCACGGCCGCCGACGCCATACTCGGCGAACTCTCGGAGAACGTCGCGAACGCCGTCCGCGAGCTCGCCGAGCGGACCGCAGCGAGAGTGCGAGAGGTCAACTGAGGACAGCACGGCGCTCAACGCGCCCACTCGGGCCCGACGGTGGACAGCCCGCCGAACATGCCCGCCGGCCTGGCCCCGTCATCCCGCTGAACCGCCACATACCCGCCACCTCGCTGCGACGCACCCCCTGATCTCAGCACCGGTTCCCAGAGGACTGACCGACCGCCGCACCCGAGGACGCCTCGTCTCCCGTGCGGGAGTCCGTTCAGGCTGACTGCACCTTGAGTATCGCGTCGCCCGTGTCTGCCGCTGCGGTGAAGAAGTCGACCAGCTCAAGCAGGTCAGTGACGAGTTCATCGGCCCACTTCTCGCTCCACGGAGTAGAGAAGAGCCAATCCGCGACCACCCCAGGCATCACAGCATCCAGGTCCCTGACACGCTGCCTGACGGGCACTGCCCGCAGGAAGCCGGCGGCCTGACGCACCTGGTCGGGGGTCAGCACCACCACCTCCACGCCTATGAACCCGTACTCCGGGTGCTCCTCGCCTTCCGTCCGCAGCTCACCACCGAAGACGGGAAGCTCGGCCACCTCGACGTCGCCGGCGTCTCCCCAGGTGAGTACGCCGTGCATCAGGCAGTGGTTGGTCGACACACCCAAGACCACACCTGCTTCTTGCAGCGGGCCAAACTGTGGGTCAAACCACCGCAGGACCAGGGCGTCCAACTGCTTCGGCGATGCCTCGTCCAGAACGGAGACCGCCACCCGGCGCCAGTAGAAATCCACGCTCACCTTGCACCCCTGTCCGCTTGTCCCCGAGGCGACAGGTTAGGGGCTCCTGCTGACAGTGGTGCTGAGCGCGCAGCACCACCCCGGTCATAGAACGGCGTCTCTCTCCCACCGCCTGCAGACGGCCTCGGGACTTGATCGCCCTGGATCGTTCCGCTTCCACGGTCTGACTCGCCCCGAGGCCGCTCGCGGCTGTAGCTTGCGCACCGAATCGATCTGGCCTGCTGCCAATAGGGCGGCGGCTTCCTGGGGGCACCGTGTGGGATGGCTCGTTCTATCGAGTGAAGCGGGACCGGTACGAGATCTGTTTCGTGCCCGGGGCGGGTGAGGACCTGGACGCGGTGTGCAACGTCGACATGTGGGTGACCTTCGCCGACGGCAATCGGTGGTCCGGGACGGTGTTCACCCTCGATGAGGTCCAACGCCTCATGGGCCGCTGGAAGGACACCGGCGAGTGCCTGGACGGCAGCTACTTCTGGTGCTGGGACGGGCTCATTGTCCGCGAAGCCGGCATCCCCGCCATGGTTCGAGTGATCGATGACCTGGTGGTTACCTGCGACTACAAAGGCGTCCTCCGCTCGCTCGGACCGGAGGACGATCAGGACAGCTGACTTGCCCGGGCACCTCAAGGTCTGAGGCTTTTCCTCAGGTAGTCGGGGACCGGCTCCAGAGGGTCGCTGTCGCGATCGGCCCACCTCCACCACCAGTGGGAGCCGTTGCACCTGAGGATCATGCGGCACACGCGCCTATCGTCGCCATTACGCTTCGTGAGCAGGAAACCGCCGTCGCGAAGCGGCGTGCCACAAGCTGAACATGATCCGAATGCCACGAGGCACACCGTACCGCGCTCGCCTGTGGAGGAAGCAGCCTCCTCCTCCCCTTCAGGGATCCAGCGGGCTCCGGGCGCCGGCCCGCGTGATGAGGAGGTTCCTCGGGTTGGCGTCCTTGTAGAACGCGGCCGGTATCCGGTGCGCGCGGGTCAACTCTCGCGCCGCCTCGGCCGCAGTGAACGTCGAGCCGCGAACACGGCCGTCGGCCAGCAGTTCGAAGATGCGCCGCGGGCGTCCGTCGATGAAGGCCGGGAGGACGGGCGTGCCGTTGCGGTGGGGCTCATTGGTGCACGCCCGGTGGCGACGGCGGTGGGGGGCGCGGCGTCCGGGGTGGCGTAGGGCTTGGCGAAGACCTCAGGGCCGACCATCGGGCCTTCCGGAGGTCAGTCGGTGGCGGCCTCTGTTGCCAGGTAGCGGCGCGTCTGGCGCCTGCTGCGGAGGATCACCACGTTCGCCTTGGGCGCGTACTCCTCGATGAGGTCCATGACCCGCGGCCGCATGCCGCGACGGTAGCCGAGGATGTACTTCACAAACGACCAGTTGATCCGGTCGAACACGCCCGCGTCCTGGTGCTGGCCGCCGCGGTAGCGCATACGGCGCTTGAGCACTCCCCACAGGCACGTCGCAGCCGACAGGTCGAGGAAGATCACGGTGTCGGCGACGGCGAGACGGATCGGCAGCGTCGAGGCGTAGTTGCCATCGATGATCCATCCGGGCTGCTGGACCAGGTCGTGCTGGATGGCCGCGAACTGGTCCTTCGGCAGCGGGTTCCAGTCGGCGTCGTAGTGGACACAGTCCAGGTGTGTGACCGGAAGGCGCGTCCGCTCAGCAAGTGCGCGGGCAAGGACTGACTTTCCGGAGCCGCCGCACCCGACGATGGCAATGCACTGCATGACTGGTGACTGTAGCCACTGCGGCGGGCCGCGCCCCGGGTCAACGGCTTTCCCTTGCTCGTTTCGGTGTCAACGGGGCAGAGCGCGGGACACGGGGTGCCCGAGCACGCTATGGACAGCGGCGACCTGCCGTGAGGCGCGGACGACGGACATGCGGTCGAGGCAGGCTGCGGCGATGTGAAACGCAGCGTGTCGCGGATCTGATTCAGTGCCTCCTCGCTGCGCGCGCGAACCGAGAGGCACTCCCCGCCCTCCTCCCGAAGGATCACATCCAGTCCGGCGAACCAGCGCCCCCACTCTGTGGGCTCTCCCGGGTAGGAGGGACACGGCAGCAGCACGAAGCGGTCGTCCAACGACTCGTCGAGGTCCGGCAAGAAGCCGCTGAGATGCTCTGGCGCGTGCAGCGATTCCGACAGGTGGGCCTTCGCGCTCCTGCCGCCTGCACGAGGAGTCACGGCAGCCCGCCGGAGGCAACTGTCGCTGACGTCCAGCGGAGCTGGCCGCGACAGTCTCGTACCTGGTTGGCGTCAACACTGCGGGTGAAACCTTCGCCGCCGTGCCGACCGGCGGTGTCAGCCGGCCCACAGGCGTACCGCGCCGTCGACGAGCTGCAAGAACTGCCCTGCACCTGGGTGATGGTGTGTGGCGGAGAATCCGGAAACGACGCCCAGACGGGTTCCGTCGACGGGATCCCATATCGACAGGCCCCCATCGTCGCAACTGAACAGACGGGTGCCATCGCTGAAGAAGCGTCCGGTCGGACCCTCGAACGCGAGGAGTTCTACGGCCGTCGGCGTCCGCCAGAGGTCTCCCTGTTCGGTTCGGCCGGTGTCGAAGATCCGTGCCCCCGGCTGCATGCCGTCGTCGTCGTCACCGAGACCTTCGATGGCGACGCGGACTGAGTCGATCCAGGTCATGGCGTGGTTCCAGTAGTACTCCCGGCCGCACACCTCAATCCGGCTCGGCCCGTCCTCGGACTCCCATGAGTTGCCCCCGGTCCACGGATCCACATCCCACACCGAGGGGAACCCGACCGGGTGCCATATCCAGCCGTCATCCAGGATCCGCTGTCCGTCAGGGCTGACGTACAGTGCGCCGTGGAAGTAGTCGAGGTGGTGCTCCGGCAAGGCCCCCTCTGCCACGGCGGCGACGGGAGCCCGCTCGGTCAGCAGGACCCCGGTTCGCGGATCCGACACATCCAGTCGGTTCCAGGCTGTGCGGTGGATCACGACGCAACGCCCACGGCTTCGGGTGAACGCCAGCGAGAACGGCACAGTCTCTTCGTGGCCACCTTGGTTGTCCAAGCCCAGCGTGACCCGGCCGGTCTGCAGGTCAACGACCTCCCCAAAGCGGCCGTAGTCATTGACCACCGCGGCAAACATGCCGTCCTGGGAGGCATGGAGACGCCTGCGCAGCACATGGCCATTCCATGGCTCGCGATCGGTTTCCGGCGCAACGGTGGTGATCCCGACAGGCTTGCAGCCGCCTGCTGCCACATCCCATCGACTGATGGTGCCGTCCTCGCTCAGCGCCAGCCATACCGGCCGGTCGCCGTCGTGCACCGGCGCCAGATCGATGACTGCACCCAGACCCGGGGGCAACGACAGCTCATGGACGGCGTCGTCGCCACTGATCACGGCTGCCCTCTCGCTCCCCCGAACCGAGGCCACAGCATATCCGGCGCGTGGCCGGGTCGTGGCCGGCAAGTCGCAGGAACGGCGCTCGGCGAAGCCTGGCCGCGGAGTCGTCGGTTCGCCCGTGGACCCCAGCAGAAGTGCCGCTGGACCACTGGCTAAAAGCCTTTGCGCACGCCGCCGTCGATCGACAGCATCACACCCGTGAGGTAGGACGCTGCGGGCGAGAGCAGGAAGGCCGCGCTGCGGCCGAACTCGTCCGGGGTGCCGTAGCGGCGCAGGGGGACCCCGGCGGTGGCGCGCTCGCGGGCGGCGTCGGCGTCACCGTGCCGTGCCTCGAGTTCGCGTGCTCGGTCGGTCTCGATGTGGGCGGGTGCGAGACCCACGACGCGGATGCCTCTGGGGCCCAGCTCGTTGGCGAGGTTCTTCGCGTAACCAGCCAGGCCCGGCCGCAGGGCGTTGGAGATCGCGAGGCCGGGAATGGGCTCGTACACGGAGCTGGAGAGGACGAAGCCGATGACACCTCCCTCGCCCAGCTCGGCGGCGACGGCACGGGAGAGCCGTACCGCGCCGAGGAAGACCGACTCGAAGGCGGTACGCCACTGGTCGTCGTCGATGGTGTCCGACGTGCCTGCCGGGGGCCCGCCGACGCTGATGAGTACTCCGTCCAGGCGGTTGAAGGTATCGCGGGCGGCGACGATCAGGCGGTCCGGTGTGTCGGGGTCGGCGTTGTCGGCCACGACGCCGATCGCCCGCCCCGGGCCGCCGAGTTCTGCCTCAGCGGCGGCGACCGACCTCTCGTCGCGGCCGCTGACGACCACCCTCGCCCCGTCGGCCACCAGTTCGCGTGCCGTGGCCCTGCCCAGCCCGCGGGTGCCGCCGGTGACTATGTACACCCGGTCCCTCAGTCCGAAGTCCATGATTGTTGTCCTCTCTCCGCTGCTTCTTCTTCGATCGTGCGAGCCAAGTGGCCTACAGCATCGCCTTCTGGGGCTGCGTGGCGACCACGATGACGGTGGTGGTGCCGGCGGTCAGGGCCGTCCTGAACTCCCGCTCCAGTTCCTCGGTGGTCTCCACGTCGACCGCGCGGCATCCGAAGCCGCGGGCGACGGAGGCGATGTCGAGCCCGGGCAGGTCGAGTCCGGGCACGCCCGGGGTCTCCTCCAGGACTGCGAACGACTTGAGGATGGAGTACTCCTGGTTGCGCATGACCACGTAGACGATCGGGAGGTTCTGCTGGGCGGCCGTGTAGAGGGCCTGCACGGAGTACTGGAAGGAGCCGTCGCCGATCAGACCGACCACCGGTCGTGCGATGCCCCTGTCCCGGTCACCCAGCGCGACGCCCACGGCGGCCGGGGTGCCCCAGCCGATGCCGCCGCTGGCCGTGGCGAAGAACGATCCGGTCCGGATGGTGGGGAGCCACTCGATCTGCTGCGCCATCGTGGAGGTCGACTCGTTGACGATGACCGCGTCGGCCGGCCTGACCCTGCTCAGAGCGGCGTACACCTCCGGCGGGGTGAGCGGGGTGTTCGGCGCCTGGGGGAGCTCACGGGGCCGCGGCATCGGTTCCGGAGCGGTCCGCGCCGATCCCTCGGCGACCATGTCCAGGAGCAGCTCGATCGCCGTCCTCGGATCGCCCAGGAGGCTGTCACCCACACGGGCCGCCGCGGCAACACCCGGATTGCCGGTGATCTGCAGCAGCTCCGTGCCCTCCGGCAGGTACGGCCCGGGCACGTAGGGGTAGTAGCGGAACACCTCGGCGCCGATCACGATCACGAGGTCGTGTCCGGTCAGCCGGTCGCCGATGGTCTTCACCGACATTCCGAGCGGGCCGCCGAAGAGGGGGTGGTCCTCGGGGAAGGAGGCGCGGTCCAGCAGAGGGGCGCCGTAGACGGCCGCGCGCAGCTTCTCCGCCAGCGCGACGGCCACGTCCCAGCCACCGGCGCGATCCACCTCGGGACCGAAGACCAGCGCGGGACGACGGCTGGCCGAGATGCGATCGGCGAACGTGCGCAGCCGTCCGGTGTCAGGGGCGACGCGGTCGCTGACCGTCCGCACCCGGGTGAAGTCGGACAGGGGACGCTTCCAGTCGTCCATCGGGATCGACAGGTAGACCGGGCCCGTCGGCGGCTGCAACGCCTCCGCGTAGGCCCGCATGAAGGCCTCCGGGACGTCCTCGGCGCGGGCCGGCTCGTAGGACCACTTCACCCATGGCCTGGGCAGCGTGATGGCCTCGCGGTTGCCGAGGTACGGGTCGCCGATCACCAGTTCTCGGTGCTGCTGGCCGGAGGTGATGATCAGTGGTGTGTTGCGTGGTAGGCCGCCACCAGGTTGCCCACGGCGTTGCCCATCCCGGCCGAGGAGTGCAGGTTGACCAGTGCGGGGCGGCCGGTCACCTGGGCGAAGGTGTCGGCCATCGCGATGGCGGACGCCTCCTGCAGCGCCAGGACGTAGGTGAAGTCCTCCGGGAAGTCCTGCAGGAAGGGCTGCTCGGTGGAACCGGGATTGCCGAAGACCGTGCTGAGTCTGAGGGTGCGCAGCAGGTTGTAGGTGATGCTGCGGACGGTGGGCTTCTCCGTCATGGTTGCCGTCGACTTCCTTGCTGGGGCTGGGTTTCTGGTTCAACTGGTCCGGCCGGGGGGTGCGCGCTGTTCTGTGCGGTGTCGAATGCCGTCTTCGGCGTCGTGAGGTGCCGGAAGCGTGCGCCAGTCCGATCCTGCTGCACACATAGGTACCTGTCGTGACATACACACTGTTTGGTGACAGGCCTGCTCGGAGGGCTGGGCCCAGGTCGCTGAGGAGGTGGAGCATGGCCGACCACTCGGTGGACGAGGCACCGCCGACGCGTCCGCCCCGGCTGGTCGACGGCTGTCAGGTGAGGTGGCGGAGGGCGTCCGGGGTGAGGTCGGCGAGGGCGGGGTAGCCGTCGACAGCCATGATCAGGTCTGCTTCGGCGAGCAGGGACCGCAGCACGTGGACGACGCCGGCCTCGCCGCCATAGGCGAGGCCGTACGCGTAGGGGCGTCCGACGCCGACGGCAGTGGCGCCCAGGGCGATGGCCTTGATGATGTCGGCTCCTGTGCGGACACCGGAGTCGAAGAGGACGGGTGTGCCGTCGGCGGCCTGGACCACGCCCGGCAGGGCGTCGAGAGCGGGCAGGCCGCCGTTGGCCTGGCGGCCGCCGTGGTTGGAGCAGTGGATTCCGTCCACGCCGGCGTCCTTGGCGCGGCGGACGTCGTCGGGGTGGCAGATGCCCTTGAGGATCAGCGGCAGGTCGGTGATCGAGCGCAGCCAGGGCAGGTCGTCCCAGGTGAGCGGGTTGCCGAAGATCCGCACCCACTCGGCGACCGCGGCTGCCGGGTCGTCCTCCGGGCTGCGGGCAAGGCGGGCGCGGAAGACGGGGTCGCTGGTGTAGTTGGTGAGGCAGTTCCCGCGAAGCTGGGGGAAGTTGCTGATGGCGAGGTCGCGGGGGCGCCAGCCGGTGATCCAGGTGTCCAGGGTGACCACGATGCCCTTGAACCCGGCCCTTTCGGCACGGTGGACCAGGCTCTCGGCCAGCTCGCGGTCGGTGGGCGTGTAGAGCTGGAAGAAGCCCGGTGTGTCACCGAACTCGGCGGCGACCTGCTCCAGCGGATCGACGGTCAGGGTGGAGGCGATCATGGGCACGCCGGTGCGGGCGGCGGCGCGCGCGGTGGCGAGATCGCCGTGGCCGTCCTGGGCGCACAGCCCGATCACCCCGACCGGGGCCATGAACAGCGGCGAGGGGAGGCGCAGTCCGAACAGGTCGACGGAGAGATCCCGCTCCGTGGCCCCCACCATCATGCGCGGCACCAGGCCCCAGCGGTGGAACGCGGTGACGTTGGCCCGTTGGGTGCGCTCGTCGCCGGCGCCGCCCATGACATAGGAGCGCACCGAGGCAGGCATCGCGGCCTGAGCCAGCGGCTCCAGCTCGTCGTAGGTCATCGGGAAGCGCGGCACCACTCCGCGCAGCCCGTCCAGGTAGATCTCGTCCTGATAGTCGCCGTACGCCATGGTCCGGTCCTCCTTCACGCTCGCCAGGTGCGGGCTCCTGAAGTCCACAATGGGAGAGTGACGAGTGAAAGCCGCCAAACGCAGGATTCTGCCTCTCAGGGCAGGACGATGCAGGATGCTGCACCGGCACTGCTCACAGAGGACGACCTGGCACTGATCAATGCGCTGCAGATGCAGCCGCGGGCCTCATGGACCGAGCTCGGGCGCGCCCTGGAGGTCGACCCGGTCACCGTCGCCCGCCGCTTCGGACGGCTGGCCGACCAGGGCGCCGCCTGGGTGGGGTTCTCACCCGGCCCGCGCCTGTTCGAGCAGGTCTGCGTGGCCTTCGTCGTGATCGACTGCGCTCCGGGCGCCACCAGCGGGGTCGCCCGGGCACTGAGCGCCCACCCCCACATACTCACGATCGAGCGTGCGGCCGCCGGCCACGACATCCTTGCCATCGTGGCCACCCGTGATCTGCCGGCCCTCTCCCGCTACACCCTGGACCTGCTCCCGCACCTTCCCGGCATCACCACCGTGGAAGCCCGGATTGTCACCCACATGTTCACCGAGGGCGGGCGGTGGCGCATCGCCGCCCTGGCGCCCGACCAGCGCGCCCAGCTGACCGGCCCGCCCCCGGCCCCAACCCCTGTCGCCCCGGGCGACATCAGCCCCTTCGACCGCGCCCTCATCACCCGGCTCGCCCACGACGGCCGCGCCTCCTACCAGGCCCTGGCCGACGGCCTCGGCGTCAGTCTCAACGCCGCCAAACGCCGCACCGAACATCTCACCCGACGCGGCCTCCTGCGGTTCCGCTGCGACTTCGCCCGTCCCCTTGGTGGCTGGCCCGTCTCGGTCACCCTCTGGGCCAGAGTCCCGCCCGCCGACCTCCCCGAGATCGGCCACGCCCTCGTTCGCCTGCCCGAAACGCGCAACTGCGCCGCCGTCAGCGGCCCCCACAACCTCATCGTCCAGGCCAGTCTGCACTCCGTCAGCGACGTTCTGCGCCTGGAGACCCAGCTTGCGACCGCTCACCCGAGCCTCGACATCGTCGACCGCGTCATCGCCCTGCGCCAGGACAAGCTCATGGGGCGCCTTCTGGACCCCTACGGCCGCTCCGTCGGCATCGTCCCGCCCGACCTCTGGGCAGAGCCGGCAATATGACGCACCCGGCGCCCCGGGCTGCCTGCCCCGCCACGTTCGTCGTGGCGTCGGGTCAGGCGCGCGTTCTTGCGGACTGGTGGTCGTCCGACGCCGGGGCGGCTTGGATTTGCCGCACCGGCGGGGCAGTTGACCTTCGTGCGGGGGTGCCGGAATCCTCGTCGGACGCGTGCAGGGAGACCACCAACCCGGAAGTCGTCGTCACCGAATACCGGCTCCACGGCCGGGTTGTCGCCACCGGAATGCGGTTCACCTCCAGCATCGTCATGATCGCCCGGGCTCGGCGCGGATTGATCGTCTGGCCCCGCACTTACTCGCCCGCTGGACGGCGCCATCACCTTCGACGCAGCCCAGGATCTCCTCACCGGGTCACCGGGTCACCGGGTCACCGGGCTCACCAGGCTCACCGGGCTCACCGCGGCATAGTGCTCACCCCGCGCGCGGGGCGCAGCCGGAAGCTACCTCGGCGCGATCGCGTCGAGCCACTCCTCGACCGTGAGGACGTCGCCCCACAACGGGAACAGGTTCTCGGTGACGACCCGGTGCAGTTCGGGATCGGTGTCGAGGCAGGCATCCGCCAGGACGGTGAGGCCGAGGTCCAGGTCGATGGCGCGGCACGCGGTGGACAGCACCACGGCGCTGGTGGCGATGCCGGCGAGCACGAGGCTGTCGATGTCGCGGGCCCTGAGCACCAGGTCCAGGTCGCTGCCCGAGAAGGCGCTCGCCCTCCGCTTGGTCACCACGACGTCGCCCGGCTCAGGCGCGACCTCGGGGTGGATCTCCGTACCGGGAGCACCCTCGGCGAACAGTCCCGCCCGCACCACGTTGGCGATCACCTTGCTGCGGGCACTGGCCTGCGAATCACCCGCCGGCAGGCGCATGACCACGTAGATCACGGGAATCGACGCTGCCCGCGCACCATCGATCGCGCGCCGCAGCCGCGGAAGATAGCCGGAACCGTCGTCGGCGATGTCCACGACGTCCCACTGGACGTCCATCACGAGAAGCGCACTGTTGGCCATGCCCGCGATCCTTCCACCCCTCGGAGCCCCTGGAGGCAACATGGTGTGAGACTGGATCCACCGATCGGTGAGCGGCACCGAGCTCTTCCACCTCCTGGAGATCGAGGACTACGCCGCCCTCATCGCCGAGCTCGGCAAACTGCCCGTCAACGCCGCCTGGCAGGCCCGGATGGCCGACCTGCTGGAAGTCGCGCACGACTACTCCACCGGTGGAGCCGACGCCCCGCTCCCCGTGGTCTGGCAGCTACCGCTATGAGCACAGGCGCCCCGTCGGCGCCCCAGGACCGCAGGCCGACGGCACTGAGCCGGACGTCTTGCACGTCGAGGTCGTCTACGCCATCACCCCCGAGCGGAGCACTCCACTCATGACTTCTGGGGCGTGGCGTGCGACTTCACCTTCGACGACCAGCAGGTCAGCAAATTCCTGCAGGAGAGCAACCGCGCTGTCGTCCGTCAGGACATCGTCGCCCTCGACACGCTGGAGCAGGTCGTCGCCTCCGAGCCCAGGGGCACGCCGGAGCTGAGCGCCCACATCGACACCGGTGGCCGCGTGGCCCGCCGGGGACACGGTGCACCGCGTCGTCTGGATCCCCGGTACCGACCGGCTGCACGGCTGGTGCTGGTACGGCACCGAGCAGGAATCGGACGACCCGGTGGAGCTGTGGGAATGGCCTCTGGCCCACCCTGATGCCCACTCCGACCCTCCGACCGCACCGCCCCCGCCCTGCTCCTGCCCGCTGGCGTCTGCCCCGAACATCGTCTGAGGACATCTGATGACCAGCAGCAACAGCGGGCCGACGCCGAGGTCATGCCAGGCCGATGGTTGGTCGGAGGGTTTGGTTGATGGCCCTGCTGCTGGTGCAGCATCTGTGCGGCCCTTGCCTCGGCTTGCGACGCCTCGGAAGCATACATCGGATGTTTTCGTGCGAGCCGGTCATCCCGGTGCAGCCTCGAGGCGTCACACCTCGAGGTAGGTCGAGTAAATTCTGATCGAGTGATGGACGCGAGAGATCCGAGACGCTATATACATCGGATGTATCACACCAGGGTGTTCATTCAAGTGCTGGGGAGGAACTCGATGTTCAGGCCCGCGTGGGCAACAACTCTCGTCACGGTCGCGGTGCTCGCCACCGGGATCGTGATGCCGGCCATCGCGTCCGCGAGCCCGCCGCCGAAGATCCTCTATGCGGCGCCGAACGGCACGGGCCCGGCTTGCAGCCGCCCCCGGCCGTGCTCACTGATCGACGCTCAACAGCGCGAACGTCACGTGCTCGCCACCGGCGAGGGCAAGGTCAAGAACGTCGTCGTCGAACTCTCCGCCGGCACCTACCGGCTCGCTGCGCCCCTGCAGTTCGGCCCGCAGGATTCCGGCCAGGGCGGCCACACCGTGACCTGGACCGCAGCCCCCGGGGCGGAGGTGACGATCAGCGGAGGCCGCCTGCTGCATCCGGACTGGCAGCCCGTCGCCACCGGGAGCAAGGTCATGGCGGCGACTGTTCCGGCCGGCCTGACTTTCGACGGCCTCTCCGTGAACGGGCAGCGCCAGATACTTGCGCGCTATCCGAACGATGACCCCACGGCTCCCCGCCTGGAAGGGGCGACCACGCTCGCGGACCTCAACCAGGAGTCGGCCAAGTGGGCGGACCCGTCGACCGCGCTGGTGCGCGCGATGCACTGCGGCGACTGGGGCAGTGTCTCGTTCACCGCCGGCGGACGCACAAACAACGCCCTTGATCTGCACTACGTCGGGGACAGCAACCGCGGCCAGGACTGCGGACTGAGCCTCGGCAACGGACCCGGCAGAGTGGGCCCGGTCATGGTCGAGAACGTCAAGGAGGAACTGGACGCGCCCGGCGAGTGGTACTACGACGGCAAGAGCGGCCAGTTGCTGTACTACCCGCAGGCCGGCACGGACCTGTCCACGGCAACCGTGGAGACCGCGGAACAGGACCAGTTGATCACGCTGACCGGCGACTCCGCCAAAAACCCGGTGCACGACATCACCTTCGACGGGCTCCACTTCACCGGCACACACCGGACGCTGTTCGACAGCACCTTCGAGAACGACGCCAAGGGTGACTGGGCGGTCGTGCGCAAGGGCGCCATGTCCATGAAGAACGCCACCGGCATCACGGTGACCAACTCGTTCTTCGACCAGCTCGGCGGCAACGGCGTGTTCATCGACGGTTACAACGACGGCAACGTGATCAGCAACAACACGTTCGAGTCCGACGGCGCCACCGACGTGCAGATCGTCGGCTCTCCTGACGCGGTGCGCGACTACTCGGACAACTACTACGACACGGTCCCCGTCGATGACACCGGCACGGGGCCGAAGAGCGAGAACTACCCGCGTGACATCTCCGTGAAGAACAACCTCATGGAGAACATGGGTCGCTTCGAGCAGCAGTCGTCCGGCGTGAACATCTCCACGAGCAAGGACGTCACCGTCGACGGAAACACCATCGACGGGAGCCCACGCGCCTGCCTCAACATCGAGGACGGCACCTGGAGCGGCCATGTCATCAAGAACAACGACCTCTTCAACTGCGTCCAGCACACCGGCGACAACGGATCGATCAACGTCTGGGGCCGCTCTCGGTTCTGGGCAAGTTCCGGCAACAACACCCTCGCGGCAGGAACCTCGTTCGAAGGCGCCACCGGTTCCCAACTGACCGACAGCCAGGCCAAGGATCTGGTGAAACTCGACGTTGTCGAGCCCATCACGATCGAGCACAACCGGTTCTGGCACGACGGCGACTGGGCCATCGACCTGGACGACGGCTCCTCGAACTTCACGCTGCAGGACAACCTGATCCTCAAGGGTGGAATCAAGCTCCGCGACGGCTACGACCGAACCGTGCAGAACAACCTGCTCGTCAACGGGAGCATCTTCGAACAGGTCAGTCACAGCGACGACGGCGATGTCATCAAGCACAACATCACGCTCGGCGACCAGGCCTACAACAACGTCCTGAACAATCCCGTGACCGCCAAGTACACGGTCGACGACAACGTGTTCTGGAACGGCGGGTACCCGATCAACGTCAACCCGGACGGCCACGGCAATCAGAAGCTGTCCTCGGACGGCACGACCGTCAACACCCAGTCATCCTGGGTGCAGGACGGCATGGACGTGCATTCCCTCGTCGTCGACCCGAAGTTCAAGGCCGCCGATCCGACGGCCACCTACGACTTCACCGTGGCCGACGACTCGCCGCGCTCGGCCTCGGCTACACGAACATCGCGATGACCGGTTTCGGCGCATCGGGTGCACCACTGCCGCCCAAGGCCGCCCTGTCGTACGGACCCGGTTCCGGCGGCGGGACCCCGCCCCCGGCCAGCCTGACCACACAGCCGGAGATGCTGATGGGAGCCACGGCCACCAACATCCCCTCGCTCGCCGTGCAGTCCTCACTCGGGCTCACGAACGACTACGGGCTCTACCTGGCAAGCGTTCCCGCCGGCTCCTACGCCGCCCAGAGCGGCCTGCAGACCGGCGACGACATCACGGCCATCGACGGCACCGCGGTCACCGACGACCGCAACACGTTCTGGCAGCCCTACAACAAGCTGGCGCCGGGCGATCCGATCACCCTGACAGTGCGACGCGGGCAGAGCAACGTCACCGTCGAACTGACCAAGACGGACCAGCCGGAGCAGCTGAACGACACCTCCGGCGTGGTCTACACCAACACCGGCGCCCCCAACACCGGCTGGATCTGGCGCGGTAGCGCCACCGGTGGAAGCCAGTCCTTCCTCAACGACATCTGGGCCACCCAGAATGTCGGCGACTCCTGGAGCCTCACCTTCAACGGTACCGGCCTCGACATCATCTCCGAGACCAACACGGACGAGGGAGATGTCGCTCTGGCGATCGACGGAGTGGCCTACAAGACGGTCAGTTTCGTCAGCCCGTCGCGGGTGTACCAGAAGACCGTCGTCTCCATCTCCGGTCTTCAATCCGGCGTGCACACCATCACCGGCACCATGAGCAGCGGCAGCTACATGATCGTGGACGCGTTCCTCACCCATCCGTGACCCTCGACGTAGCTGTCCGCCGGCCACCGCCTTGCCTATGTCGCCCACGACATAGGCAAGGCGGTGGGGCGAACACCCGGGACAGCCCCACCGGCAGCGGCGATGCCCCGAGAGGGACCCGAATGCCCACTTCGACCGCCGCGGCGCAGGAGTGCACTTCCGCGCCGCGGCGCGATCCCGCGCGTCGGCGACGCAGCTGAGTTGCCCGAAGTCGGATCGGCACAGCCGCCCGGTGAGGGTGACGGCGGCGACGAGGGGCTTACGGGCCAACAGTGGCGTGTAGAGGTGGGCAGACCCGAGTGGAAGCTACTTCAAGCCGTCGGGAAAGGGGAATTCCGCCCGGAGATGTCTGAACGCCCGTCGCCTGACACCCGGACGCAATTCGGACCGCAGGGCCAGTCCGTCAACATGCAGGGCACAAGCGTAGTCCAGAGCTCCGCCGGGGCGTCTGAAATATATGACAGGCCGTCAGAAAGGTCAGCAAGAGGTCAGCATCGATCCGACGAGACCCTGTCACACGCGTACACCCTTGGGACTCGCCCCGATGCGAGGCAGGGCACTCGAGGGTCCCGGGAGGGCTGGTGAACGGCCGGCCGGCTCCCGCCTGCAAGCACCGAGCCCCACCCGGGCTGCCAAGCGCGAGCTCCACCGACTCGACCCAGCACATTCCCGCAGGTCAGTGCACCCGACCACGAGGCTTCAAGGGCGTCTTGGGCATCTCCGGCGCCCGCAGTGCAGCGCCGTCGTAGCCGTGCACCTCGCCGAAGCGGGTGCCGTTCTCCCAGTCGTGGCGCGCCTGCGCGATCTCCTCACCGGATGAGCCGATGAAGTTCCACCACATCACGATCTGCTCCTCGAACGGTGTCCCACCGAGCAGGACCAGTCGGGCAGTGGAGTCCGTGGTGTTCGTCAGGGTCAGCGTGTCGCCGCCGGGTGCGAGGTAGCCGAGCTCGGCCGGGCGCAGCAGTGTCCCCGCCATCAGCACCTCCCCGCTGTCGACGAGCAGGCCGTGCTCGAAGCCGGGGTCGATGGCGAGGCTGGTCGTCGCGCCGGGCGCGAGGGTGAGTTCGGCGCCGAGCAGGGGTGTGAAGGTAGGTACGGGTGAGGTGTCGCCCGCCAGCGTTCCGAGGAAGACCCTGGCTTCGCCTCCGTCGATCAGGACCGGGCGCGGGGCGTAGTGCTGGAAGGCCGGTGCCGTCCGGCGGTGCTGGTCGGGCAGTGCCACCCAGAGCTGCACGCCGTGCAGGACCGTGGTCCGGGCGGTGGAGACCTCGGAGTGGGCGATGCCGCGCCCGCTGGTCATGAGGTTGAGCTCACCGGGACGGACCATGGCGTGGCTGCCGATGCTGTCGCGGTGCTCGATCTCTCCGCTGAACAGCCAGCTCACGGTCTGCAGCCCGGTGTGGGGGTGGGGGGCGACGTCCATTCCACCTGTGGTGGCGACGTCCTGCGGCCCGTAGTGGTCGGCGAAACACCAGGCGCCGATCAGGCTCCTGGTCCGCTGGGGCAGTGTGCGCCGCACCGTGATCGCGCGAGGGCCGCCCAGGGGTACGTCCCGTGCGGGAAGCACCTCCACATGCTGCTCCTCCGGCACCGGCGTCCCGCTCGGTGCGGCGCTGCGCTGCGACTCGACCCACCCTGCCTCGGTGCTGCTCATTCTGTGACGCCTTTCACCATGCAAAAGGTTTTATATTCAACGAATATATGGCAATGATAGGCCAAGGATCCAGGAGCTACACCACACATCGGCCGGCGGCCGAGCAGAGGAGTCCGGGTGAGTGATGTGACAGAGGCACCGGTGAGTCGGCGGGTCTTCGTCGACAAGCAGAGCCCCCGCGCCTACCACTCCCTGATCCAGACCTCCGAGGCGGTCCGTGCGGTCGCGGCCGACGCCGGACTGGACCGGGCGCTCGTGGAACTGGTCAATGTGCGTGTGTCGCAGATCAACGGCTGCGCCTACTGCCTCGATGTCCACACCAAGGCCGCGCTGCACGCCGGCCAGACCGTACAGCGTCTGGGCGTGCTGGCCGGCTGGCGCAACACCGACCTGTTCACCGCACGGGAGCGGGTGATGCTCGCCCTGGCGGAGGCCACCGTCAAGCCGTCGGACACCACCGCCCAGGAGGCCGCCTATGACGCAGCCAGGCGGCTCCTGACCGACGACGAGATCTCGGCGGTGGTGTGGGTGGCGATCACCATCAATGCGTTCAACCAGCTCTCCGTCATCAGCAGGCACCCCGTGCGGCGGATCCCCGAGCAGTGACCGGCCGCCGCTGAACGGTGCATCCGGCGGCGGGTCCCGCTCGACGGCCGGGACCTGCCGCCCGCGCCGGCCACGGAGGGGGACGGCCGGCCAGGAAGAACAGCTCCTGCCCGCCGGCACGGTCGAGGCCCTCGGATCTCCCCGAAGGACCCCGACCGCAGCACTCCCCCGGCTTCCCCAACTCGCAAGCCGCAGCCGGTCGAGCCGTTCGCCGCGGCGGCGCCGCGCCCTCGCCGTCAGCGCACGGCCTCCGGCTCGCCGCCCAGCGCGGCCGCCATGCGCAGCCATGGTGCCGCCTCCTCGGCACGCCCCTGGCGCTGCAGGGTCCGCCCGAGCATCAGGTGGGCGTACTGCTCGACCGGGTCGCGGGCGATCACCTCGCGCAACTGCTCCTCAGCGCGGCGCAGTTGGGCCGAGTGGTAGTAGGCACGGGCCAGCAGCAGCCGGGGGGCGAGCTGCCCGGGGAACTCCGAGACGACATCGCCGAGCAGCCGGGCGGCCTCGGCGTACTCCTTCGCCTCGAAGAACAGTCCGGCGCGCTCCCAGCGCTCCGCCGCGCTCTCCTCGACGTACGCGTTGGTGGTCATACGAGCTCCTCTCCCGGGGTTGTGTGGGGCATACGGCCGGCGGGGACGACGCCGAGCCTGCCGTGCTCGAAGTCCTCGACCGCCTGGATGATCTCGGCCTTGGTGTTCATCACGAACGGTCCGAAGTGGGCGACGGGTTCACGGATCGGCAGGCCGCCGAGCACCAGCACGTCCAGGTCGGGCGTCCGGGTGTCCGGACGGTCGGTGGCAGTCACCGTCAGCGCCCCGCCCGGCCCGAGTACGGCGAGCTGGTGCGGGTCCAGGGGATGCAGGGCCGGGCCGACCGTGCCGCGCCCGGACAGCGAGTACACCAGCGCGTTGAAGTCGGGACGCCAGGGCAGGACGAGGCGGGCACCGGGACTCAGCGTCGCATGGATCAGGGTGATCGGCGTGAAGGTGCTGCCCGGCCCCTGGTGCCCTGCGATGTCCCCTGCGATGACGCGCACCAGCGCTCCGCCGTCGGGCGAGGACAGCAGTGCCGCCTGGGGCCCTTCGATGCTCTGGTACTGCGGCGCGTTCCACTTGTGGGCGCGGGGCAGGTTCACCCACAGCTGGACGCCGTGGAACAGACCGCCGGACATGACCAGCGCCTCGGGTGGCGTCTCGATGTGCAGGATTCCGCTGCCGGCGGTCATCCACTGTGTCCCTCCGTCGGTGATCAGTCCTCCGCCGCCGTGCGAGTCCTGGTGCTCCATACGACCGTCGATCATGTAGGTGACGGTCTCGAAGCCGCGGTGCGGGTGCCAGGCGGTCCCCTTCGGCTCACCCGGCGCGTACTCGACCTCGCCCATCTGGTCCATGTGGACGAAGGGGTCGAGGTCGCGCAGCGAGACGCCCGCGAAGGCGCGGAAGACCGGGAACCCCTCCCCCTCGAATCCCTGGGGCGCGGTGCCGACCGACCGCACGGCGCGCTGCGCAGCGGCCTGCAGGTCGGGCTCCGGGATGCGCGGCAGACGGAGTGTGTTCTCCACGGTCACGGCGGGCATGGCATCCTCCTCGGACAGCCGGATCGGAACGACTGGTTGAACATTGAACCAATGGTCCGCATTCCCGGCCCCAGTCCCGCCTGCCGCCCGGAGGCCCGAAGTCCGGCGGCCGCTCACCGGCGCATCCCGGCGGAGCCGCCGCCCTTCGGTGGCCGCCTGCCGCCGTACCCGCAGACGTACAGGCACCGCACCCACGCGCGCATGGCAGGGCGACGGCCGCCTCCGGAGGTGCGCGGCCCCCAGAGGGGGCGAGCGCGTCAGTCCGTGCGGCGGCCGTCGCCGGGGTTGTTCACTGTCCGAACGCGGCGGCGATACGGTCGCCGAGGTCCTTGTCGATGTTGCGCCAGTACTGCAGGGCACGCTTCAACACCGGCTCGCTGACGCCGTCGGCGAGGTGGCCGGTGACATTGGAGACCAGCCTGTCCCGGGCGCTGTCGTCGAGGACCGTACGCACCATGGTGCCCGCCTGGCCCCAGTCGTCGTCCTCGCGGTGCAGCGGGGATGCCTCACGGATCATCTTGCCCGCGACGTCCCAGCCGGCCGGCTCACCCCAGGTCGCGGTGGCGGCGTCGGGTCCGCCGTAGCTGTTGGGCGCGTAGACCGCACCGGTGCGGGCGGGCTCGTAGCGCATGGGCCCGTCCTTGGCGTAGGACGCCAAGGGGCTGTGGGGCCGGTTGGGCGGCAGCTGGGCGTAGTTGGGTCCGATCCGGTAGCGGTGCGTGTCCGGGTAGGAGAACAGCCGTCCGAGCAGCATCTTGTCCGGCGACGGGCCGATGCCGGGCACCAGGTTGGACGGTTCGAAGGCGGCCTGCTCGATGTGGACGAAGAAGTCCTCGGGGTTCTCGGTGAGCCGCATCCGGCCGACCTCGATGAGCGGGTAGTCGCCGTGCGGCCAGACCTTGGTCAGGTCGAACGGGTTGAACCGGTAGTCCCAGGCGTCGTCGAAGGGCATCACCTGGACGTACACCGTCCAGGACGGGTGCTCGCCACGCTTGATCGCGTCGAAGAGGTCTCGGCGGTGCGCGTCCGGGTTGGACCCGGCGAGTTGGTCCGCCTCGGCCTGGGTGAGGTGGTCGATGCCCTGGTCGGTCTTGATGTGGTACTTGACCCACACCCTCTTGCCCTCGGCGTTCACCCACATATAGGTGTGCGAGCTGTAGCCGTTCATGTGCCGCCAGGTCTTCGGGATGCCCCGGTCGCCCATGAGCCAGGTGACCATGTGCGCCGACTCGGGGGAGAGCGTCCAGAAGTCCCACTGCATGTCGTGGTCGCGCAGACCCGAGTCGGGGCGCCGCTTCTGCGAACGGATGAAGTCCTGGAACTTCATCGGGTCGCGGACGAAGAAGATCGGGGTGTTGTTGCCGACCATGTCGTAGTTGCCGTGCTCGGTGTAGAACTTCAGCGCGAAGCCGCGCGGGTCGCGCCAGGTGTCGGGGCTGCCCTGCTCGCCCGCCACGGTCGAGAACCGGGCGAGCATCCTGGTGCGCTTGCCGGGCTGGAAGAGGTCCGCCTTGGTGAACTCGCTGACGTCCTGGGTCGTCTCGAAGACCCCGTACGCCCCGCCGCCCTTGGCATGCACCACCCGCTCGGGGACCCGCTCCCGGTTGAACTGGGCCATCTTCTCGATCAGGTAGTGGTCCTGCATCAGGATCGGGCCGACCGGTCCAGCGGTGAGCGAGTGCTCGTCGCTCTCCACGGGGATGCCCACATTGGTCGTGGTGTAGGGGATTGACTCCTGGGTCATTTCAAGCCTCCGTCCTCCCTCAGCACTCAACCACTCACGACATATGGTGACAAGTTGCACAAATCAGACAGGCTACCGGGCATGCCTCCACGCCTGGGCCCGCAGTCGGCCGGTAGACCGGGGAGGGCTCCGCGCCACCCGCACGCCCCAGGTACCGGGGGGCCGATGTCACCCGTGACGGCGGCCGTCCGGGCGCGACCGCACCGCTCGCGGCGGTGCGGGACCCGGCGCCACCCAGCACCCCCGCAGGCTCCGGCGGCACGAGGAGCCCGCCGCAAGGCTGATCCCGACGGACGGAAGCGGCCCTCCTTGCCCCTGTCGAACCGTCCCCTTCACAGCGCTGGGGCCTTTCCCGGAGCAGCCCTGCGGAACCCTCCCCGGGGGGGCGGTCATGGCCCTCGACCCGCGCCCGGCCTCGACCTCAGCGAGGCCGACGGTCTGCCTGGCCCATGGGGTGCCGGGCCAGGTACGGCGGGAATGCCGCAGGGTCGCTGAAGTCCTGGTCCGCATCGGGCCAGCGGCGGCGCAGCAGCGCGGCGATACGGCGGAGCCAGCCGGTGAGATGGGGCAGGGCGTTGCGGGTCCGGGCGGTGTGGGCCGCGGCCTCGAGGGTGGCGATGAGCTGGAGGCGGCTGGGGTCGCCCGGTGGGCGGGTGTCCAGCGGGGGGAACCGGTGCAGCCGGATCAGTGCCCAGGACATACAGGCGGCGGCGAGGCCGGACCCGTACCGCCGGTCGTCCTGCGCCTCCGGGATTCCGAGCGCCAGGGCGCTGCGGTACTGGTCGGCCAGCCCGGTGGTGACCGGGTCGCCGACGGCCAGCCAGGCCGGGCCGGGGACATACAGGCATACGGCGTCGGTCAGCGCATGGGTGTAGCCGGCGGACTCGAAGTCGATCAGGCGGGCGTCGGCCGGACCGGAGGCGTGCAGGAGGATGTTGTTGGCTTCCGCGTCCCCGTTGCTGAGTACCAGGAACGGGCCCGGGTCGTGCAACTCGTCCAGTGCGGAGGCAAGATCGGATGCGGCCCGGCCGTCGAGGGGTGTCCCGAGCGCCGCGGCGTGTCCGACGGCCGACTCCCGGAACGGGGCGAGCGGTCCACCAGGTCGGCCGCCGGGTCGACCGGTCCCAGCGCGGCCCGGCGGGCGTAGTAGCTCTCGGCCCGCCCGGCGGTGACCGCGCTCAGCTCACCGCGGGCACGGGCGAACGCAGCCAGCCGTCCGTTGTGAGCGGCCGCCCCGTCGCGTCGGAGCAACCGGTCCAGGGCGACGCGGGGTGCGAGGTCCTCCAGAACGAGGATCCCGGCGACCATGTCGGCCGCGATGACCCGGGGCACCAGGCCACCCCCGACGTCGTCACCGAGGAACTGCAGCGCAGCCGACTCGTTGCGCAGCCGCCAGGCGGCGGTGCGGGCCCGGGCGGGGGCGGCCCGTGTCCACTTGACGACGACGGAGTGCGGGGCGGCGGCACTCCGGAGCCGGACGCGGGCCACGGCCCAGGGCTCCAGTTGCTCCCAGCGGTCGACGGCGACCGGCGAGGCGTACCGCTCGGCCAGAAGGGTCTGCAGAGCAGCGGCGGCGGCCCGGGGGACCGCTTCGGGAGCGGACATCTGCTGAGCCTACGGCCCGAACGCCTGCCCTTGGGGAAATCCTCCGGCTGAAGCCGGGCGGACGGTACGGCCGCCTGCCGATCCCCCCAGGCCCGGCCTGGACACCTCGGACGTCGCACGCGACAACGCCGACGCGGCCGGGATCTCCCGGCCGGGCGGCAGCGCGGAGGATCTGGAGGCGCCGGCCGCCTGCGGTGCCACCGGCTCCCGCCGCCTGACCGCCGACCTGCCCCCTGCACCACGGCAGCGCCGCCCGCCGCCTCGAACGGATCGGCAAGGCTCTGAGCACCGACCTCAGCGGGCCCACATGTCCGGCACGGGCCGGGCTCGCCCTCACCGCAGGCGGCAGCTCGACCGCTGAGGACGATCCGCCCGCTCCACCCGTAGATCGTGCTGTGCCCGGCCCCGGGTCCGCCCCCGCCGGTCGCGGCCGTCCGGCCGCCCCGGGTGAGTACACCCGCCGTCCGCTCCACGGGCGCGGCGCGCTCCTCGACGGCTCTCGTGCCTGCCGGGGCTGTCTGCCGGAGCAGTGCGCGGACGGGTCGCACGGCGGCGGAGCCGCACGACCCGTCCCTGTCGAGCTGTCCTGCTACTCGGCCGTGGCAGGTACGGGAGCCGCCTCCGGTGCAGCCGCCGCGGGTGCGGGCGCGGAGGCGTCCGCTGCCTCGGCGGCATCGTTGCTGTGCTCGGCGATGAACTCCTCGCCGAGCACCTCGCGGGCCGCGTCCAGGTGGTCGAGTTCGACCTCGCCGTACTCGGCCGCGTGGCCGTCGAGGGCGAGGAGAATGCGCTCGACCGGCGCGTGCGAGCCGTTGAGGCGCTGCTCGGCGTAGACGGCGACACCGAGCTTGAGGAAGAGCTTGGCGGCGCGGCGGTGCTCGGCATACTCCTGGACGGCGTCCTCCCCCATCTCGAAGCCCTTCGCGGTGACCTCGACTATCTTCTTGATGAAGCTCATGCTGCACTCCTGAACATGCCGGTTGGGATGCTGCCTGCCGGGTGGCCCGCGAGTGGCGGCCGCTCCCGTACGCGGTGACCTTATGGCACGGAACTTCCCGCCCTGGCAGGAGGTAGGTCTTCCTGACGCAACGTCAGTCCCGGAGTGCGGGCGGGGGGTGACGCGACGTTGCCACCCCTCACCCACCTGCCGCCCACGGCGCGGCGCAGAGGCTTTCCCAGCCGGGTCGGCCCATGACCGCGCGAAGGTCCCGGCAGTCCCGGTCCGCCCGCCCGCACCGGGTACCGGCAGCGCGTCGCGCGGTCCGTGCCGCACCGGGCCTGCGCGTGGGTAGGGACGCTCGGGTCAGCAGAACCAGCCGTCCTGCACCCAGCCATGGCGGTTGATGTTGCCGTAGGCGAAGCCGTAGTCCCAGCCGCCCTGCTTGCGCTCGACCGTGAAGGTCTGGCCCTGGAAGAGGGTGCCCATCCACGCTCCGCCGGGGTCGGTACGCACATACAGGTCCTGTGCGCAGACCGTCTCGCGCTGGCCGACGGTGCCGTCCGCGGCCTGCGCGGGTACGGCCCCCGCGAGGGCTGCGGCGGTCAGTGCGCACCCGACGGCGACGGCGGTGCGGGTGGTACGGAATGCAGGCATCAGCGGCCCTTTCAACGAGGAGGGTGGAGGTCGGACACGGCCATGGGTCCGGTCACCATGAGTCGTAGCCGCCGAGGCACTCGATGCGGACGTAGCCCCAGTCGCCCTTGCCGAAGTCGAAGGTGGCAGCCCAGCCGTTGTAGACGGGGTGGACCCCGCGGGTGTGGCCGACCTTGTTGCCGTAGCCCAGCACCCGGATCAGCCCGGACGGACCGGAGGAGCTGTCGTAGTTGGCGTAGAAGCTCGCACTCTGGCACACGATCACGGCGTGCTCCGGCGGTACGACGGCCTGCGCGGGCGTCGCCACGGCTATCGCCGCCACCGCGGCGGTTGCGCCCACCAGCGTCCGCATGGTCATCCCCATGTGATGTCCTCTCCTTGCACCAAAGGGTCGAGTGACCTGGTCTCGCTCGGCATTCAGGTCTGACAGATCGCCAGTTCTGTTCGATCAGGTCCCCGCAGAGTCTGCGGAGCTCTGTCCGGGCAGCGCTCAGCGTCCCGCCGGGGCGGCGGGCCGGAGCAGGTGTGCGGTACCGGGCCAGGATTCCGTGCCAAGGTCTATGCGGGTAGATGCCGGGCGGTGAAAATTACATGACCATGCCGTTTCGGCCTCCGTCCTGGCCGCCCATCCGGCCGGGCCACCCCGGACCGCACGTCGGCTCAGGACCGGTCCGGGCCTCTGCGCCACCCGCCACCCAGGCCCCGACCTGCGGAGCGGAGCCGACGGGTCGTACGGCTCATGGCGAACCGCGTCGGCCCCGAGGCGGGGCGAGGGAGCAACCGCCGAAGAGGTCGTCACCCTCCCCCAGCCCTCCGCCCGCACTGCTCCGCTGCCGACGCCGAGGCGGTGTCACAGAGCCTCCGGAGCGCAGCTGCGCGCCGGTGCGCACCGCACCCCGGCCCCTGCCGGGCAACCCCCGGCGCCGCCTCACCACGGAGCCGCTCCCGCCTGCCGTCCGGCACCCGGGGCACCTCACGGCCCACCACGGAGAGCCGCCAGCCCGACGGGACGTCCGTTCCGCCGCCACGTCAGCCGGGCGGACGGGGGCGACGCGCCCAACCGGCGGCGCAGCCGGAGTTCCCGCAGAGCAGCCGGCCGCCGACCCGCCGAAGACCACCCCTCCCCGACGGGCCCCCCACCCCGGCGTCGACCTGCCCGGTCAGCGGCAGCGCACTCCGTCGAGGGCGACACCGACGACCCGGGCGCGCTGCGCGTCGTCCACGAATTTGGTCGCGGTGATGCCCGCGACCATCCGCACCAGGTCGTCGAAGTCCATGTCCTTGCGGGCCTCGCCGGCCTCCTGCGCGCGCACGAACAGGGGGCCACCCGCCTCGTACATGGAGGTGCGGCAGGCGAGGAAGATCTCCGACTCGCCGTTCAGTGCTTCGCGGATCGCCTGCTTGGTCACCGTGTACTCCACGAAGCGTTCCAGCCAGGACGTCAGCGCCGACCACGGCTCCTGCCCGGCGACCTCCAGCGCCACCCGGCAGAGCGCGTTCACCTCCTCCGCGTAGACGCTCTCGAAGAGGTGCCTGCGGGTGGGGAAGTTGCGGTAGAGGGTGCCGATGCCGACCCCGGCCCGGCGGGCGATGTCCTCCAGGGACGCCTCCGCGCCCTGCTCGGCGAATGCCTCGCGTGCGGCGGCCAGCAGCGCGTCGAAGTTGCGCGCTGCATCCTTGCGGCGCGGGCGCTGCACCGCGACGATCTCGCCGACGAGGACGGGTTGGGCCGCCACTGCTGCCTCCCTGATGGAACCGGGTTGAACCGGAGGTCAGCCTCCGCTACAGTGGAGGCATGCCTCCACTTTAACAGTCGAGCCATCCGCTGCGGCGACCCCCGCAGCCCCCTTACTCCGCACACTCCGCAAGAGGCGTCCCCCCTGCGCCGGCTCTCCGACGCTGCGCCGGGCCGCCGGGCCGGTTGTACGCCGTGTCCATCTCCGCACCACCCCCGACGCTCCGCACCACCCCCGACGGCCGGTCCGCCCTGCCGTCGGCGCTCCCTGCCCTGTCGACCAGTTCGTACAACCGCGGCCACGACACGTCCGCCGCATCCCGTTCGAGAGGCTCCCCATGCCCCGGAACTCCACCCGCCTCACCTTCACGGTCCTTGCGACCGGCGGTGGCGTGTTCTCCATGCTCCAGTCGCTGATAGCGCCGGCGCTGCCCACCATCCAGCACGCCCTGCACACCTCGCAGTCCACCGCTACCTGGGTGATGACCGCGTATCTGCTCTCCGCGTCGATCTTCACGCCGATCCTCGGCCGCGTCGGCGACCTGGTGGGGAAGAAGCGCACACTCGTCGCCGTGCTGGTCGCACTGGTACTGGGCTGCCTGCTCGCCGCCCTGGCCCCCACCATCGGAGTCCTGATCATCGCCCGCGTGATCCAGGGCATCGGCGGAGCGCTGCTCCCCCTGTCCTTCGGCATCATCCGCGACGAGTTCGCGGCCGCCGAGGTCGGCTCCAGCATCAGCAACTTCTCCGCGGTGATCGCGGCCGGCGGCGGCGTCGGCATGGTCGCCGCCGGACCCATCGTGACCGCGCTCGACTACCGCTGGCTCTTCTGGCTGCCGGTCGCCGTCGTGGCCGCCACCGCGCTGATCGCTCTCCGCTGCATCCCCGAGTCCCCGCGCCGGGCCGCCGGGCGGGTCAACTGGGCCGGCGCGGGACTGCTCTCGGGATGGCTGGTCGCACTGCTGCTTCCGCTGAGCCAGGCCTCCACCTGGGGCTGGACGTCCACCCGTGTGATCGGGCTCTTCGCCGCCGCCGTCGTGCTCTTCGCCCTGTGGCTGCTGGCCGAGGCGCGTTCCCGCCACCCCCTGATCGACCTGCGTGTCATGCGGCTGCCCGCCGTGTGGACCACCAACACCGCCGCCCTCCTCTTCGGCGCGGGCATGTACTCGATCTGGTCCTTCCTCCCGGGCTTCACCCAGACCCCCCGCTCCGCGGGCTACGGCTTCGGCGCGAGCGTCACGGGGGCCGGCCTGCTGATGCTGCCGATGCTGGTCGCCATGTTCTTCTCGGGTGTGCTCAGCGGCCGTCTGGCGCCCCTGTTCGGAGCCAAGAAGCTGCTCATCTCCGGCGCCGCGCTCGGCGCCGTCGCCTGCGGGGTGCTCTCCGCCTGGCACGACCAGCAGTGGCAGGTGGCCTTGGCCGCGGGCATCTTCGGCCTCGGCATCGGCCTCGCCTTCTCCTCGATGGCCAACCTGATCGTGGGCAGCGTCCCCGCCGAGCAGACCGGCGCGGCCACCGGTATGAACGCCAACATCCGGACCATCGGCGGCTCCATCGGAGCCTCGGTGACCAGCGTCCTGGTGACCGGCCACCTCCAGTCCTCGGGCCTCCCCCAGGCCTCCGGCTACACCCATGCGTTCGCCCTGCTGGCCCTGCTCTGCCTGGGTGCCTCGCTCGCCGCCCTTCTCGTCCCGGCGCGGCGCGCCTCCCGTACGACCCTGCTGGCGCAGTCCTCCGACGAACTGCTCGCGGCGCCGGCGGTGGAGGCCCGCACCGTCTCCCCGAGCACCCGGGGCTGACACCGCACGGTCACCACCGCCAGGGGAGCCGATCGCCGCCTGGGGTTCCGTCAGCCCGCTGACGGAACCCCAGGCGGCGATACGTTTGCCGGGACGGCCGGCGAGTCCGCCGCCCCTGCGGCTGTCGGCCCGGCTCCTCGTCGGGTGGCCCACAGCCCGGTGACGGTCGTGTCCGCGCCATGCCGGATCACTGCCTCCCGACCGGCAGCAGGCGGTCGTTCAGGTGTCGATCCGGCCGGCCCGGACGTCTGCGTCAGGCGGACGGCGGCCGGACGGGGACCCAGATCCCGAGGGGCCGCCACGGCCGCCGGATGTCCCCGGGGCAGGGTGCCGGAGCAGAACGGCACCGCCGACGACTCCTGGGCGAAGTGATAGCGGACACCACCCGGGCCGGGCACCGGGCCGCCGGCCGGGCGCGCGGCCCCGAGGTGCTGTGAAGGGGGTTTGGCGCTTCACGCCGGGAGCCGGGAGCCGGGCACCGGGCGGGCGGGACGACCGCGTCGGCGACGGGTGCGTCAGCCGCCCCGTGGTGCGTCCTCCGTGACCGCTTCACGCCGGTCGTCGTCGCGGCGCCCGGACATCCACAGGTGTCCCGTCCGGTGCAGCGCATTGCGGGTGCGCCGGTGGAAGGCGAGCAGGCCGACGAGTGCGGCGGCGGTGAACCAGATGAGCTGGATGGCGAGGTAGCCGGGCAGGGGTGTGGTGGAGAACCCCGCGGCGGTGGCCGCCTGCATGGCGCCGTAGGAGGGCAGAAAGCTGATCAGCGGGCTGTTCGCGGCGGAGCTGGCGATGGGGTTCTGCAGGGCGAGGTCGATGGTGCTGGTCATCACGATGGCGAACATGCCCTCGACCTCGCGGCGCAGCAGTGAGCCGAAGGCCACGCCGAGCGCCCCGTAGGTCATGGCGGCGCAGAAGAGTGCGGCGGCGAGGAGGAGGGGACGGCGGGGTGCGAAGGAGAGGCAGATGAGAGCGGTGGCGTAGGCGGCGACGGCGGCGGAGGCGAGGACCAGTGAGGCGATCTTCGCCAGGATGAGGTGGACCCGGGGATAGCCGGCGAGGGCCAGCCGGCGGTCGAAGCCGCCGCCGCTGAAGGTGGCCGCGAACATCATGAACCCGACGATCAGGGTGACGGCGTTCAGAGCGCCGGTGATCTCGGTGAGCTCGTTGCCGCGGGGGGACAGGACCTGCCCGGTGGCGCGCAGCTGGATGCGGGCCGGGGTGTTGGGGATCGACAGATAGGCGAGCGAGATCCACAGGGGGATGAACAGGGCGACCAGCAGCATGGCGAAGCGGTTGCGGACATGCTCGGTCAGCGCGTAGCGGGTGGCGGTCGTGAACAGGAGCAGATGATGCCGCCTCATGCCGCCGCCTGTGCCCCGGGGTGCAGTACGCCGTCCTTGAGGCGCCACAGCTGGTCCAGTCGGTTGGTGTCATAGGCGAGGTGGGCGACCACCAGGACGGACCGGCCGGCGTCGCGCACCTGGTCGGCGAGGTCCCAGAAGCGCAGATAGGTGTCCCAGTCGAAGCCCTGGTAGGGCTCGTCCAGCAGCAGCACCTGCGGGTCGTGCATCAGGGCCAGGGTGAGGTTGAGTTTCTGTCGGGTCCCGCCGCTGAGCGAACCGGCCCGCTCGTCGGCGTACTCGGTGAAGCGCAGCGCCTCCATGACCTCCTCGGCCCGGCGGAGGTCCGCGAGGGCGAAGGCGATCCGGAAGAACTCCAGATGCTGACGCACGGTCAGGGCGTCGTTGAGGACGACCTGCTGGGGGCAGTACCCGAACCTGCCGTGGTGGCGGACGGTGCCGCGGTCGGGGCGCAGTTCGCCGGAGAGGATCCTGAGCAGGGTCGTCTTGCCGGCACCGTTCTCCCCGACGATGCCGGCCAGCACTCCGGGGGGCAGTTCCAGGTCGACACCGCGCAGGACCCGGCGCTGGCGATAGGCGTGATGCACTCCCGACACCTCCATCGCACCCTCCCTCTCCCTGTCGGCGGCCGCACGGGTCATGTTGCAGGCGGGCCGCCGCGGGTGAACGGCGCCGCCGTGGGGCGGGAGCGGGGGTTCACCCGCACAGCCCACCGGGGGCTGCGTCCCCGGCGCGGTCCCGAGGAGGTCGCTGCGCGCCGCGATCCGGCCCAGCCTGCGGTCGGGGGCGGCACGGGGCCCGACCGTCCTCGGGGGCCGGTACGCGCAGGGCCCTGGGGGCGGACCGTCCGTCGGGGCGTGGCAATGGCCCCGCCCCGACGAACGGTCCCCCCGGCCTCAGCGGGTCGGCCCGGAGGGCGGCGGTCCGCCGATCGGACGGTCCCCGCACAGCCGGGACCACCACACTCCCTCGCCCCTCGACAGACCGGGCAGCAGACGCTCGGCCTCGGGCAGCTTGACGGCCGGGATCTCGCCGGCCAGCAGCCAGCCGGTCGTCCCCCCGGAGGTCCGGGTGATCTCCGCGCCCAGCGCGCCGAGGCACTGGGTGACGGGGGCCAGCACATCCAGGGGGATCTCCAGCTCATAGGCGTGGTAGGGCTCGTAGACCTGGGTGCCGGCCCGGCGCAGCGCCTCGGTCAGGACCAGCGGGGTGAGGCCGCGGAAGTCCCCGGCCGTACTCGCCGGCCCGAGGAAGCCCGAGCGGACCAGGGTGACGACGCAGTCGGTCACCGCCCAGCCGTGCGGTCCGTGGCGGAGCGCGGAGTGCACGGTCTCCTCGATGGCGCGATGGAAGGCGTGCGGCAGCGCGCCCAGCTCGGTCTCATAGCGGAAGAGGGCCCCGGTGCCGCGGGCCGCGGGCTCGACCCGCAGTCCGATGGTTGCCCAGAAGCCGCCCTCGCTCGGCCCGCCGCGGCCCATCTCCGCGCACGCCTCGCCGACTCCCGTCGGCCGCTCCGTGCAGACGATCCGGCTGGGTTCAAAGACGGCCTCGATGCCGAAGTCCTGTTCGAGGGTCGCCGCGATGATCTGCTTCTGGATCTCGCCGTAGAGCAGCACCGAGGTCGCGCCGCCGGGCTCCGTGCAGGCGTGGATGAGCGGGTCCTGTTCGGCAAGGGAACACAGGGCGGCGTACAGCCGGGCCGCGGGGCCGGTCCCGGTCTCCCGCGGCCGGACCACGGTCCGCAGTGTGGGGGGCGCGAAGTGCGGCGGTCGGCCCTTGTCGCCGGGGTCCGCGGCACCGCCGAGCCGGTCCCCCACGCGGATCCCGGGCAGCCCCCGGATCCTGGCGATGTTGCCCTCCGTCAGGCGGCCGCCGGTGCGGGCTCCGGCCTGCCCCACGACCTCCAGGCCGGTGATCTGACCCGTGTACTCCTCGGGCGTGCCGTCCGGCCCGCGGCGGTGCAGGGTCACCCGCTGGCGCAGGGCCAGCGTGCCGGAGAACAGCCGGAGGTAGGCACTCTTGGCTCCGGAGGGCCCACGCTCGACGGCGAACACGGTGCCGCGCGCCGGCTGGTCGGCCGGAGGGGATCCGTCGGCGGTGCAGGCAGCCGGGAGCAGCGCGGTGATCCCCTCGATGAGCGGCCCGACGCCCTGCCCGCCGAGGGCCGAGCCGAAGTACACCGGGTGCACCAGACCCTGCGCGGTGCGGTCGGCGAGCAACTCCATCAGCTTGCCGGGCGAGGGGGTCCAGCCCTCCAGGAGGCGGGTGAGCAGGGTGTCGTCGGTCTCGGCGAGGACCTCGGCCGCCCGGGTGCGGAAGGCGGGGTCGTCCAGCGGTTCCGGGTACGCCAGGGCCGAGGTGGTGCCGAGGTCCTGCATCAGGGTCATGGGGACGATGTGCGGTGCGAGATGCCGTCTGATCTCCGCCAGGACCCGGTCGCGGGAGGCACCCGCCCGGTCGATCTTGTTGACGAAGATCAGGGTGGGCAGGCGCAGCTCGCGCAGGGTCCGCATCAGGATGCGGGTCTGCGCCTGGACACCCTCCACCGCGGAGAGGACCAGGATCGCGCCGTCCAGCACGCCGAGGGCGCGCTCGACCTCGGCGATGAAGTCGGAGTGCCCGGGCGTGTCGATCAGATTGACCTGTACGGGGCCGACGCGGAAGGAGGCCACCGCCGAGCGGACGGTGATGCCGCGCTGCCGCTCGATGGCACCTGTGTCGGTCTGGGTGCTGCCGGCGTCGACGCTGCCGAGTCGGTCGATGACGCCGGTGTCGAAGAGCAGGCGCTCGGTGAGACTGGTCTTACCTGCGTCGACGTGCGCGAGAATGCCGATGTTCAGGGTGTGCTGAGGGTGCATGTGTGCCGAGGTCCTCGAGGTCCGTCGTCCGGTGGGGGCGCTGGGTCGTGTCGAGGAATCGGCGCATCGGGTGCTCCTGCGGGTGGTCGGTGGGTCACGACCATCCTGATCACGTAGGCGGACCGGGGGCAACGGGTTTTCCGGCGCGCACCGCCCCCGCACCACTCACAGCGGGCGGGCGCGGGGTCGCGACCGTGGACCGATCAGCCGTCGTGAGCCGAGACATCCCCCCGCGGTGGCGCCGCCGGGGAGGATCCTCACCCCCGGTGACGCCACCGCCCGGACGCGGTTCCCGTCCGCACGGCCACGCAGTGCCGCCCGTCGGCCGGGTCAGCCGACGAGGTAGGCGCGGTAGACCGTCGTCGTGGCGCTGTCCCCGTGGGTGTCGAGGACGGTGGACCGCAGGGAGATCGGCCCGGAGTGCCCATTGGGCACCAGGGCCGTCCAGGAGCTCCCGGAGTGCTTGACCTTGACGGTGTGCCAGGTCTTGGCGCCGTCGAAGGAGGCCCACACCTTCACCGACCTGACCGCGTCCGAGGGATAGCCGACCAGGTGGTCCAGGGGCTTGGGGCGGTACAGCCGCAGGTTGACGCTTGTGGTGCTGCCCGGCGTCGCGCGGTTGGCCGCGCTCAGCTGCGTCGGGACGAACTGGGTGTAGTAGAGCGGGATCTGGGTGCTCTTGGCCGGGTTGGCGTAGAAGTGCATGCTCAGCGTGGACGCGGAGGAGAGCATTCCGGCCGGGAAGTGGACGCCCGGCTGGTAACGCTTGGCGGTGAGGCTCAGCGAGTACCAGCCCGCGCCGGGGATCACGGGGTTGAAGGTGCCCGGACCGTTGCCGTAGGTCGTGAAGCTCTTCCTGCTGATCGTCCTGCCGCCCTTGCTCAGCACGACGGTTGTCCTCCCGGGGGCTGCGGAGTAGGTGACCGACGGGTCGAAGAACATGGCGTCCGGATCGACGTAGAGGCGGCGGCCGGAGCCCCAGGTGAAGGGCAGCTGGCCGCCCGGTCCCCAGGCGGAGCGGTTGAAGAGCACGTCGTAGGAGGCACCCGCCGCGAAGGTCCGGGGGGCGTTGTAGCTGTAGTTGGCGGTACTCCGCTCGGCGGTCTGCCAGGACCCGGCCGACACATGCACGGTGAGGTTGTACGGCAGCGTGTACGGGTCGCCGAAATCGATGAGGTCGTACTGGCAGGTGTCATGCCCCGACGTGGTGGCGAAGTCGACGGTGTTCTGGGTGTCGACGGTCGGGCCGCTGCGGGCCTGGACCCTGAGGTTCGCCAGCGAGGACCGGCGCACCACCGCGGCGAGCCCCTTCGGCAGGCCCCTCTTGTTCAGTCCGGCGACGATGTACCGCTCGCCGGGGCCCTTGGCGCCCGGCCTGTTCCAGCTGGACACATAGGCGAACTGGAGCGCGGAGGAGGAGTTGGGGATCACATAGAGGTGGCCGGCCTCGGCCCAGGCGTCCACTGAACCCGCGCTGCCGGGCAGGCAGAGCCTGACGTCGTAGCGCTGCTCGAAGCCGGCCCCGGGGCTGTGGTCCAGGGAGACCTTGACCCCGCGCCCCTGGCGGGCGTCGATGGTGGTCTTCGTACGGCCTGCCACGGTCACGATCGCGGCACCGAGGGTGTCGGTGTTGTCCTTGTAGTTCCAGACGTCCACCATCACTGCATAGCGGCCGGCAGGCAGGGAGTAGGCCTTGCCGCTGGTGAGCCAGTACGGCTCGTGGGTGGACAGGTTGACCACCTGCGGGTTGGTGGCGACCGCCTTGCCGTCGCGGCCCAGCGTGGTGATGGTGAGCGAGCCGCTCGCAGCCGAGGCCGGAGTGGCGCTGGAGAGGACGAGGGGGGCGAGAACCGCTGTCGCCCCCAGAATCGCTGATACACGTCGCACGCAGGGACCCCCAGGCCGGAAACGACAAAGTGCTTGATCATACAGTGAAGATCCCCGCGCCAGAACGTGAAGATCCCGGCGGTGGGCGTCACTTGAGGGCTGCGAGCGCGCCCTCGACCGCCCGGACGCCGGCCGTCACCGGAGCCTGCCGATGCGGTCGGCAAGGGACGCTCGGCAGTCGGCGACGCTGTGGAGTCATCTGCTCACGAAATGTCATGGGCTGTGGTGCGCGGACCTCGTGGGCCGGCTTGTGGCGACGGCCGAGCGGGAGGCGCACGGCAACGGCGGTGACATGCGGGGCAGCCGGTGCGGCGTTAGCCTCATGATGTAGGAGTCCACTCCTGTGGTACGCGGATCCGCCGCAACGTCGGCAGGACCCCTACGGGGACCCCGTCCGCGCGGCAGGAATGCGGTCGCGCTTCGCTGCCCGCTCCAGGCACCGGGTCTTCTCCGGCGGATTCCCCACCTCCAGCGCAAAGGATGTGACCATGCGTCGGAAGCTCACCCTCGCCATCGCGGGACCCGCCCTCACAGCCGCCCTCGCCCTGTCCCCGCTCGCGGCCGCACCGGCGAGCGCCGCGCCCGCCGCGCCCGCCAAGTCCGCCTCCGCGCAGGCCCCGGGCACATCCACGCTCAACCAGTCGCGGCCGGGGTACAACCGCGGGTACCGGGACGGCTACCGGATCGGGTACAACGACGGCTTCAGGGACGGATGGAAGTTCTGCCGGTACTTCCCCCACCGGAACAACAGGTATTTCGGCGGCGGCGGCTCGGCGTACTGGCGCGGCTTCACCAACGGCTACCAGGACGGCTACGACCGGGGCTTCTACAAGGCGTCCCGCAGGTACTGCTGACGGCCCCGGGGCAGCGCCGCGATCCGGCGGCACCGCCCGCACGGCGGGGAGAGACGCATCCCTCCCCGCCGTACGGCCGGTCGTCCACCGGCGCGGAGGCCGCCCTCGTGCCGGCTCCAGCGGTGCTCGACGCCGCTCACGCGGCCGTGTCGTGGCTCCAGATGTGGGTGCACGCGGGGCACTGCAGATGCACCACAGGCCCGGTGTTGCTCAGCAGATAGCGCCAGTGGTCCGGACACGCCCGGCCGGCCAGGCAGGCCTCGCAGTCGCGGTGGTCCCGGCAGTTGGGGCAGGGCACCCAGGCCCTGCGAGCGCGGTCGGCGTCGGGATCAAGCGGAAACATCGCCGCCACCGGGGTGCGCGGGCAGGACTCCGGCTGCCACCAGCTCGTCGTAGATCCGCTGCTGGTCCTCGTCGAGGTCCGAGTAGAGCATGCGGTACGCCTGCTCCTCCGCCTGCATGACCGCCACCGGATCCCAGTTGGGGCCGATCGCCTCAAGGACGGCGGCGCGCCGCTGTGCCTCCTGGGCGGTCAGGTCGGTCTCGAAGGTGCGGAGGTCGGGAGTCTTGCGGTCTGCCACGATGGAACTTCCGTATGTGCGATGAAGCGGCTGTCCACCCTTCCTACCAAGGTGCGCAGCCGGGCGGAGCGCCCGGTGGGGAGAGATGCATCACGTCCCGGCGGGTTCCGGTGCCCGACCCGGTCATGGTGTGCCCGGCCCTGGTGTGCCCGGTCATGGTGTGCCCGGCCCTGGTGTGCGGGGATCGGGGTGCCACGCGGCCCTCGGGCCGGGCCGGTGTCATGCCCCGGGTCAGTCCCCCTCGGTCGGTCTGACCCAGCCGAGTGCCCGCTCGACGGCACGCTGCCAGTCCCCGTATGCGCTCTCCCGCGCCCCGGGGTCCATGTCCGGCAGCCACTGGGCGGCGCGGTGCCAGTTGCGGCGCAGCCCTTCGAGGTCGGGCCAGTAACCGACGGTGAGCCCGGCCGCGTAGGCGGCTCCCACCGAGACGGTCTCGGCGACCAGCGGACGCACCACCGGGACGTCGAGCACATCGGCCAGGAACTGCATGAGGAGGTTGTCGGCCGTCATACCGCCGTCGACCTTGAGTTCCGCCAGCGGCATGTGGGTGTCGGCGTTCATCGCGTCGACCACTTCGCGGGTCTGCCAGCCCGTGGCCTCCAGGACCGCCCGGGCGAGATGCCCCTTGGTGATGTAGGAGGTGAGGCCCACGATCACGCCGCGTGCGTCGCTGCGCCAGCGCGGGGCGAAGAGCCCGGAGAAGGCGGGGACGATGTAGCAGCCGCCGTTGTCCTCGACGGTGCGTGCCAGCGTCTCGATCTCCGGCGCGCTGGTGATCAGTCCGAGCTGGTCGCGGAACCACTGGACCAGGGAGCCGGTCACCGCGATCGGACCCTCCAGCGCATAGACGGCGGGTTCGTCGCCGACCTTGTAGCCGACGGTGGTGATCAGTCCGTGCCGGGATCTGATCAGGTCGGTGCCGGTGTTGAGGACCAGGAAGCTGCCGGTCCCATAGGTGCACTTCGCCTCGCCCGGCCCGAAGCAGGTCTGCCCGAAGAGCGCCGCCTGCTGGTCGCCCAGGGCGGCCCCGATCCGCACACCGGGCAGCACCGAACGGGCCTTGGCGTAGCAGGCCGCCGAGGGGCGGATCTGCGGCAGCATGGCCCGGGGGACCCCGAACAGCGCCAGCAGGTCGTCGTCCCAGTCGAGGCTGCGGATGTTCATCAGCATGGTGCGGCTGGCGTTGGTGACGTCCGTGATGTGCAGTCCGCCGTCGGGGCCGCCTGTGAGGTTCCAGATCAGCCAGCTCTCGATGGTGCCGAACAGCACGTCCCCGCGCTCCGCGCTCTCGTGCAGCCCCGGGACGTGGTCGAAGAGCCAGCGGATGCGGGGGGCGGTGAAGTACGTGCTCAGCGGCACGCCGCAGCGGTCGAGGAAGAAGTCCTCCCCGGTGGTGCGGGCCAGTTCCGCCAGCAGCGGGGCGGTGCGGGTGTCCTGCCAGACGATGGCCCTGCCTTTCGGGAGCCCGGTTCTGCGGTCCCAGAGGACGGTGGTCTCGCGCTGGTTGGCGATGCCGACCGCAGCGATCTGCTCGGCGTCGACGCCCGCTCCGGCGAGGGCCTGGGGGACGATCCGCTGGAGGTTGCGCCAGATCTCCAGGGCGTCGTGCTCGACCCAGCCGGGCCGGGGGAAGTACTGCTGGTGCTCGCGCTGGGCGACGGACACCAGCCGCCCGCTGTGGTCGAACAGGATGCATCGCGTGGACATGGTGCCCTGGTCGACGGACATCACATAGCGTTCAACCATGAGCCGGCCTGCCTTGGGATCCGTTCTGTCTGGGGGGCACGGCGATCACCAGCGGGCCGCACCGAGATCTCGGGAGACGGCCCGTGCCGCTCCGCGGACCATGTCGACGAGCGGTGGATGCGGCCGCCCCTTGGAGTCGCAGATGCGCTCCAGGGCACCGGTGACGCCCATGGCGCCCACCACAAGGCCGCCGTGTCCCCGGATCGGCGCGGCGACCCCCGCCTCACCCATGATCATTTCCTGTATGTCGGCCGCCCATCCGGCCTCCCGGATCTCGGCCAGGGCACGGCCCAGCTCTTCTGCGGTACCCGCGGTGTGCCGGGTGTATGTCTCCAGCCCCGCCGCCACCACCGGCTCCAGCGGAGTGGCCCCGAAGGCCAGCAGCACCTTGCCGAGCGAGGAGGCATGCAGCGGCAGCAGCGATCCGACGTCCAGGGTCTGCAGGGTGTCGTCGGGCCGGAAGACATGGTGGACGATGAGGACCCTGCCCTCCAGGGGGGTGCCCAGGCGCACCGCCTCCCCGCTGCGGGCGGCGAGCGCGTCGGCCCAGTTGATGGAGCGGGATCGCAGTTCGTTCACATCGAGGTAGCTGGAGCCGAGGTGCAGCAGCGCCGCGCCCAGCTGGTACTTCCCGGTTGCCTGGTCCTGCTCCACGAAGTCGACGTGCTGCAGGGTGCGCAGGATGCCGTGGGCGGTCCCCTTGGCCAGACCCAGCGCGGAGGCCACCTCGCCGAGGCCGAGTCTGCCCGGCCCCCCGGCGAGCAGTCGCAGCACCGCGGCCGCCCGCTCGATGGACTGCACCGGGCCGGACATGGGGGGATCGTATCTCCGCATTCGCGCCCTGGGCACCGGCGAACGGCCCTGGAATAAGGGACCGGCGTGCGCTGCACCCGTACCGCGGCACTCCGGAACCGTGTCCCGTACGCCCCGCAGCGGCCCCGTTCGGCAATGGCGACCGCTATTCGTTGACCCCGCCCCCGGCTGTCCATAACGTCCTGTTTCAGGTGCAACGTCCACCGCTGCGCGGCACACCGGGAGCCCATCCGGGCAGACCGTGGCGCAGAACGCGACCGGCAACTCCCTGCCTGGCGTGAAGGAGGAGACATGGCGGCACGACACAAGGGGCGGACACGTCCCGGCGTACCGGCAGTCCACATCGCAGTGAGGGCCGCCCTGGCCGTCACCGCGGTCGCCACGCCCGGAGGGAGCACGGCATGCTGAGCGCAACCGCCATGGATCCGGCCTCCGCTACGGACGCGCCACCGGCTGTGGTGGAGGTGATGGAGCACCTCTGCCCGGTACCCCACATCCCGGAGGTCGTCTCGGCCGTCCGCAGACGCGCGCGATGGGTCCTGACCACATGGGCCATCCCCGCCGAGACGGCCGACGACGCACTGGTGGTGATCTCCGAGCTCACCACCAACGCCGTGGTCCACGCCCTCCCCCCGGCGATGCTGCGGCTCTCGGTGACCGACCACGGCGGCCGCCGCACGCTGCGCGTCGAGGTCACGGACACGGGAGCCGCACCGCACGCCCATCGGCCGATCGAGGGGATGCGGCCGGAGGAGTGCGGCCGCGGGCTGGGTATCGTGGCCGCCCTGTCCGCCCGGCACGGCATCCGCAGCCGCGGCCCCGCGGTCACCCACTGGGCGGAGCTGCCTGCCGTCTGATCCGTCCGACCTGCGCGCGGCGGATCCGCGTCCGGCCTCCGCCGTGGACCCCGGCGGGCCCGTCCGTCACGGTCTCCGGCACCCGCAGGACCGAGCCGCGGGCGGATCGGCCTCTCGCGGTGCCCGGCCTCTCACCGTGCGGCACGTGCCCGGCCGACCGCCTCATCGACCCGGACCGACACCTCCGGGCCGGCAGAGACCACGATGGCGGCGCCGGCCAGGGCCGGACCCCAGCGCAGATTCTCGGCCCCCACCTGATGCTGCCCGAAGACGGGCAGCATCGGCAGGACGACCCCGAAGGCGACCAGGACGAACCCCGGGACCGCCCGGACCAGCCATGCGCGCGCGCCCGCCACCTGGCGGGCCCGACGGCGGGGGCGGCGGCCAGCACCGCGTCCCGGTCCTCTCACACCGTCAGCTCTATGCCGCGGACCAGGTCGGAGACGACCTGGTCCACGTCACCCGCCGACCGCGCCCGCACGATCGGGGGAATGAGACTGCGGTAGACACCGCCGACGCGTCTCGCGTCCGCCCGCAGCGCACGACGGTGGGCGATGTCACCGGCGTGCGTACGCCGCGACACATCGAACGCCTCCCTCGCCCGCCGGGAGAGGTCCTCCGGCTCCCGGCACCAACTGCGGGCCGTCCTCACCTCACGCCGCTTGTGGCGGTTGCGCTTCAGGTCGTCGGCGCCTCCGACGGTGCGGACGATCAGCGGGTCGAGCTGCCGCGGGTAACGGCTCGTCCTCCTCGCCGTGACCCCCAGCCCCAGGAGGAGCCAGGGCACCGCGGGCAAGGCCACCAGCGCCGGCTCGGCAGGCGGAGAACGCCCGGGCGACCGGGTCACGATGCCCGCCATGCGGTCCGGGGCACGGGCTGCGCCCAAGTCCGGGGTAGCGGTCCCCACCACGGAGCGGCTTCGGCCGTGAGCAGCCCGGAGCCGGGGCGGGCGCCGGCGCCCGGCCCCGCCGTGCCACTTATGACCCCTCCGCTCGGCTGCCGGGCGCCGAGCCCGCCTCGCAGGCTGCGCCCCGATCCGGGAAATCCGGCCGGCGGTCGCGGGCCCCGGCCGTGGCGCCGGCTCCGGCGGGAGCGGCCCGGGACCGCGACTCGCGCTGCACCCCGCCCTGCCGTCCGGCCTGCTTCCCTGCTGCTCGGCTGCTCGGCTGCTCGGCTGCTCGGCTGCCGGGCGCAGCGTCGTCTCGCCGGCCGTTCCGCGGACCCCCGCACGGGTGCCGAGCGGCCGCCGTCGACCCCTTGTCGCGCGGGGTTCCGGTGGCCTGGCTCACACGCTGAAGGGGCCTGGCGGTGAGGTGGGTCACAGGGGTTCGAGGGAACACGACGTGGGTTAGTAGGTGCGGCGGTCGCGGATGAACCCCGAATAAACATCCCAATTCCGGCATCCAGGCGTTTAAGCCGCGAAGGCTGCTCGTCATGGCGAAAGGTGCAGGTAGGAGGGGGTTCGACAGCTGGGACCACGCCCGCGCCGCGGCTGAAATCCCCGGCCAAACCAGGCTGCCGACGGTCCGCAACGGCCGTTCGAAGCAGGCTCTGGGCTACGGGAGGCCGTAGTAGCAGGGGTGTTTGCAGGGCTATGTCCGGTTCGTCCATGGTGGGACGAGTCCGACGGCGCCACCGGGTCTCACGATCCCCCGGCGTCCCGCCCGGCACACCGAACCGATACGGGTGCCCCGGACGCCGGCCGCTTCTGAGGCCGGGTCGTCCAGTGAGCCGATTGAGGTCTGTTCTTGAAGCGCATCGCCATGCCCCGTCTGCGTACCGCCACCGCCGTGCTCGCCTCGGCCGCCGGTATCGCCTCCCTGGCAGCCGTCGCTGCTCCGGCCGCCTCGGCCGCCACCGCCTCGGAAGCCTCCAAGAACACCGTCACCGGCTCTGCGTTCGCCGCCACCCAGACCTCCGCCGGCAGTGTGCGCGCCATGGCGCAGTCGATGGTCCCGGCGAACCAGTGGGCCGCCTTCGACCACATCGTCAGCCACGAGAGCAGCTGGAACCCGCGGGCCGTCAACGCCGCCTCCGGCGCCTACGGCCTGTGCCAGGCCCTGCCGGGCTCCAAGATGGCCTCCGCCGGCTCCGACTGGAAGACCAACCCGGCCACCCAGGTCAAGTGGGCCCTGAACTACATGAACGACCGCTACGGCAGCCCCAACGCCGCCTGGTCGTTCTGGCAGACCCACCACTGGTACTGAGCCGACCCACAGCACCACAGCGCACAGCAGGGCCCCCGGGTGTTCCCGGGGGCCTTCGCCGTACCCGGGCGCCGTCCCCGGAACAGCACCGCGGGTACGGCGCACCTCTCCCCCGTCCCCGGGGTCGCTCACGCGCTCCCGCACCATGCCTCCCGGGCCGGTGCCGCCCACCCGGGCCCGGTCCTGTCCGGGCGGCGCCGAGCTCGCCCGGCGGCAGGCGACGCCCTCACCGGGCAACCGGTCATCGCCGGCCGGCTGTCCCATGCGGCCCACGGCGCGGCGGCAGCGGGAGGAAGCCACTGGTCCGGGCCGTGTACTCGCGATAGCCGGGGCGGTCCGCCAGATGCTTCTCCAGCAGGCGCTTGCCGCTGCCCCGCGTCACCAGGAACGTCATCACCAGCGGCGAGACCACCGAGGCCACGGCTGCCTGCCAGTCGCCGCACGCCATCGCGAACAGGCCCCACCAGACGAGGAAGTCGCCGAAGTAGTTGGGATGGCGGGTCCAGGCCCACAGGCCGCGGTCCATGATCCGGCCCCGGTTGGCCGGGTCCGCCTTGAACCGGGCGAGCTGGAGGTCCCCGACCGCCTCGAAGCCCGCGCCGACCGCCCACAGCGCGGCACCGGCCACCGCGAGCGGGTCGAGCCCGGCGGGCACGTACTGTGCCGCCTGCACGGGCAGGGACACCAGCCAGACCAGTGCGCCCTGGAGGAGGTACACCATCCGCAGGGCGTAGAGATCGCGGTTGCCCGGGGCTCGGGAGAGCAGCCGGTCATAGCGGGGGTCCTCGCCGTGGCCGCGGCCACGCAGCGCGATATGGCCTGCCAGACGCAGCCCCCACACCGCCGTGGCTGCGGTGACCAGCAGCCGCCGGCCGTCGTCACCGTGTCCGGCCGAGGCCGCGCAGGTGGCCAGTGCCACCGCGGTGAAGGCCAGGCCCCAGGCCACATCCACCACCCGGTGCACCCCTTTGGCCACCGCGACGGCGAAGGTGGCGAGCATGACGGCGCAGACCACGGCGGCCGCGACCCCGAGGTTGGCGGCGAAGGCACCCCAGGGGAACCCGTTCATCCGGGACTGTCCTGCCGGTCCGGGTCGGCCCCGCACGGCAGGTGCGGTGTCGCCTGCCTGCCCACCCGGCCCTCGGCGGCCGGGTGCTGCCGGGTGGCCCAGCAGGGGGCGCTGTCCCGGCTGCGGGGGCGGTGGTCCGGGGCGGGAGTTCTCACGTCATGCCTTCCTGGGTGCGATGGGGTGTGCGCGGTTGGACCGGCAGGCCGCGGAGGAGGAGGCGGACGCCGTGCCGCCGGATTCCGGCCGTCACCGCCGCTGTGGACCACGGATGGCGTACCGCGGCGGCCAGCAGCCGGCCGGGGGTGGCCGGGCGGCGGACGCCTCGGACGGTGGCAGTGAACGGCCGGCCGCCGTCGCGGCGGAGCTGGATGCTGAGGTCCAGATGGTCCCCCGGTGGCGGCAGGCGCATCCGGTAGCCGCCGTCGACGGGGAAGAACGGGGAGACATAGAACTCCTTGGCCGTCTCGGCCACGCCCCGGCCGTCGGTCCGCAGCAGGTAGCAGTGGCGCTCACCGTAGGTGTTGTGGACCTCGGCGAGCACACAGACCAGGTCACCGCCGCGGTCGTGGCACCAGAACAGGGTGAGCGGGTTGAAGACATGGCCGAGGACCCTTGCGTGCGTCAGCATCAGCACCGGTCCGCCCTCCAGCCGGACGCCGGCGGCGGCCAGGAAGCGCTCCACCGCGTCCCGGATCGTGGGGGCCGTCCCGCCGAAGTGGTCCCTCGGGTCGAAGCGGGCCAGCGGCCGCAGTGCGCGTGGCAGCAGCGGCAGCCGGTCGATGTCGACCAGCCACAGATAGGTGCGGTGGCGCAGGGCGTGGTGCACGGGCGCCGTACGCACATGCCGGATCGTGCACTCGTAGAGGGCCGGGGCTGCCCCGGTCGCAGTGCCGCGCACCGCCTGGGCAGTCACCAGCGCACCCCCAGGGCTGCGGCCGCCTGGACGCCGGAGCGGCAGCCGTCCTCATGGAATCCCCAGCCGTGGTACGCCCCCGCGTACGCGGTGACACCGGTGCTGAGCTGCGGCAGGTGCTGCTGGGCGGCGACCGACTCGGGGGTGTAGACGGGGTGTTCGTACACCATGCGCGCCAGCACCCGGTCCGGGCGGACCAGGTCCTCGGCGTTGAGGGTGACGACGTACTCGGTGGCGGTGTCGAGCCGCTGCAGCCGGTTCATGTGGTAGCTGACCCGCACCGCCTCCGCGGGGGTGTCGCAGGAGGACATCACATAGTTCCAGGACGCCCTGGCGCCCCGGGCGCGGGGCAGCAGGGAGGTGTCGGTGTGCAGCACGGTGGCATTGCGCGAGTAGCGGAAGGCGCCCAGGACCCGGACCTCCTCCTCGGTGGGATCGGCGAGCATGCGCAACGCCTGGTCGGGGTGGACGGCCAGCACGACCGCGTCGTACTCCCGCACCTCTCCTCCCGCGGTCACCACACGGGCCCGGTCGGTCGACCGCTGCACCGCCCGCACCGGGGTCCCGGTGTGCAGGGTGGTGAGCTGTTTGCCGATCCGGGTGACGTACTCCGCGGAGCCCCCGGTCACGGTCCGCCATCGCGGCGAGCCGCCGACCGAGAGCATCCCGTGGTGGTCCAGGAAGCGGAAGAGATAGGCGGCCGGGTACTGCATGGCCGTCCGGGGCGCGCACGACCACACCGCGGAGACCAGCGGGGTGATGTAGTGGGCGACGAAGTAGCCTGAGAAGCCGCGTCGGAGGAGGAACTGACCGAGCGTCATGACATCGGCGCCGTCGGCGCCTTGGTCGGCGAGGGCGGTGCGGGCGGCGCGGTGGAAGAGCGGCACCTCCGTCAGCATCCGGAGGTACCGGGCGCGCACGGCGCTGCGCGGGTGCGCGAAGAGACCGGACGGCCCACGGGCGCCGGCGTACTGGAGGCCGCAGCCGTCGCACCGCACCGACATGCTCATCTCCGCGTCCTGGGTGGTGACCCCCAGTTCGCGGAAGAGGCGCAGCAGCGTCGGGTAGGTGCGGTCGTTGTGCACGATGAACCCGGTGTCCACCCGGGCCACCCGGCCGTCGGCGTCGGCGATGTCATGGGTGTGGGCGTGGCCGCCGAGACGGTCCGCGGCCTCGTACAGCGACACCTCGCACGCCTGTTGCAGCACATACGCCGCGGTGAGCCCCGAGACGCCGGCGCCCACCACCGCTATCCGTCGACGGTCCACAGGCCGTCCCCTCCTCCTGCTGCCGGGCCCGGCCGTGGGTCGGCGGGGCCCTCTGCAGACCATTCGGAGCCGCGGGCCCTTCGGATGGGTCACGGTTTCCGGAGCCGTACCGGGCATGGCACCGGCGCCGCGGCAGGCGTCCCGAGGTCGGCACCTGCCGCGGCGGAGGTTCAGAGCGACAGCAGCACCAGGGGGGCGCTGGTCGGCCGGGGGGAGCCCCCCTCCGGTTCGACCGTGACACCGACGCCGTCCGCCCCGCGAGGACCTCCGACCAGCAGCGTCGACCCTGTGGAGCGGCCGTGCTCCAGCAGGCCGGCGGGCACCATCACCCCGTTGCGGCTGTACCACAGCTGGTAGACGCGGCGATCGGGCAGCGGCGGCAGCCCGCGGTAGACGAACGCGGCCTGCCCCAGCTGCTGGGAGGCCACGACCGTGCCGTTGCCGCCGCCCTTGAGCGCACGAGTGCTGAAGGTCGCGTCCGGGGCCGCCATCAGCGCGCTCAGGGCCGCCGCCTGCTGCTCGGCCCGGGCTGCCCGGGCACGCTGCTCGGAGGCCTCCCGGTCACCGCCGACCGCCAGACCCGCGGCCACTGCGGCGAGCACCAGGCAGGCTGCGGCGGCCAGATACGGCAGGCGTTGCCGCCACCGCGGACGGGCCGACGGGGGCCGCGACCCGCGCCGCGCCGGAGGAAGCTGGCGGACCTCCGGCAGTGCCGCCATCACCCGCTCACGGAGGGCGGGCGGCGGGGTCTCGGCGACCGCCAGGGCCAGTCGCGCCGCGGTCTCTCTCAGCTCCCGCACCTCCTGGGTGCAGGCTTCGCACTCCGCCAGATGCTCCCCGAACTCCTCCCCTTCTCGTCCGGACAGTGCGCCCAGTGCATAGGCCCCGGTCAGTGTGTGCAGGTCACCCGTGCTCATACGGACACCCCCAGGCAGTCGCGCAGCCGGATCAGGCCGTCCCTCAGCCGGGTCTTGACCGTCCCGACCGCCGCGCCCAGCACATCGGCGGTCTCCCGGTAGGTATAGCCGCGGTAGTAGGCGAGCGTGACCGACTCCCGTTGGAGCGGGGTCAGCTGCTCGAGGCAGCGGCGCACCTGCTCGCGCTCCAACCGCCGTTCCACCTGCTCGCTGACCTCGTCGAACGCCGGGCTGTGGGCGCGAGCCGCCGCCAGGTTCTCACGGTCGGACGTGGCCTGTGCGGACCGCACCCGGTCCACCGCGCGCCGATGGGCGAGCGTCATGATCCATGCGATGGCGCTGCCCTGCCGTGCGTCGAACCGGGACGCACACCGCCACACCTCCACCAGCACCTCCTGGGCGACCTCCTCGGACTGCGACGGATCCCGCACCACCCTGCGCACCAGGCCGAGGACCGCACCGGCCACCGCGGTGTACAGGCTGTCGAACGCTCGCTCATCGCCTCGTGCGACACGTTCGAGCAGTAGCTCCAGGACGCCGGAGCGGGGCGCAGGAGCTGAGTCGTCACCATGTGCTGCCACGCGCATGGACACCTCCGGTCTGTGACATGGTCACCGGTACTTCGAGGCAGAGCGCGCGGCGGATTGGCGTCATCCGCACCGGTGCCGGCGTCGCCGGTCGAGCGGGGCCGGGCGCCCGGTCCGGCTTCCCGCGCCCGGCCGGTACGGAGCCGGTTCCGCGTGCGGTGTGGCAGCGATGGTAGCCGCAGGCACCCGGGAGTCCCATCCGGCGCAACGCGCGTCGCGGGGGACGCCCGCCGCGGCCTACCGTCCGCCCCGGGCACCGGGGTGGGGGCACCGGGCCGGCTCACGGCGCCCGGACGGTCCCCGGGCTGCGGGCTGCGGGCGGCGGGCGGCGGTCTGCGGGCGGTCCTGACGGCCACGCCCGGCCCCGGGCCGGGTCGGCGGACCCGGTGAGCCCCCGGGCCGGTGGTCCGTCGGGCCGGCGTGGCCCGGGCGCGGTGCGCCCACAGCCGGAGTACGGGCGGTTGCGGATCGTCCCCGGGTTGCCCAGCGTGGAGGTGCGCCCCGGCGCCATGACCGATCAGCCCTCCCCGTCGCCCATGCGAACAGGACTCCCCCATGGCCCAGCTTCCCCCGCCCCCCGACCCCGTCCTGGAACACGCTGCGCAGGAGCTGGCGGAGGCCACGTCCGGGCACCCTCGGATCTACGAGGTGCCGCCCGAGGAGGGGCGGTCCGTTCTCGCGGGACTCCAGAGCGGTGAGGGGGTGGGCCGCCCGCAGGTGGACGAGGAGTGGGTCGAGGTCGATGCCGGACGGCACGGCCGGGTCCGGACCCGCATCATCCGTCCGCAGGGCGCACGCGGCACGCTGCCGGTGGTGCTCTACATCCATGGCGCGGGCTGGGTGCTCGGCGACGAGAACACCCATGACCGCCTGGTGTGCGAGCTGGCCGCCGGTGCAGAGGCCGCACTGGTCTTCCCGGTCTACGACCGGGCTCCGGAGGCGAAGTACCCGACCCAGATCGAGCAGAACTGGGCAGTGGGCCAGTGGATCATGGAGCATGGGGCCGAGAAGGGCCTCGACTGCTCCCGGCTGGCGGTCTGCGGCGACTCGGTCGGCGGCAACATGGCCGCCGTCTTCGCGCTGATGGCCAAGGAGCGCGGCGGAGTGCGGCTCAGCTCTCAGGTGCTGCTGTACCCGGTGACCGACGCGGGCATGGACACCCCCTCGTACCGTCAGTTCGCCGACGGCTACTACCTCACCCGTGACGCCATGGCGTGGTTCTGGGACCAGTACACCGGCGACCGTGCGCAACGCCGGGAGGTCCACGCCTCGCCGCTGCGGGCCTCCCTGGAGCAGCTCGAGGGCCTGCCCACGACCCTGGTGATCACCGATGAGGCGGATGTGCTGCGCGACGAGGGAGAGGCGTACGCCGCCAAGCTCCGCCAGGCCGGGGTGAATGTCACCGCCGTACGGGTCCTGGGCATGGTGCACGACTTCCTCATGCTGGACAGTCTCCGTGACTGCCGGGCCACCAACGTCGCCCGCCATCTGGCCATCGGCACCCTCTACAGCACCCTGCACACCGCACAGCCGGTGAACACGCGCTGACACCCGGGCCCACCCGGGCCCACCCGCGGCCCACCCCCGGCCCCGCCCCCGCCACCGTGTCGGGTCCGGGGACGCCGCACGCGCCGTGGCCGACCAGCGCGGCAGCGCAGCGGCACCCGGACTGCACCGGACGGCCGCCTGACCGGCGCCCGCACGGGAATGCACCCGCTGCCGCAAGGCCCATGGCCTCCACGCGGGGCCCCGAGGGCGCCACGCCGGCCTGCCCGTCCCCCGGCGCGACACGGAGCCGGGCGCACCCGCAGGCGTCCGTCCCCCGCGGCGCTGCAGCACACGGCTGTCACGGCGCGGTGACGCCCGAACCGGCAGGCTCTCTCACGGACCGGTCCGACGACGAGACGAGCACGCCCCAGGATCCACTCATCCCGCTCAAGGGACAGGAGCAGCAGTCATGTCCCCGGAACAGACACCGCAGCACGACAAGACAGAGACCGTCCTGGTGTGGGAGGACGATCCCGGGAGGCCTCCGTCCGTACGCACTCCGCTCCGGCGGCCGGTGCCCGACCTCAGCGCCCCGCCGCTGCCGGTGGGCGTCTCGGCGGAGCGCCCGACGGCGAACGGCGAGCGGCCGGGCACTCCGGAGTTCCGCTACTGGGCCGCGGCAGAGGCGCTGTCCCGCGCCGCCGGCTTCTGGGGCCCCCTGATGCCGCCCGGCGTCACCTGGCACACCAGCGTGGGCAACACCCTGACCGCGGTCCTCGACGCCGGTGACGATCTCAACGCCTACTACGACCGCACACAACTGGCCTTCTTCCACCACACGGTGGCCGGCATCACCGTGCGCTCCTGCGAGAGCCCCGATGTGGTCTGCCATGAGACCGGCCACGCGGTCCTGGACGCGCTGCGCCCGCAGCTCTGGGACGCGGCCAGCGCGGAGGCCGCCGCGCTCCACGAGTCGTTCGGCGACATGAGCGCGATACTCTCCGCGCTCCAGGTGGAGCCGCTGCGTGAGGCGGTACTCGCCGACACCCAGGGCAGCATCGCGGTGAACTCCCGGCTCTCCCGACTGGCCGAACAGCTCGGCTGGGCGGTGCGCCGGCTGCAGCCCGACTCGGCCGACGCCGACTGCCTGCGCAACGCCACCAACCGCTTCTTCTACCAGGACCCGCTGACCCTGCCGCCGATGGCGCCCGCGACCGCGCTGGCCAGCGAGCCGCACTCGCTGTCCCGGGTGTTCACCGGGGCGTTCCTGGAGGCACTGGCCGGGGTGTTCCGGGTGCAGCAGAACCGGAACGCCGACGGTCTGTCCCTGGCCGCCGGCATCATGGGCCGGCTGCTGGTGGCCGGGTGCCTGACGGCCCCAGTGGTGCCCGGCTACTTCGCGCAGGTGGCCGCACACATGATCGCTGCCGACCAGAACGCCTTCCACGGCGAGTACGGTCCGGCTCTGCGCTCGGCCTTCGTACGCCACGGCATCGTCTCGGTTCCCGACGCCACCGCGATCACCCCCGAAGCGGTGGAGCGGTACATCGCGGGTATCGCGCCCTCGGCGCCCGACAGCGGTGAGTCGCTCACCCCGGTGACGCTCCCGGGCGACGTCTACGGGCTCACGGATCCGCTCACCGTGCGTGCTCCGGCGCAGCAGCCGCGGTTCGCGGTCGCCGGTTCCGACCCGGTGGCCGGTTCACTGCCGCTCCCTGCAGCGGACCTGGTCGCCACCTCGTTCGTGGAGGACCTGCTACGGCAGGGCCGGGTCACGGTGCCGGAGGAGAATCTGACCCCCTCCGCAGTCGTGGTCGACGGCGCGGGGACGCACACCCATGAAATCGCACGTACCGAGGCGGACGGGCTGACCCTGCTCCGCCGGGTCTTCACCTGACGCGCCGCGGTCGGCGATCCGGCATGGGAGCGGACCGGGAGCAGGGCGCGTCGGGCAGGCCGCGCAACTCGCCCGGGGAGGACCGCGGGGACGAAGCTGCGGCGCGGGCCGGGGACCGGTGCCCGGACGAGGGGTACCCGGAGGAGCGGTGCGCGGAGGAGCGGTTCATCGACGGCCTCGTCGCGCGCGGCGAGGCCGTACCCGAGGGGCAGGACCTGCCCCCGGGCGCGACCCACCGGGTGTTCCGCACTGCCGACGGCCGCCGCGCGGTGCGCCGGGTGCGCTTCCGGTGATCCCGGACGCGCACTCGGCGCCGGTCGGTCGGATCCGGTCGGACGGGCCGCGCCGGGCGTCGCCGGAAGGGGCAGGTCGTCCTCGCACGGGACGGCCCGGTCCGGGGCAGCCGCGGTACGGCCCGTCCATCGGCCGCAGGGCCGGGCCCGGAGGAGCGCGGGCCCGGAGCAGTGTGCGCTACGAGATGCGGACGACCGTCTCCGCCTGTGGCCCCTTGGGACCCTGGGTGACCTGGTACTCGACCCTTTCGCCCTCGTCCAGCGCCCTGAAACCGGAGCTCTGGATGGCGGAGAAGTGGACGAACACATCCGGTCCGCCGTCGTCCTGCTGGATGAAGCCGAAGCCCTTTTCCCCGTTGAACCACTTCACGGTGCCTGTTGGCATCAGTCGATTCCTTTCCATGCCGCCGGGACCGCCCTCGGCGGCATCCCGGAGTCCGCTGCCGGATCTCGACGCCGGACGCTCGAGGTCCGTTCACCGCGGGACGTCCGCCGGCGTGGGCGGAGGCCTCCAGGTGCACGCCCACCGACGGCCCGCGCCTGCGCGCGGGCCCCGTCAGGGGCCTCGATCAGCACATCATCCGGGCGGTGGCGCAGCGACTCGAAACGGGCGGACGGGTGGTGACTCCGCGGAGCCACCGCCTGGCCGCACGCCCGGGCCGCCACCCCGGCCGCGCACCGGACCCGCCGCGCCCAGGGGCGCTCCGCCGTCGGCCAGGTCTCACCGCGGCGGCGGCGGAGGCGCTTCACCGTGGCCGCTGTGCCCGGTGTCGGGCGAGCCGCCCATCATCCGGAGCATGGCGGGTCCGCCGGTGCGGACGAAGCGGATCAGCAGGGCCGCGGCCAGCAGGAGAAAGGCGATGTTGAGCCAGGTGGTGTAGTTCCAGCTGATGCCGCCCGTCGGGATCCTCGCCGTTTCCTGGTCGGGAATGATGCCCAGGCCGCCGAAGGTGAACTCCACAAAATATCCGGCGGCCACCATCGCGGTGTAGAAGGTGGCGGCGATGAACGCGGTCATACGCCATCCGTAGTACTTCTTGTAGATGTTCAGAATCGGCAGGATCAGCAGATCGGCGAAGATGAACGCCACCACTCCCCCGAAGCTGATGCCGCCCTTCCACAGCACCACCGCCAGCGGCACGTTCCCGATGGAGCAGACAAACGACGCCATTGCGACCAGCGGGCCGATGAGCGGACCCCACAGCTTCGCGGCGAGCGGGTGTCCTTCGAAGAAGAATGTGCGCCAGAAGGAGTCGGGGACCCATGCGGCGATCGCACCGGCGATCAGCAGGCCGATCACCAGGTCCCGCAGGATCGCGGCCCACTCCATCACAAAGACGTGCGAGACCGAGGTCCACCCCCGGCGGGAGAGCAGCCGGCGGAGGAAGGAGCCCTCACCGCGGACGGACATGTCCATCGCTGCATGCCCCTCCATCGAGCCGGCCGCCCCCTGCTCGGCCTGGGCACGGGCTTCACGCACCAGCCTGGCCCGCAGAAAGTACCGGAACAGCACCGCGAGCACCGCGATCATGGCCGGACCGCCGACGAACTCCGCCGCGGTGAACTGCCACCCCATGAGCAGCGCCAGGATCACACCGAGCTCGACGACCAGGTTGGTCGAGGCGATCTCGAAGGCCATGGCCGCGGTGAAGTCCGCGCCCTTGCGGAACAGCGAGCGGGCCAGGGCCACGGCCGCATAGGAGCACGAGGAGGAGGCCGAGCCGAGCAGCGCGGCGACCGAGAGGGTACGGGGGCGGGCGTCGCCCAGCAGCCTGACGACGGTGGACTTGCGGACGACCGCCTGGACGATCGCGGAGAGCAGGAACCCCAGGATCAGCGCCCAGGTGATCTCCCAGGTCATCGACCCGGTGATGGACAGCGCGTGCCGGACGGCGTGCATGGGGCCCCAGGGGTGTCGGTGTGCGGCCGCTCGGGCCGATCACCCACCATGTACCCCCTGAGGGTATGCCCTCACCGACTCGGCGTGTCGGGGCAGCCGTCCGGCGATCCGGCACCGCGGGGCATGCCGGCGGGCCGCCGCCGACGCACGGCCGGACCCGTTCCTCGGACGCTCGACCGGCGCCGAGAGGCCGCTGGGACGACTCCTCGGGATGGTGTCCGGCCATGCCTGACCCACCCGTCCACTCGGGTCCGAGGCGGTCCCTGGGGACCGCGCCGGACCGGACCGGAGCGGGCGTGTCCCGGCAGCCCGGCGGAGGAGCGCCGGCCTTCGACGGACCGCGATCAGGCGGCCGTGCCGGGCCGGCGCGGGTTCACAGCCTGGTCATCCTGGAGTAGGGGCTCATGATCCGCTCCTGGTGGGGGCCGAAGTCGACGAGGACGGCGATCTCGTCCTCGACACCCACGACCCTCCCGAGGCCGAACTCGTCATGAGTGACGCGGTCACCCAGGGCGAACTGCTTGGGGAGCGGAACCGCAGCGGGTTTGAAGGGGCTGGTGGGCAGATGCCTCGGTGCAATCGGCTTCTTCATCACCACCAGTATGTGCCAAGGTGGCCGTCACGTGCGCTGACATCCCGCCCGGGATTCGATCGCGGCCCCTCGCCGCACCCCCGCGGCACCCCGCTCGGGAGGTGCCCGCGCCCCGCGGTGGCGCCACCGGGGGCGGGGCTCCGTGCCACCGCGGCTACGCCCTGGTGAAGGCCCAGGTCTCGTACCGCGTGCCGTCGTGGGCCGGATGGAAGGTGTAGTTGTCGTAGACGGCCCCGTCGGTGAGTCCGCAGTCCTGGGCGGCGCTGCGGATCATCTCCGGGTCCAGCGTGTAGAGGCGGTGCTGCTCCCTGGTCCTGATGTAGGAGCCGCCCGCGTCGTCCGCGCGGCGCAGGAACTGGGTGTAGGTCGCGTCGCTGTAGCGGCCGTCGGCACTGTCGGCGAAGGCCCAGACGAAGGCGAGGTCACCGAGGTCGGCCGCCCAGACGGTACTGCCGGCGTGATCCGCCATCATGCCCGGGGAGAGGATGTCGAAGACGAAGGACCCGCCGGGCCGCAGCACGTGGGCCACCGCGCGGAAGGTCCTGGCCAGGTCCTCCCGGCTGGAGGTGTAGTTCAGTGCCGCTCCCGGGCTGACGACCGCGTCGAACTGCCGTTCTACGGGAATGGCCGGGAGCTCGGCGTGCACCAGCGGCACCTGCTCGCCCAAGCGCCTGCGGGCATGTCCCAGCATGGCCTCCGAGCGGTCCAGCCCGGCGACGTCGAAGCCGCGCAGGGCGAGCTGTTCCAGCATGAGGCCGGTGCCGCAGCAGATCTCCAGGACGCTGCGGACCTCGCCGGTCCGGCTCGACCAGAACTTCTGCAGGAAGTCGGCCCGTTCGGGGCGGGGCTTCTCGCCCCAGTTGGCGACGATCCAGTCGTCGAGGCGGTCATAGGCGTCGGCCATGGCGTCGTACAGGTCCGGAAGCTCCTCCGGCAGGCTGGGCTGGCCCTTCATGGGTCTCTCCTGGTTCTGGTAGCGGCTGGAGGCAGGTGGTGCGGCCGGGCCTCCGTACGGGGGCGGCCCGCCGCACCCGTACGCAGGCCGGCCCGGCGGGGGGCGGCACTAGGACAGCTGCCATGCCCGGCGCAGGGCGGTCGCGGCCACTGCGCGGGTGCGGGCGGCCCGGGGGGCGATCCCGTCGAGGTAGAGCGCGGAGTGGATCATGCCTTGGCAGCGGGTGACGCTGGTGGGCACGCCCGCTGCGGCGAGCCTGTCGGCATAGATCTCACCCTCGTCCCGCAGCGGGTCGTACTCCATGGTGATGACCGTGGCCGGGGGCAGTCCGGCCAGGTCGGGGGCGCGCAGCGGGGCGGCCTGCCAGGGTGCCCGGTGGAAGGAGCCGGCGGGCAGCCCGAGGTAGGTCTGCCAGCAGCGCACCATCACCGCGCGGGTGTTGCCGTAGCCGGTGGCCAGCCGGCGGTACGACCGGGTGTCCAGGCCGGTGTCCAGGGCCGGGCAGACCAGCAGCTGGTGGGCGATACGCGGCCCGGCCTCCCGCGCCAGCAGGGCGGTGACGGTGGCGAGGTTGGCGCCTGCGCTCTCGCCCGCGACAGCCAGCCGGGCGGGGTCGGCGCCGATCGCGGCGCCGTTGGCCGACGCCCAGACGACGGCGGCCCAGGCGTCCTCCACCGCGGCGGGGTAGGGGTGCTCGGGGGCGAGCCGGTAGCCGACGTTGAGCACGGCGGCCTGGGCCTGGACGGCGATCGCCCGGCAGACGGGGTCGGCGTAGTCGATGCTCCCGCTCATCCAGCCGCCGCCGTGGAAGTAGACCACGACCGGCAGCACCCGGCCGGGTCCGGGGTGGTAGAGGCGGGCCGCGAGCGGGCCGGCGCGGGTGGGGAGCGTGACGTCCTGGACCAGCGCGACGGAGGGTGCGGGGGCGCAGTAGGCGGTGAACGCCTCGATGGCGGCACGGAACTGGGGGACGGCCAGCTCCTCGACGGGTGGCTGTCCGATGTGCGTGTCCAGGAACGCCTTGACATCCGGGTCGAGCGGCATGGTCGCTCCCGCTCAACGGTGCAGCGGCAGCAGGTTGCCGTGGATGCGGCCGACGCATCGGTCCAGGCTGCGGCCGCGGCCGGCGATGACCCGGAAGCCGGTCGGCCGCAGCCGCAGTTCCAGGGCGCGCAGCTGGTCCAGGCTGTCCAGTTCGCGGACGCGGGTGCGCAGCGTCGGGGTGTCGACGAGTTCCTCGGGGTGGATGTGCCGGGTGCGGTCGGGCTCGGCTCCTGCCAGGTCGACGAAGGGGGTGCCGCCGGGTGTGTAGACCCGGTCGGCGGCGAGCCAGTCCACCGGGAGGCCGGCGAACAGGTCGGGGACGTCGGCGAAGCGCATCGGCTGGACGACGGGGTTGAGATAGGCGTCCGCGTCCAGGGCGTCCTGCTCGGCCTCGCTGAGCTCGAGCCCCGTCCAGCCGGTGGGGAAGCCGTACTCGCTGAGGGAGAGCCGGATTCCCAGACTGCGGATGGTCTCCAGTCCGTCGCCGCGGCTGCCGGTGCGGCTGAGCAACTGGACCAGCTCGCGGTCCAGCATCCGGCTGTGCTCTCCGAGTGCGTGGTACAGCCACAGATGCAGCAGCCCCTGGTCGGCCAGGTGGGTGGTGAGCCAGCGCAGTCCGGCCCGGGGGTCGGGCAGATGGTGCAGCACGCCGAAGCAGAGGATCAGGTCGAAGCGGTGGTCGAGGTCCAGGTCCGGCATCCGGCCGTGGACGAACTCCACGTTGGTCACCTGGTGGTGCTCTGCGCGGCGGCGGGCGATCTCGACGGAGCGGGCGCAGGCGTCGACTCCGGTGAAGTGGGCTTCGGGGTGGCTGCGGGCGAGCGCCACCAGGATGTTGCCGGTGCCGCAGCCGGCGTCCAGGATCTGCCAGCCCGTCAGACGGGTGTCGGCGAGGACGAAGGGCAGTTCTTCGGCGACGACGTCGATGAGCGGGGAGTCGTCCTCCGGCGAGGGGAACGGGAAGTTCTCATAGAGCTGCACCACATCCGTGGTCATTGCTACCGCCTTTCTCGAATTTTTCGCGAGCGGTCCGAGGTATTCCCGGAGCGCCCCTTGGAACCCTAGTTCGAACGATCAGCGGCGGCAAAATATCCACACCGGGGACGCAGCGCCCGGCAGAGCCGATCGGGTGAGACATCCCAGTGGTGCACATACGAACGGTTCGGGCGGGAACAAACCGGTTGTCGCGCCCATTCCGCGGGCGCCGACGGTTCGACGACGGGCCTGCACTCCCACGCCCCCCGCCCACCACGAACCCCCTCGCCGCACGCTTTCTGACGCGTGGTGGCGAGGTCTGCGCCGACGCCTTGACGGTCATTCGAGCGACCTTCGGCAAACAGGCCGAAAGCTTTCACCCACTCCGATCCGCCTGATATCCGCACGGAACCGGCGGACCGTCGAATTCGCCTGCGCACATTCCCGGAAACCCGGCCGGAAGCCCGACCGGAAGCCCGACCGAAGACCCGATCAGAACCGAGGAACCGAGGAGCAGACATGAAAGGCCAGCCGATAACCGCTGGAATCCCCGAGCCGTACGCGGCCATCTCCGACACCTACGACCGCCTGGCGGTGTGGGCCTGCGAGCACTGGGGGGAGAGCCCCCGGTACAAGATGGCCGCCTTCCTGGAGAAGGTGTGGTCGGACCACCCCGCCCCGGTGCAGAGCGTGCTGGAGGTGTGCTGCGGCACCGGGCTGATGCTGGAGCAACTGGTGCGCCGCGGCTACGCGGTGTCCGGCCTGGACCGCTCGGGGCCGATGCTCGCCCAGGCCCGGACCCGGCTGGGCGACGACGTCCCCCTGGTCCGGTCCGAACTCCCCGAGATCCCCGGGGAGCAGCAGTACGACGCCGTCATCTGCGCCGCCGCGGCGCTCAACTACATGCCGGACGAGCAGACCCTTCAGCGGACGTTCGAGGCGGTCGCCCGCACCGTGCGGCCCGGCGGCTCGTTCGTCTTCGACGTCCTCGCGCACCGGATGGTGGCCGACCGCTTCGGCACCAGCGTGTGGGCCGACGACCTGGGCGACCTGGCCTTCATCTGGAAGTTCCAGCACCACCCCGGCCGGCCCCACACCGACCTGGACTACACCCAGTTCCTGCGCGACGGGAACGGGCCGGACACCTACACGGTGGTACGCGAGACCCACCGGCTGTTCGCGCTGGACCGCGACACGGTGCGCGAACTGGCCCACCGGGCGGGCTTCACGGACATCTCGGTGTACGACAACTACTCCTTCGAGCCGGCCGACGACGCCACCGACTACGAGACCTGGACGCTCACCCGCGGCCAGGCCGCCGACCCGCTTCGGTGACGTATCGCCAGAAAGGAGTCGCACCATGCTCATCTGCGGAATGAAGCTGACCCACGACGGCGGGGTCGCCCTGGTCGACGACGGTGCGCTGCTGTGCAGCATCGAGATGGAGAAGCTGGACGGCAATCCCCGCTACCAGCCACTGGACCGCCTGGAGGTGGTCGAGGACCTGCTGCGGCAGCAGGGGGTGCGCCCCAGGGACGTGGACTCCTTCGTGGTCGACGGCTGGTTCGCAGCGCCGGGTGAGCAGACGCCCCTGCTGCGGGTCACCCATCGCGGCCGGCCGGTCACCGTCGAGGTCGCACCGTACTCCGAGGCGGACGCCCCCTCCCCCGTGGACGTGCTGCACCGCTACGCGTTCGACGGACTGCCGCTGAGCAGCGGCACGGTCCGCTACGCCAGCTACCACCACGGCACCCAGCACCTCCTGGGCTCCTACTGCACCAGCCCGTTCGCCGCCCGCGGGGAACCCGCCCTGGTGCTCGTCTGGGACGGCGGCAGCACGCCGAGGCTGTACCGGGTGGGGGCCCACCCCCTCAGCGTGCAGGCCCTGGGCCCGCTGCTGCCGGTCTACGGCAGCGCCTTCGCCGACTACTGCGCCCAGCTGGAGCCCTACCGGTCCGCCGGACGGGAGCAGGTCCGGTCCTGCGACCACGCCGTACCCCGCAATCTCGACGTGGCGGGCAAGGCGATGGCCTACGCCGCCCTGGGTCGCGACGAGCCGGACTTCTACCCGGTCCTTGACGAGCAGCTGGCGGGTCTGCCGCTCACCTTCGACACCGGTCTGGAGCTGGCGCAGTGGCTCGACGGGCACCGTGACACCGTCTGGCCGGGCGCCTCCGACGCGGATCTGATCGCCAGCTTCCAGGGGTATCTGGGCACCAGGCTGCTGACCGCCCTCCGGGAGCGGGTCCGGCAACTGCCCCCGGAGCTGCGCACCGACAATCTCTGCCTGTCGGGGGGATGCGCGCTGAACATCAAGTGGAACAGTGAGATCCGCTCCAGTGGGCTCTTCCGCGAGGTGTGGATCCCCCCGTTCCCCAACGACTCCGGAGCGGCCCTCGGCACCGCGGCCGCCGAGATGGTGCACCACGGCCAGGGCCCCCGGCTGGAGTGGGACGTCTTCAGCGGCCCCCGGCTGCGGGACAACGGGGAGGTCCCCGGCTGGCAGTCCGCGCCCTGCGACGCGGCGGCACTGGCCGCGGTCCTCCATGAACGCGGCGAGCCCGTCGTGGTGCTGGAGGGACGCGCCGAACTGGGCCCCAGGGCCCTCGGCCACCGCAGCATCATCGCCCCCGCGCACGAGGCCAAGACCAAGATCCTGCTCAATGACATCAAGGGCCGGGCCCACTACCGGCCGGTCGCCCCCATCTGCCTGGAGCACCGGGCCCCCGAGGTCTTCTCCCCCGGCTGCCCCGACCCCTACATGCTCTTCGACCATGTGGTGCGGCCGGAGTGGACGGACCGGATCCCCGCCGTCATCCACCTGGACGGCACCGCCCGCCTGCAGACCGTCAGCGAGAGCGGCAACCCCTTCCTGGCCCGGCTGCTCACCGAGTACGAGCGGCTCAGCGGCATCCCGGTGCTCTGCAACACCAGCGCCAACGAGAACGGCCGGGGCTTCTTCCCCGACGTGCACGCCGCCGCGGAATGGGGCCGTGTGGACATCCTCTGGGCCGACGGGCGGCTGTACACCCGCCGCCCCTGAGGCCCGCCGCCAGACCCCGGACACCCGCGACCCCGAGACCCGGGGTGCCGGACGAAAGGCCGCGCCCATGTCCGATCCCAGCAGCCCCCCGCCACCGGCCCTGGTGGCGACTCCCCGCATCCGCATCGCGACCCGCGACGACATCGGGACCGCCGCCGCGGTCCTCACCGACGCACTGATCGACGACCCGGTCACCCGCTGGGTGTTCCCCGACGACCGGGACCGCCCGCTGGCCCTCCCGGAGTTCTTCCGAGAGGTCGTCAGCGAGACGCTCAGCCGGGGTGAGGTCCACCTCACCGAAGAGGACGACGCCGTCGTCCTGCTCACCCCGCCGACGACCGACCTCCACCGGCGGACCGGCCACGCCCCGGGAGCGGCCGGCCCCGGGGCACACCCCGCCGGCCGCCCCGCGCAGATCGAGCGCCTGCTCCATGCCCACCATCCGCGGGAGCGCCACTACTACGTGCAGTTCCAGGCGGTCCTCCCCGGCCGCCAGGGCCAGGGCCTGTGCAGCGCACTGCTGCACCGCATCCTGGCCCGGGCCGACGCCGAGGGGGTGGGCGCCTACATCGAGTGCAGCACCCCGCGCAGTCTTGCCCTGCTGCTGCGGCACGGCTTCCGGGAGCTGCCGCCGATCCAGCTCCCGGACGGCCCCGCCCTCCACCCCGCGTGGCGTGATCCGCGCCGGGCGGCGGCACATCGCCGGCCCGCGCACGCACCGCGCAGCACGACCGGACGGCACCGGAGGGAGGCCCCGCCATGGACGCACTGAACCAGCGCGCACACCACGCCGTCCAGACCTGGCTCCGGGCAGCGCAGCGCTGCAGCCTGGGCCTGCCACCCGCCTTCCCGTTCCGCGAGGTGACGGCGGCCATCCGGCGGCACGGCAGCGCCGCCCTGCCGTCCGCCGTCAACAACGCCCTGATCGAGGCGGCGGCCCGCGCCGAGGAGCTGGCGGGCCGCCCGCCCGCCCGCAGCTGGTTCGCGGCGCGCTGGCTGTGGTCAGCGACGGCGGGAGCCCGTGGCTCCCCGAGCTATGACGCCTATGTGATGTGCGGCCTGCTGAACCAGTACTGCCAGGGCGCCGGGGACTTCCGCGCCAACGCCAGGGCCCTGGGCACCGCTCTCACCGCCGACCTGCTCGGCCATGAACTCGCCCAGCACTGCGCGGAGTTCACCCGCCCCCGCACCCGCGCCGCCGTCCACCTGGCGGCCGACCTGCGGCGGGCCGTGCGGGGGACGGCGTCCCCACCGGCCGCCGGTCCCGACCCGGGCAGCGGCGCCGGTACGGGCACGGACGCGGACACCGCCGACGGCATCGACCCGGCGAAGGAACCGGGTCTGGAGCCGGCCGACGCCCTGCGGCTGTGCGAGCGGCTGGTGTCGGTGGTGCAGCGCTCCCAGTCCCCGCAGCTGCGCACCGTTCTCGCGTACACCCCCCTCGTCGTCACCACCGAGCACGACGAGTACCTGTTCATCCGCTCGATCCAGATCATGGAGCTGCTGTCCAGCCTGGCGGCCTCCCACGCTCAGGAGGCGCTGGAGTGCGCCGACCGGGACGCGGTGCCCGAGCTGCTCGTCCATCTGGAGGGCCTGCGCTCGACGCTGGACCACTCGGCCCGGCTGTTCCACATCGTCGCCACCGTCGACCCGGTGCAGTTCGCCGGCATCCGGGACGCCACCTATGGCACCGGGGCGCTTCAGTCGCCGGCCTTCGCCGCGCTGGAGCGGCTGTGCCGGGGCGCGGAGGCACTGCGGCCCGAGACGTCCGCGGCGGTGCCCGCCGACCGTCAGCCCTGTCCGGCCACCTCGCTGAGCTCCGCCCTGGAGGAGCTGCTGGGACGGGTGGACGAGGAGACGGCCGCCCGGCTCGCCGGGACCGCGGCCGCGGTGGACCAGCAGTGGCTGCGCTGGAAACGGGCCCACCACGGGGTGGCCAGACGGATCATCGGCGACGTCCCCGGTACCGGTGGGACGCTCGGCATCACCTATCTGGCCGAGTACATGCACACCCCGCTCCTCACCCGCCATGCCGAACCGGCCGGGTCCGCCCCGCGGGCCGAGCCAGGAGGGCCGTCATGACCCACATGACTCCGCAGGAGTTCCGACACCTGGGCCGCCAGGCCGTGGACTGGATCGCCGACTACTGGGAGACCCTGGACTCGCTGCCCGTGGCGCCGCAGATCGCCCCCGGCCGCATCCGGGGCCGGCTGCCCGACCATCCGCCGACGGAGGGCCAGCCCTTCGAAGCGCTCCTCGGCGACCTGTCGGATGTCATCGTCCCGGGCCTGCTGCACTGGCAGCATCCACGCTTCCTCGGCTACTTCCCCGCCAACGCCTCCGGTCCCGCGGTGCTGGCCGAGCTGCTCAGCGCCGGCCTGGGTGTGCAGGGCATGTCCTGGGTGACCAGCCCCGCCTGCACCGAGCTCGAACAGCACACCCTGGACTGGCTGGTGGAGCTGCTGGGCCTGCCCGACCACTTCCGCTCCACCGGCCCCGGCGGCGGCGTCATCCAGGACACCGCCTCCAGCGCCCTGCTGGTGGCGCTGGTCGCCGCACTGCACCGGGCGGGCAAGGGCAGTGTGCGCCGTGAGGGCGTCGGCGGCACCCAGTACGCCCTCTACATCAGCCCGGAGACGCACTCCGCGGCCACCAAGGCAGCGATCGTCGCCGGGCTGGGCGAGCAGGCCGTCCGCCATGTCGCCACCCGGCCGGGCACCCAGGAGCTCGACGTCGCCGAGCTGCGCGCCCTGATCACCCGCGACCTGGACGCCGGCATCACCCCGCTGATGGCCGTGGCCACCGTGGGCACCACCTCCACCGGCGCCGTGGACCCGGTCGCCGACATCGGCCGGATCTGCCGGGAGCACGGCCTGTGGCTCCATGTGGACGCCGCCTATGCGGGGGTCGCGGCGGTCTGCCCGGAGCTGCGGTGGCTCAACGACGGCGTGGCGCAGTACGCGGACTCCTACTGCACCAACCCGCACAAGTGGCTGCTGACCAACTTCGACTGCGACACCTTCTGGGTGGCCGACCGCAGCTGGCTCACCGGTGCCCTCACCCTGCTGCCGGAGTACCTGCGCAACGCGCCCAGCGAGTCCGGGGAGGTCACCGACTACCGCAACTGGCAGATCCCGCTGGGCCGCCGGTTCCGGGCGCTGAAACTGTGGGCCGTGATCCGCTGGTACGGCGCGGAGGGCCTGCGGGCCCACATCCGGCAGGGCATCGCTCTCGCCGACCGGCTCGCGGGCTGGATCGGTGCCGACGAGCGCTTCGAGCTGCGGGCCCCGCACCCGCTGTCGCTGGTCTGCTTCCGGCTGCGCACGCCACCGGACGCCGACCGCAACGAGGCCAACCTCCGGCTGCTGAAGGCGGTGAACGCCACCGGCAGCACCTTCCTGACCCACAGCACGATCGGGGACGACGTGGTGCTGCGGATGGCCGCCGGCGGGGTCCTCACCGAGGAGCGGCATCTGCGTGAGGCCTGGCAGTGCATCCTCCAGGAGACCGAGGCCATGCAGGGGGCCCAGGCCGACGCCCGCCCTCGGCTGCCCTGAGCTCCGCCGCCCTCCGGCACCGGCCGCTGCCGGCACCGGCCCCGCCGACCCGTGCACCGGGCGGCGGGGCCGGACGCTCAGGAGCGCTGCGCCACGAAGAGGCTCTGCACACTGCGCCCGATGCGCCCCTGCTCGTCATGGAGCGCCGCCTCCGCCATGCCGAGGCCGGCGTCGTCGATGCTGGTGGAGGCGTCCAGGCAGACCCATTCGCCGATGGGCAGCCGGTGCAGATGCACCGTCAGATCGGGGTTGACGAAGACATGGGAGCCGAAGTCCAGCACATTGCTCACCCCGTTCCCCGAGTCGGCCGCGACCAGCACCCGCTCCAGGGGCGTGGTCTTCTCGGCCGCCACCAGCGGCACCCGCATCCGCATCCAGCAGGTCGCCGGGCCGCGGTCCAGGAACGATCCCGCGACGAACCGGCACTCCATGGCGGTGTGGTAGCCGACATCCCAGGGGACGGGGTAGAACGGCTCCTGCTGGGCGCTGTCCGGTGCGGGGACGGCGGGACCGGCCGCCACCGGGGCCAGCAGTCCGGGCTCCGTCCTGATGCGCAGCGCGGTCGCCCGCATCACCTCGTCCTCGCCGTCGGGGCGCAGGGATGCCTGCACCAGCTCGACGCTGCGGCCCTGGCGCAGCAGCCTGGTCTCCACCGTGAGGGGGCGGATCGGGACCGGTCGCAGGATGTCGAAGGTGATCCGGGCGAGCCGCATGTCCTCGCGGGCACCGGCCCGGTCCTGGACCGCGCGGCCGAGCAGCGCGGCGGGCGGGCCCGCGTGCTGGGTATCGGGGCTCCAGGGGCCCCGGGTGCAGGCGGTGGGCACGAAGCGGTCCTCCGCCAGTCGCTCGAAGAACGCCTCGGCTGTGCTGCTCGGCTCGCTCACGCTTCCCCTCCTCCGGGCGCCCGGCGGGGGCGCCGGGGCGGCGGTCCCTGGGGACCCGCAAGCCATATTACTGACCGGTATACCTGCTGTCAGCGGCTCGCTGCGGCACCGCCGCGGTGCCTCCGCTCCCGCCGGACGCGGGAGCGGAGGCACCGGGCACTGCCGCGGTTGTCAGCGCCGCCCCACCGCCGAGCCCCGCGCCCGGCCGCCGTTCGCGGTGAAGCCGATCGCTATGCGGTCGGCCTCCGACCGGGTCAGGCGGCTGCCGTCGATCTGCACGGTGGTGGTGACCGATCCTCCCGCCGGGATCGATGCGGCCACCGGAACCGGGAAGCGGTTCGGGTCGGCACCCACGACCGCGAGCCCGGCGTCGGGGCGGCCCCGGCCGTCCGGCCGGCCGATGCCGTCCAGCCGTACGTCGTTGGCCGCGCCGGCCCCGCGGTTGGTGATCTTCAGCTGCCAGGTGCGCACGCCCCGCCTGTCCCGCAGGCGGGTCACCTCGCCGACCAGGTCCGCAGGGGCCTGCGCCTCGGCCTCGTCGACCTCCAGCACCACCGTGTCCCAGCCGATGCCGTTGCCCGCCGCCGTCCCGGAGCCCCGGGTGAAGGTCACGGTGTTCGCGCCGGCCTTGAGCATCGATGCCGGGAAGGTCAGCACCCCCTTGCGCGGGAACCCGCTGCGGTCCGTCTGCCGGGCGATCGTCGAGTCGTTGTTGGCGGGCAGCGTTCCGACGATCCCGGCCGTCGAGCCGTTGACCGCCACCACGGGCGGCGAGCCCTGCTGCATCGACGTGGAGACGGTGAGGTAGGCGGTGCCGGTGGGGACCCGGTCCAGGGTGAAGGCGACGGTCCAGGTTCCGGCATTGGTCTGGGCGTAGTACCAGTCCCGCGGCTCCCAGTCGGAGCCGACGGTGAAGGTGAGGTCCCCCGGGACGGCTGCCGGCTTCGCGTAGGCCCGGGGCTCGGGCAGCGCGGGGGATCCGGTGGCCAGGGCGAACTCACCGCTGGTCCGGTCGGATCTGCCGATCTGCCAGAGGAAGGTGGAGCGCCCCGTCGGGGTCCAGACGATCTCCCCGAGGTCGTGGTGCGCCCCGCTCGGGGTGATCCCGGTCTGCTTGTACTGGTCGGTGACCGAACCGTCGGCCGCGAAGGCGTAGAGGGTGTACGAGCCGGGGGTGGTGGTGCCGGGCACCCAGGCCGGGGGGATGCCCGGGAGGGTGAACCCGCCCTGCTCGTCCGTCCTCACGAAGTAGGTGGGCTCATGGACGGTGTAGACGTCGTCGACGTCCTGGGTGGTGAGCAGCACCCAGAGATTCGCGGCCGGGCGGCCGTCGGAGATGCGCAGCCGTCCGGTGACGGTCGTACGGTGCTCCGGCGCCGGGTACAGCGGATCGCTGACCCAGGACGATCCGGCGCGGTTCTCCGCGATCTCCTGCTGTGCGATGCGCGCCGCGTCGGCGATCATCGCGTCGGGGTCCGCCGGGTCCCCGACGGTCAGATAGGTGAGCCACGGCCCGTAGAGCCGCCGGTACCCGGCCGGCAGGGCGTAGGCAGGCAGCCCGTAGTGGTTGGCGCCGAAGTAGTTGAGGATCAGCGCGTCCTGATGGATCGCCAGGTCCTGGTGCTGCGGGCCGACACCGTAGAACCCGGCCAGCGTACGGTCGGTGACACCGCCGAGCGGGGTGAACCAGGCCCCGAACCCATTGCCGTAGTGGCCGAACATCGGGTTCTCGTGGTGGTAGAGGCTCCACTCGTACTTGCTGTAGACGGTGCCCGGGGCGAGGTTGGCGGAGTTGCTCCCGGGTGAGGGCAGGGCCGGGTTGTTGACCCCGTCCACCTGCCAGGTCTCGTCCTGCACACTGGTCTGCGTCGCGAGATAGGCATAGGTGGGCTGCTGGCCCTTGCCCCGCTCCCAGTTGTAGCAGTGGTCGAAGACGGCGCGGTTCCACCGGGTGTTCATCCGCACCTCGTTGATGGAGGTGGCGGCGGTCGCCGTCAGGATGTTGTAGCCGTAGAGGCCGCGCCTGCCGGAGCGCATGACCAGATGGTGCTCGTGCTGAAGCGGGTTGCTGGTGGTGTCCACGAAGGCGATCTCCGCCAGCCCGTGCCCGACCCGCAGCACCCTGATCTCGCTGCAGACCAGTCGGCTCTTCCCGCCGGCCGCGTCGATGTAGAAGGAGTGCTGCCGGTCCGGGTCGCGCGGCTCGACACCGTTGAGGTCGTGGGCCAGCTCCGTACCGTCGACCACCACGGACGTGGCGGTGATCGAGACGTCGGACCAGCCGGTGACGCTGCCGCCCGCGGCGTCGTCACGGCCGAAGGTGAAACGCACCAGGCCGTTGTCCAGCACCACGGTGTCGACGTCCCCGGGGAAGGCGTAGCTGCCGACCTTCGCGGGCCTGCCGTTGAGCGTCAGGGTCACCCCCTGCGGCGCGTGCGGCGCGGCGGACCCGCCCGGTGCCCCGGCGGAGGTGGCCGCCGAGGCACCGCCGGTGCCGGCCGCCCATGCTGCCGTGGTCGCGGCGGCACCGAGCAGGCCCAGCGCGGTACGGCGGGTGGGTTGTGTCGGATGGTGCACGATGGCACTCCTTTGCGCTCGAAGAGGTTGCTGGTACACGCCGGCGGGGGCCGTAGCCCAGGCCGGACCGGGCCCCGGCCGCCGCGCGGCGGGGCTGCTGGGTGGTCCGGATCCGGCGGCCGCCGGGATCACGCGTGAATCAGAGGCGGTGGCGCAACGGCGGCGTACTCTCCCGGATCACCACCCGGCCGCGCAGCCGCCGCACCCTCGGGACCTCGACCGGGTCACTGAGCACCAGGTGCAGCGCGGCGTCGCCGAGCTGTTCCAGGTCCACCCGCACGGTGGTCAGCCGCGGGGTCACATCCCTCGCGGTGGCGATGTCGTCGAAGCCGGTCACCGCGATACCGGCGGGCAGCCGCAGCCCCTGGTCGCGCAGGGCCGCCAGCGCCCCCACCGCCATCACATCGTTGACGGCGCAGACGCACTCCACGTCCAGTCCCTGCCGCAGTGCCCTCCGCATCGCCGCATAGCCGCCGTCGCGGGTGAACTCCCCGGGGATCACATGCTCCTCGGGAAGACTGACGCCGTGCCGGGCGAACCCGGCCCGGAAACCGGCGAGCCGGTCGCGGGCGGTCGCCAGGGTGGCGGGTCCGGCGAGCACCGCGAAGCGCCGGTAACCCAGCCCCACCAGCTCACCGGCGAGCTCCTGCGCCCCGGCCTGGTTCTCCACCACCACGCTGTCCACCGGCAGATGCGGCTGGCTGACCGCGGCCACCCGCGCCCCGGTGGCCTGGAACCGCTCCACCTCGGTGCGCAGCCGCTCCAGCTCCACCCGGTCGGTGGTACGGCTGCCGACCAGGATGACGGCACGGACCCGCTGCCGGCGGAACGCCGCCACATAGTCGGCGTCGCGCTCGGGCCGCCGCAGAGTGCTGGAGACGGCCACCAGCAGGCCGGTCCGCTCGGCCCGCCGCATCACCCCGGAGGCCACCGCGGAGAAGTACGGGTCGTCGATGTCGTGCACCACCACGCCGACCACGTCCACATGTCCCCGCACCATCGCCCGGGCGGGCGCGTTGGGGGCGTAGTCCAGCTCGCGGGCGACCGCCGTCACCCGATGGCGCAGTTGCTCCCCCACCGAACGGGTACTGCCGTTGAGCACCCGGGACGCGGTGGAGAGCGACACCCCGGCCAGCTGCGCGACATCGCGGAGGGTCACCGCCCGGGCCATGCCGGCCCCTCCTCCCACCCCGCCCCGGCCGCGGCCGGCAGCGCGGCCGCACCCTGCCGGTCACGCACCCCGTCGCCAGTACCAGGCGGACGGTGATCGGCAGCTGCCGGCCGGGAGGCAGAACCAGCGGCCGGTCCCAGGCGAGCGACGAGCCGATCCCGAAGTACTCGCCCGCCCGTACGAACCACGGGTCCGCCGCGGTACGGGCATCTCCTGCGGACAGCACCGCGGTCCAGGAGGAGTCACCGTCGTCCACGGCCACCGCCAGCCAGTCCGCCCGTGCGCCGTGGACCTGCCGCTCGCCCTCGGCGTCGGCGGTGAAGACCGCGGTACGGCCGGGGCCGACGGCGGGCAGCCGCCAGAAGAAGCCGCCGTAGCCCGCCCCTGCCCGGCCCCCGCTGCCGGGACTGCCCAGGGACACGGGCCGGTCGCCGGCCGCGGACAGCACAGTGGACCACTCCAGCCACCAGGCGCCGCCCGGTGCCTCGGGGGTGCCGGTGCGCACCCGCCGCTCCTCGTGCAGCAGTTCACGCCCCGAGGCGTCGCACCACACCAGCCGGTGCTCCAGCGCGCCCGCGGTGACAGCCGGGGCCGAACTCTCCCGGACCACACCGAGCTCCGCCTCCCGGTAGCCGGCCCCGGGGACCCAGCTGGGGCCGCCCCAGAGGTTGACCCCGTCCACATCCGGCAGCGCGATCCCGAAGCCCCGGTGCCAGGGGTGGTCGGGCGGGTGGGCGCCGGTGACCACGGTTCCGCCGCGGGTGCGCAGCGGATGCAGCGCGGGCCGTGCCACCACCTGCGGCAGGGCACCGCCGTCCCAGCCGTACCGGGCGACCTCCCGGCCGCCGACGGTGAAGCGGGTCATCCCGCGACCCCCGTCCGCGGCGCCGGAACCGGACACGGGTCCGGGGACGGGTCCGGGGACGGCGCCGAGCCCTGCGACGCCCAGGCCACCCCGAGTTCGGCGAAGGTCGCCAGCCGCTCCGCCGAGGTGCGGACCGCGTCCTCCACCCCGGCCACCTCCGCACGGGCGGCGTCGCCCTCGCCACGGCGGCGCACCCAGCGCCGGTCGATCGGCACCGGGTCGGGCGCGGTGCGCACCGCCTCCAGGACCCGCATAAAGCCGCCGCAGGAGTCCACCGGCGACCGCAGGGGCACCTCCGGGTCGTCCAGATGCGCCAGCAGGTTCTCCAGGAGCGTGGTACCGCCGTGGTGCTCCGCCCGGCCGTCGACCACCAGCAGGTCCCGGGTGTAGTGGAGTTCCGCACGTCCGCGGCTGCCGTGCACCACCAGCACCGGCTCGGACTCCACCGCGGCGCAGAGGGTCACCGCCACCGTCACCACGGTGCCGCGCACGGTACGCAGCCGCACGCAGGAGGTGTCGTCGGCCTGGATGTCCCGCGCCCGCAGCAGTTCCAGCTCCACGGCGGCGATGTCGCCGTAACCGGTGCTGCCGTCGAGGACGAGCGCGGTGGCGACCGCATGGGCGAACGGGTTGGTCAGCGCACCGTCGGTCACCGGCACACCGTCCATCTCCCGGCGACCGGCCCAGGACGCCCGCCGGTAGTAGCCGTCGGTGCGGGACCAGGCGCCGTACGCCCCGATCCCCCGGAGCTCCCCGAGCCGCCCTTCGCGGATCAGCGCGGACAGCCGGGTGAGGGCGTCCGAGGCAAGGCTCTGGAAGCCCAGCTGGCAGACGAGCCCGGCCGACCGTGTCAGCTCCACCAGTTCCCGCCAGCCGGCCAGTGTGGGCGTGGGCGGCTTCTCCAGCAGCAGATGCGCGCCGGAGGCGAGCACCTGGCGCCCGAGGGCCTGGTGGGTGTGGATCGGTGTGGCGACGATGCCGATCTCCGCGCCGGTGCGGTCCAGCAGGCGTGCCAGATCGGTGTCCACCGGCCGGTCACCGACCAGGGTCCGGCCCTCGTCGTCCAGCGGGTGCACCTCGCACACCCCTGCCAGCCGCACCGCGCCGGCCGCCTCCAGCGCCGCGAGTTGGCGCAGATAGCCCCGGCCGTAGCCGGAGGCCCCGGCGAGCACCACCGTCCGGCTCACCGTGCCTCCCGCCGCTCCACCGCGACCGCCGCCATGACCAGCAGCCCGGGCAGGACCACCAGGAACGCCGGCACCTGAAGGGCCACCACGGCGAGCACCACCAGGGCTCCGGCCAGCAGCAGGCTGCCCCGCCAGTCGCGCAGCACCACGGGGGCCGTCCCGGCGAGCACCGGACGCCATGCGCTGCCGGGCCGCCAGCGCGCCGAGCCGCGCACCGCGAGCAGCAGTACCAGCGCCAGCGCCGCCGCGACCGCCGGCCCCAGCACCGCGCCGCCGGGCAGCCCGGCGGCCAGTGCCAGCGCGTCCAGCCCCGCGACGGCTGCGGCCAGCAGCGGGGCGAGCACGACCAGCGGCTGCCGCAGTGAGGCAGCCAGCAGGGTGAGGAAGCGGCGTACGGTCGGGGTCCGCTCCGTCTCCACCAGCTCCCTCAGCAGGACCGATCCGGCGCCCGCCGCGGCCAGTGAGGTCACCACCGGCAGTGCGGCCACGCAGACCAGCACCCCGATCAGCAGTACCTCGGCCACCAGGGTGAACTGGCGGAGCAGTAGGTCCCCGGGCCGCCGGGTGTCACGGTGCGCACTCATCGTCTGCCCCCTCAACCCTTGAGACCGGAGGTGGAGACGCCCTCCACCAGGAACCGCTGGAACGCCAGGAAGAACAGCCCGATGGGCACCAGTGCCAGCACGGACATCGCGAACATCGGGCCGAAGGAGGACTTGCTGGTCTGGTCGACGAAGATCTGCAGCGCCAGCGGCAGGGTGAACTTCGACGGGTCGTTGAGGTAGATCAGCTGGGTGAAGAAGTCGTTCCAGGTCCAGATGAAGGTGAAGATGGCGGTGGTGATCAGTGCCGGCCGCAGCAGCGGGAGGATCACGTACCAGAACGTCCGGAACGGTCCGCAGCCGTCGACGGTGGCCGTCTCGTCCAGCTCCCGCGGCAGGCCGCGGACGAACTGCACCATCAGGAAGACGAAGAACGCGTCGGTGGCGAGGAACTTGGGCAGGATCAGCGGCCAGAAGGTGTTCACCAGGCCGAGCTTCTGGAAGACGATGTACTGCGGGATCAGCACCACATGCTGGGGCAGCATGATGGTGGAGATCATGAACCCGAAGAGCGGTCCGCGGCCGCGGAAGTGCATCCTGCCGAACGCATAGGCGGCCAGTGAGCAGGACACCACATTGCCGATCACCGCACCGGCCGAGATCGCCAGCGAGTTGCCGAAGTACCGCCAGATGCTGATGCCGGCGACCCCGCTGAAGGCCTGTCCGTAGTTGCCCGAGGTGGCGTGCCCGGGCAGCAGCGCCAGGTTGGACAGCACCTCGTCCGCGGGCTTGAAGGAGGTGGAGACCAGCCAGATGACCGGGTACAGCAGTACCAGCACCACGACCAGCACGGCCGCGTGCCACAGGACGGACCTCCCGGCGCGGCCGACACCGCGGCCCGGGACCGCCACCGCGATTCTCGCCTCGGCGCTCATCGCTTGCCCTCCCCGATGTAGAAGACCCACTTGCTGGCGCTGCGGAAGAGCAGGACGGTGATGGCGGCGACCACGACCAGCAGCACCCAGGCCATCGCGGACGCATAGCCCATCCGGAAGTCGTTGAACCCGCGCTGGTACAGGTAGAGCGTGTAGAGCAGCGTCGAGTCGCTCGGGCCGCCGCGGCCGCTGCTGATGATGAAGGCGCTGGTGAACGACTGGAACGCATGGATGGTCTCCAGCACCAGGTTGAACAGCAGCACCGGGGAGAGCATCGGCAGCGTCACCGCGAAGAACCGCCGGACCGGGCCTGCGCCGTCCAGTGAGGCGGCCTCGTACAGCTCCCTCGGCACCTGCTTCAGACCGGCCAGGAAGATCACCATCGGCGCGCCGAACTGCCACACCGCCAGCGCGATCACGGTCAGCAGGGCGTAGCGCGGCTGGTCCACCAGGCTGCCGACATGGATGCCGAACACCTCCAGCACCCGTCCCACGACACCGCCGCTGCCGTACATCGCCCGCCACACCAGCGCCACGCTGACGCTGGCGCCCAGCAGTGAGGGCGCATAGAAGGCCGAGCGGTAGAAGCCGGTGCCGCGCCGCTCCTTGTTGAGCAGCAGCGCGACCGCGAGTGCCAGCGCCAGCTTCAGCGGCACCGAGACCACGACGTACTCCAGGGTGGCCGTCACCGCGTGCCAGTAGCGGTCGTCCTGGGTGAACATCCGGACGTAGTTGTCGAACCCGACGAACCGGGGGGAGTCGAAGAGGTCGTAGTCGGTGAAGGACAGATACAGCGACGCCAGCATCGGTCCCACGGTCAGCACCGTCGCCCCGATGATCCACGGCGACAGGAACACATACGCCGCACGGTCGCGGCGACGGCGCGGCCTGGCCTGCCGGGGCGCGACCACGGCCGCCCGCCGGGACTCCGGACGGGTCAGTGCGGTGTTGGACATCACGTCATCCTTCCTTCGCCGACCGGGGTGCCGGCCTGGGCACGGGGACCGGTGCGGACCCCCCGCGGCCGGCCCGCGGCCGCCGCCGCGGCAGGGCCCGGAGAACCCTGTGCCGCGGCCGGCCGGGTGGCTGCGGCGGGCTCGCCGCCGCCCGGCCCCCGGCCGGGTGCCGCCGGGTGCCGTCGGCGGCCGGTCGCCCTCGCCGCCTCACGGCTGCTCGGGTCGGCGGGTGGCGGCGGCGGTGCCGCGGCGGGGTCGGGAGCCAGGTGGAGCACGGTGCAAGAGCCTTTCCGGGGACGGAGGCGGGCGAGCCGGGGCCGGGAGCGGGGTGGTGGCGTCAGGGGGCCAGCGACTGCTGGGCGTCGCTCACCACCCGGGCGGCGGCGTCGGCCACGCTGGTCCTGCCGAAGATCACGTCGTCGTAGACCTGCTGGAAGTCGGTCTTGATCGACGAGGAGCCGCTGGGCCACAGCCAGCTGGAGGAGGGCCCCATCTTGCTGTCGACGCCCTTCTCGTAGTCGCACACGGCCTTGCTGTCGCTGGCGGCGGCGGCGCAGACCTGGGTGCGGATGTCGGTGTTGGCCGGCACACCGCGGGTGGCGCCCAGGGCCGTTCCTGCCTCAGAGTCGTTGACCAGGAAGTTCAGCAGCTTGGCGGCGGCGTCCTTGTGGCCGGAGTGCTGAGCCACACCGAAGTAGACCGGCGCGAGCGCGGCCATCCCCGACTGCGAGCCCTCGCTGGGCAGCGCCGCGGTCTTGAGGGTCCCCTTGTAGGAGGAGATGTACGCGGTGAGGTTGGAGTCGTAGTTGATCTCCGAGGCCGCCTGGCCGAGCACCAGCGCGGAGTTCTGCGTCGACCCGTCCATCTTGGTGGTCGCCTCCGCCGAGCTCACCCCCTTGCTGCGGCGCATCTCACCGGTCATGTTCCAGAACTGCTCCAGGTCGCCCGCGGTGAAGCCGAGCTTGCCGTCGCCGGTGTAGAGCTGCTTGCCCTGCTCGTGCAGCCAGGAGTCGAACCAGTCGACGGCCCAGCCGAAGTCGGTGGTCCCGGGTGTACCGGTGGCCGTACCGACCTTCTCCATGTCCTTGGTGAACTGCTCCCAGGTCCATCCGGTGTCCGGCACCGTCACCCCGGCCTTGGCGAACTTGTCAGCGTCGTACACCAGCACCTGGGTGGTCTGGCCGCCGGGCACCGCGTACTGCTTGCCGTCGACCTTGCCGCCGGAGAGCAGATTGGCGGGCACCTTGTCGACCGTGAGCGTGCTGCCCACATATCCGCTGAGGTCGGCCAGCACATGCTTGTGCTGGTACTCGCCGAAGGTCGGGCGGTCCAGCTGCATCAGGTCAGGTGCCGCGCCGCCGGCCACCTGCGTGGTCAGCTTCTGGACGTATGCTGCGTAGCCGCTGAACTCGGTCTGCACATGGATGTTGGGATACTTCTTCTCGAACAGCGCCACGGCCTTCTTGGTCGCGGCCGCACGGTCGTCGTTGCCCCACCAGACAAAACGAATGGTCTGCGTCCCACCGCTGCTGCTGCCGCCGGATGACCCGCAGGCGCTCAGCGCCCCTGTGAGGGTGACCGACATGGCAGCCACCGCCCCCCAGACGCCCCAGCGGAACGATCGCCCTCTCATGCGTTTCCCCTTCCTGCCCCATGGAAATTTCTGAATCGGTTCAAGCGGCACCGTAGGTGGCAGAGGGCACCCCGTCAAGGGATTGGGAAAGCGCTGTCCTCAGCTGGACGGTAAAGCTTGCGCAGCCCTGCACCAGGGGGCGCCACGGCTTGCAGCCCGGTCCGACGGCCCGTCACCCGTCGCACCAAAACGGCTCTGTCCTGGGATGATGCCCTGATGATGGCTTGACTGCGCCCACACTCCCGACAGGTACCCCGAGGCGGACACGGTGCCCAAACCTCCTGGACGGAAGTGGCCATCAGGACAGCGCTTTCTTTCACGGCTGCGCGATCCCTTGACAGGGCAGCGACACGGGATTTAGATCGGTTCATCCACGGTCCGACCACCCGGCACCGCAGTCGCGACCACCCCGCCGCAGCCGCCGGACCCAACGGCCGCAGCAGCGGTCCGTTCCGGTCCCCGCGCATGCGCTGCCCTTCCCGCCCCTCCCCCGTACCCGCCGGCATCCAGCGGCAGGGGAGCCGAGGCGCCGCCCCAGTCCGATCCCGGCCTGCACAGCCGATTTCCCAGCGGAGGCACATGTGGAGCTCAGCCGTAGAGGATTCACCCTGCTGGGCAGCGGTCTCGCTGCCGGGCTGGCCACCCGGTCCGGCCTGCCCCCGGAGGCCTCGGCGCCCCCGGCGGGCTCCGCGCCACCGGTCGCACAGCCTACGGGGCTGCGACCCGGCGCCGCCCGTTCTGTCGGCTTCGACCACTATTCCGTGCTGCTGGACGGGAGCCGTATCGCGGTCTGGTCCGGGGAGTTCCACCCCTTCCGGCTGCCCAGCCCCTCCCTGTGGCGCGACATCCTGCAGAAGTTCCGGGCGAGCGGCTACAACACCGTCTGCATCTACGTCTCCTGGAACTACCACTCCCCCGCACCGGGGACCTATGACTTCACCGGCGTACGCGACCTGGGAGCGATGCTCGACATGGCGGCCGAGGAGGGCCTCCATGTCATCGTCCGCCCCGGCCCCTACATCAACGCCGAGGTGGACGCCGGCGGCTACCCCGGCTGGCTCACCGCCACCGCCGGCACCGCCCGCACCGACGACCCGACCTACCTCGGCCATGTCGACCAGTGGCTCACCGCCGTCAACGCGGTGATCGCACCCCGCCAGTACACCTCCGGCGGCGGCACCGTACTGCTCTACCAGCTGGAGAACGAGTACGCCGCCCACATCGGTGACGGCGCGGGAGCCCGTTATCTGTCCCATCTGTACGCCACCGCCCGCGCGACCGGCATCGAGGTGCCGCTGTTCCACAACGACAAGGGCCGCAACGGCTACTGGACACCCGGGTCCTTCCCCACCGACGGGGAGAGCGGCCGCTACCTCTACGCCTTCGACGGATACCCCGGCCCCACCGGCGCCCCGCCCGACTGGGGCCTCTTCGGCCCGGGCGGCGCCAAGGGCGGCCACCGCCAGCCCCGGCACCCCCGGCTTCCTCGCCGAGTTCGGCGGCGGCTGGTTCGACTGCTGGGGCGGCGCGGAGTTCGACGGACAGGGCTACGCCGGCGCCAGGGCAACCCGCGACGCCGCCTATGAACGCCGCTTCTACCTCACCAACCTGGCCAACGGCATCACCGTCCACAACGTCTACATGACCTTCGGCGGGACCTCCTGGGGCTGGCTCCCCGCCCCCGTCGTGTACACCTCCTACGACTACGGCGCCGCCATCGACGAGGCCCGCAACCTCACCTCGAAGATCCCCCCGATGAAACAGCTCGGCTGCATGCTCGACGCGGTCCCGGAGCTGGCCGCGCTGGACCGGGCCTCCGACACCGCTGCCGACGACACCGCCGTCAGGGTCTACCACCTCGCGAGCCCCACCACCCCCGCGCATGTCTATGTGGTCCGCAACGACACCTCACTGGACCGCGCCTTCACCCTCCCGATGGCGACCGAGGCAGGCACCGTCACCGTCCCGGTCGGACTGCGCGCCCATGACGCCCGGCTGCTGGCCACCGGGATCGCGCTGGGCTCCCGCCGGCTGCGCTGGACCACCGCGCAGCCGATGATCCAGGACACCATCGGCCGCCAGGACGTGGCTGTGCTGGTCTCCCGCCCCGGTGACTCCGTCGAGCTGGCCCTGGCCGCTTCGCAGGCCCCCGCCGTCAGCGTCCTCGACGGCGCCGCGCAGACCTCGTACGACGCCTCCGCCGGGCTGCTGACGATCACCGCCACGCTCTCCGGCCTCACCCGTCTGCACATCTCCGGGGACGGCCACCCCTCACCCCTGCTGCTGCTCCTGGCCGACGACGACGCCTCCGCCGCGCTCTGGCGCCACGACACCACCTCGGGCCCCCTGCTGCTGCGGGGTCCGGCCCTGCTCCGCGGGGCGCGGGTGGACGGCGCGACGGTCCATCTCACCGGGGACACCACCGCCCCGAGCGACCTGGAGGTCTGGGCGCCCGCGGGATCGAGGCCGTGCTCTGGAACGGCCGTCCCGTCCCGGTCACCATGTCGCCCTCCGGCAGCCTGACGGCCCGTCATCAACTGTCCGGCCCCGCCTCCCTCGCCCTGCCGAAGCTCACCGGCTGGCGCCGGGCCGAGGAGAACCCCGAGTCCGAGCCCGGCTACGACGACTCCGCCTGGGCGGTGGCCGACCGGACCACTTCCCACAGCACCACCCCGGTGCCGGCGGGCGGCCCGGTGCTCTTCGCCGACGACTACGGCTTCCACTACGGCGACGTCTGGTACCGCACCACCTTCACCGGACCGGTCGACAGCGCCACGGTCGAACTCGCGTATCAGACCGGCACCCAGGGCCTCCTCATGGCCTGGCTGGACGGCGCCCCACTGGGCGCCCACCGGATGCCCGTCCCCACCAAGGCCCAGGCCACCACCGGCACCTGGTCCGCGACCGCGGCCTTCCCGGTGCCGGACACCTCACGCGGGGACGGCCGGCATGTGCTGGCCGTACTGGTCCGCCCGATGGCGCACGACGAGGACGGCGGCGCCAACGACGCCTTCAAGGCCGCCCGCGGACTCGTCTCGGCCGCCTTCACTCCCGGCTCCGGCTCCGGCCCGGCCCCGGCGCTGACCTGGCGGATCCAGGGCGCAGGGCCCGCCGACCCGCTGCGCGGCCCGCTCAACACCGGCGGCCTGCACGGCGAACGCGCCGGCTGGCACCTCCCCCACCACGACGACCGCCACTGGCAGCCGACCACCCTCCCCCACACCGGCACCCGCCAGGGCGTCACCTGGTACCGCACCGACTTCCGCCTCGCCGTACCCCACGGCACCGACGCCTCCCTCGGCCTCACCCTCACCGACGACCCCGCGCACGCCTACCGCATCCAGCTCTTCCTCAACGGCTGGAACCTCGGCCAGTACATCAACGACGTCGGCCCCCAGCACACCTTCGTCCTGCCCAACGGGATCCTCGACCCCCACGGCCACAACACCCTCGCCCTCGCCGTCCTCAGCGACGGCACCACCCCCGCCGGACCGGGAAACGCAGAGCTCACCCTGCTCGGCGCCGCAGCCGGCGGCCTCCCCCTGGAGCTTCTCCCGGCGCGGTGACCGGGACGCACAGGCCGAGGGTCCGCCGCGCCGTGACGGCGCGGCGGACCCTCGGTGCGGAAGGGACGAATCCCGTCAGGGGATGGGGTTGAGCGCGACCGGTGGGGCGGTGACGGTCTGCGCAACGACGGGGTACCAGGCGCTGTTGCCCGAGGTGTCGACCACCCTGAGCCGGAAGCTGTAGGCGGTGGCGGGGGTGAGCCCGGTGGCCGTGAGTGCCAGGGCCGCGCCGTCGGCCGTGGCGATGCGGTGGCCGGTGCGGTAGAGCTCATAGCGGCCGATGCCGTGGTCGTCCGTGGCCGCCGTCCAGGTGAGTGCGGCCCAGGTGCTGCCCGTGCTGCCGGGCACCACGGAGAAGGCACTGCCGCCGGCGGGCGGCACCGGCGGGGTGCGGTCGGCGGTGCCGGTGGTGCGTACCCGTGCCCGGGGGCCGTCCGTGGTGGCGCCGGTGGCGTCGACCGCCTGGACCTGCACGGTGTGCACCGTGTCCGGGGCCAGACCGGTGACCTGCCCGCTGTGGGTGCCGCCGGCGAACGCGGCGGCGAACCGCCCGTCGACCAGGATGCGGTAGCCGGTGACGGCCGAGGTGTCGCTCGCGGTCGACCAGTCGAGCGTGACGGCGGTGTCGGAGGGCAATGCGGTCACGGTGGCGTGCTGCGGCCAGACGGGGGCGCGGGCGGCGTCCTCGGAGACCGCCGTCTCCGTGGTGCCGGGGCCGAAGGACAGCCCGGTGGAGTCCTGGATCTGCCAGGGGTCCGCGGTGGTGTCGAAGACGACCCCGTCGAAGCTGCTGTCCCGCAGATAGCGCAGCGAGGCGGGCTTGGCGGCGAGGAAGCGCACATCGCTGAAGCGCAGTCGCTGGTGGTAGCTGTCGGGGACCCCCAGGACCTTGATCGACTCCTGTCCGGTGCCGTCCACGGTGACATGCTGGACCGTGACATCGGTGAAGTGCGCCTTGTCCGGCGCCGGTTCGAAGGTGATGGCGGCGTTGGGGTCGGCGTAGGCGGAGGTGAAGACGAAGGCCTGGGTCCCGATGTCCTTCAGCGCGTTGTCGCGGAAGAGCACACGCCTGGCACCGCCGCCGTTCTGCGGGGCGGTCTTCATCCGCAGTCCGATGTCGGTGCCTTCGATGACATTGTCCTCGGCGGTGATGTCCTGGATCCAGGCGCCCGTGTGGCTGCCCGCCACGACCGCGCCATGGCCGCGGTGGAAGTAGTTGTCGAAGATCCAGGCACCTCCGGTGGGGACGTCCTGCTCGGCCTGGGCGCCGAGCCCCGCGGCGAAGTTCATCGCGTCGTCACCGGTGTCGAAGACGGTGCCGAAGACGGTCAGCCCGCTGCCGTGGCCGAAGTCGATGCCGTCCCCGTTGTTGATGTCATAGGTGGTCAGCCGGGTGTCGGCGACGGTGACGTCGTCGCTGTGCAGGCTGACCAGGGTGTGGTACGAGGGGTTCACGGCGGTGATGTCGCCCAGGTAGGCGTTGCGTACGCCGCGCAGGGTGATCAGGTTGGAGCGGGTGCTGTAGGCTCCGGTGCTGCCCAGCGCGGTGGCCTTCGCCACCTGTGCCTTGGCGAGGATGCCGTTGGCCTCCAGGGTGGCGGGGCTGCTCTCCGCGGAGACGGGGAAGCCGTCGGCGTCGGTGCCGTCCTGCTTCCAGCCGTTGCCGTCGATGGTGCCGCCGCCGGTGATCCTGATGTCGTGCAGGGAGCCGTAGTCCCAGGTCTGGGCGTTCAGCAGGGAGTGGAAGCGGGGGTCCGTCGAGTATGCGTACATCTGGTACCCGTACGGGTAGTCGTCGGCGTCGGCGGAGCCCAGCAGGGTGGCGCCGGTGGCCACCTCGAAGGTGAGGTCGCTCTTGAGCCACAGCGCCCCGGTTCTGAACACCCCTCCGCTGAGCAGCACCTTGCTGCCCGGGGTGGCCGCGTCGATGGCGGCCTGGACGGCGGCGGTGTCCAGGGTGCTGCCGTCGCCCGCCGCTCCGTAGTCGCGGACGTCGAAGACCTTGGGGACGGCGGTGGTCGACTGCACGACGGAAGTGCTGTCGGCGGACTCCTGGCCGGCGCTGTCCACCGCGCGTACGGTGAAGCGGTAGCGGGTGTGCGGCCGCAGTCCCTCGGCGGTGAAGTGGTGGGCGAGGACGCGGACCTGGCGGGAGTTGGCCGGGTCGGCGTAGAAGCGGTCGATGTACGGCTGGGCCGCGGAGGCGGAGTCCTGCCCGGCGGTACCGATGTAGGAGCCGTCCCGGTAGACGCGGTAGCCGGTGATGCCGGCCCGGTCGTCCGGCTGGTCCCAGACCAGGCTGATGCTGTCCTCGTCGTACGCCAGGGCCGGCACCCGCAGATGCCCCGGGGCGCTCGGACTGGCCGCCGAGGCCGTCCGCAGCGCGGCCGGCGGCTGCGGGGAGGCCGCTGCGGCGGGGACGGCCGGTGCGGCCGCCAGGGCCGTGCCGAGGGCCAGAGCGGTAGTGAGGCAGCGGCGCAGCCCTGGGTGGGCGGACGGCCGTGATGGCGCAGGTGTCACAGGCTTCCCTCTCTGACAGGCTCAGCAGGGTGCACGAGTGTGAACGCCGGACATATACATGTCCGGCCCTGCGACCTTAGGGAGCGTGGGAATCCGCCGTCAACAGGTGCGGAGGCATGCCGATGCCAACCGGCGCACCGGTCCGCCGATCTGAGGCTCCGTCAGGAGGAGAAGGCGATCGCGGTGGGGAGGGTGGCCAGGGGTGCCGGGAGCCGCAGCGGGCCCGCGCCCGGAGTGAGGGAACCCAGGACACGGGACCCCCGCGCCCCGGTGCAGGAGGGCAGCGTCGCCGGGAGCCCGTGGAAGGTGTGCCAGCCCAGGACGGCGAAGGCGATGGCCTCCTTGGCGTCCGCGGGCAGGCCCAGCTCCTCGGAGCGCAGCAGCCGGACCTTCGGGAGCAGTTCGCGGAGCATCCCGGTCAGCACCGGGTTGCGTACGCCGCCCCCGGACGCCACCAGGGTGGTGACGCCGTGGCGCTCGACCTCCGCCGCGACCGTACGGGCCGTGAGGGCGGTGAGGGTGGCCACCAGGTCCGGCAGGGACAGCCCGGGGTGGCGGGTGTGCACGTCGTCGAGCAGGCCGGGGTGGAAGAGCTCCTTGCCGGTGGTCTTGGGCGGCGGCAGCCGGTAGTAGGGCTCGTCGAGGAGTTCGTCGAGCAGACCCTGCCGGATGCGGCCCTCGGCGGCGATCCGCCCGCCGTCGTCGTAGGGGGCTCCGGTGGCGGCCAGGACGGCCGCGTCGATCAGTGCGTTCGCCGGGCCGGTGTCATAGGCCAGCGGCGGGTCGCCGGCCACCGTGATGTTGGCGATGCCGCCGAGGTTCAACGCGGCCGCCCGGCCGGGCAGCCCGGCCAGCAGCAGCACATCGAGGTGGGCGACGAGCGGCGCGCCCTGGCCGCCCGCCGCGACGTCGCGGGCCCGCAGGTCGGCGACGACGGGGACGCCCAGCTGTTCGGCGATCCAGGCGGGCTGTCCGACCTGGAGGGTGCCGAGGACGTCGCGGCCGTCGACCCAGTGGTAGAGCGTCTGGCCGTGGGAGCAGACCAGGTCGACCGGTCCGTGCTCCGCCACGGCCCGCTGCGCCGCCTCGGCGAACGCCCGGCCGATACCGGTGTCCAGCCGGCAGACGGCGTCCAGCCCGACCCGGCCCGGCGGCAGTGCCTCGACCAGCTCCCGGCGCAGCTCGGCCGGATAGGGCGTCGCACCGGTGCCCAGCACCCGGCAGTCCAGCCGGTCGCCGTGCTGGCGGATGTCGACGAGTGCGGTGTCGATCGCATCGTGCGAGGTACCGGAGATCATGCCGAGGACGCGCACGACGGGGGCTCCAGAGGATGCGGCCGAATGGTCTTCCCATCGTGATGCACGTTGGAATCTTCCGTCAACCCGGCTGATGGGTGTAGGAATTTGACTATCACTTCGCGGGTAACCATCGGGCGTCACCGATCGGAGGTCCTTGTGCGAGAGATGCCAGTGGTGGACAGGACGGAGAGCCGCAGCGCCTCCGAGCTTCTCGGCGCCGCGGTACGGCAGCGGCGGCGCAGCCTCGGACTGACCCTGGAGTCGGTGGGGCGGCGCACCAGGCTCTCCAAGAGCTTTCTCAGCCAGCTGGAGTCGGGGCGCACCAATCCGACCCTGGACACGGTGAGCCGGATAGCGCTCGCCCTCGACAGCACCCCCGCCGTACTCCTCGGCGCCCAGCCGTGCGGTCCCGCACGGCCGCACGGCTCCCCCGCCACCACCCGCCGTCCCGCGAGACCCGTCAGACCGCTGCCGATCGGCGCCGGCCGCTCCTATCCGCTCACCGGCCCCGAGGCGCACCGCTACGAGGTGGTGCTGTGCGACGGCACACCCGCCCATCACGAGCAGCCGGTCTCCCATCCCGGCGAGGAGTTCTGCTACGTCGTCAGCGGGCTGCTGCGGGTGGAGGTGGGCGGTCGGGCCAGTCTTCTGCACCCCGGTGAGTCACTGCACTTCGCCAGTGAGATCCCGCACCGGTTCCGGGCACAGACCTCATCGACCCGCTTCCTGCTGGCCCTCTGACAGTCTGCGGTGCGCCGCGTCGCCTGCACCGCGCCCCCGCGCGGCCAGCGCCGCGGCCCCGGCCGCACCGTCCAGCGCTCTCAGCGGCCGGTGGACGCCCAGCTCGGCGAGTCCGGCGCGGACCCCCTCGGCCAGCAGGGTCGGCCGGGTGAGCAGCGAGCCCGCCAGGACGAACGGGGTCCCGTCGTCCAGCGGGCCCAGGGCCTTCGCCGAGCGCAGCAGCCCCGCGACCGCCTCCGCCGTGATCCGCCGGGCCACCGGGTCGCCGGCCCGGGCGGCGGCGTCGACCACGGGTGCGAGGATCGCCAGCCGGGCCGGTTCGGCCCCGTAGACGGCGCCGACCAGACGCTGGGCGAGGCCCTCGGGTGCATCGCCGTCGCACCGCAGCGCGGCCGAGACACCGTCCACCAGCGCGGTGGGCTCCTCGCGGCCGTCCAGGGCCGCCAGGGCCGCTCTGACGGCCTCCCGGCCGATCCAGACACCCGAGCCCTCGTCGCCGACCAGCCAGCCGTAGCCGTCGCAGCGACGGGACACCTGGCGGTCCCGCAGCAGTGCGGCGACGGCGCCGGTCCCCGAGAGCAGCAGGGCCCCGTCGGGCAGCGGGGTGGCGGCGGCGAAGGCGACGGCGAGGTCGGGCACCACCACCGGGCGGCCAGGCAGCCCTGCCTGCTCCCAGGCCAGGCCCGCCAGCTGCTCGGCGAGCGCCCGCCCGGCGGCGCCGGATCCGGCGAGGCCGAAGACGCCCCCGGCCACCCGCTGCGGGTCCACGCCCGCCAGGGCGTCCCTGAGCGCACCGGCCAGTGCCTCCGCCGGGTTCCGTGCGGAGCGCGGGTTCGCCCCCTCGCCCCGGCTGCGGGCGAGGATCTCCCCGTCCAGCGACACCACGACGGCCCGGGTGCTGGTACCCCCGGCGTCCACCCCCAGCACCAGTTCGGGCGAGCGGCTCAACGGAACTGCCTTTCTCTCAGCGGTGGCTGCGTGCCCGGCGCACCGGAAGCTTCGCATGGACACCGTCGCACGCCGGGAGTCCCCGTGGGTGGCGGCCGGGCGGCCGCCGGGCACGGCGATCAGGTCGGCACCGCCCGGGTACGGACCGTACACGGACCTGGCCGGCGCCCCTGCGGTACGGGGCGGTCCGCGGCCGGCCCGGCGACCGGCCGCGGCCCGCCCCGCTGCTCAGTGCTGTCCGGCCGTCTCGACCGCGACCACCCGCCGCGGCACCGGATGGAAGCAGGCGTGCTCCTGCTCGACCCCGCTGGTGCGGTCGAGCACCGGGTGCGCCCCGGTGCAGCGCTCGTCGGCGAACGGGCAGCGGGGGGCGAACAGGCACCCGGGGGTCTCGGTGCGCTCGTCCAGCGCACCGAGCGGCACCAGGCGGTCGGGGCCGGGCTCCTCCAGTCCGCGCATCACGGGCACCGCCGACAGCAGGCACTGGGTGTACGGGTGCACCGGCGACTGGATGACGGTGTCGGTGGCTCCGCGCTCGATCACCTCGCCCCGGTAGATGACGTGCAGCTCGCCGCCGTCGCCCACATAGCGCGCGGTGGCGACGTCATGGGTGATGAACAGCAGGGAGATGCCCAGCCGGGTGCGCAGGTCGCGGAGCAGGCCGAGGATGCCCAGGCGCATCGAGACGTCGATCATCGACACGGCCTCGTCCGCGATCAGCACCTCGGGGTCCACCGTCAGGGCGCGGGCGATCACCACCCGCTGGCGCTGGCCGCCGGAGAGCTGGTGCGGGTACTTGGGCAGCACACCGTCCGGCTCCAGGCCGACCAGTTCCAGCAGTTCCGCTGCGCGGTCGAGCACCGAGCCCGTGCGGTCCCCGGTCTCCTTGGCCCGCATCCGCAGCGGGTCGCCGAGGATCTGGTCGATCGTCCTGGTCGGGTTGAGCGCCGAGTAGGGATCCTGGTGGATCATCTGGATCCGGCGGAAGTACTGCGCCCTGCGGCGCTCGGGGACCTTCGACAGCTCGACGCCGTCGATGACCAGCTCACCGCCGTCGAAGGTCTCCAGACCGGTGAGGATCTTGCCCAGGGTGGTCTTGCCGCAGCCGGACTCGCCGATGAAGGAGACCGCGCCGCCCTTCGGCAGGGTGAAGTCGACCCCGCGCAGCGCCTGCACGACCCGCTCCCCGGTGAACGCCCCGCGGGTGCGGTAGGTGCGGGTGATGTTCCTGGCCTCGATCACGCGCCCTCTCCTGTCGCTGCTGTGGTGGTCGGTTCTGCGTGGCAGGCCCGGCGCCGGTCGGGGGCCCAGGTCAGCAGCTGCGGCTCCGTCTCGGCGCAGACGTCCATGGCCAGCGGGCAGCGCTCGCGGAAGACGCAGCCGACCCGGGGCACGGTGGTGAGGTCCGGCGGCCTGCCGGGCAGTGCACGGGCGGTTTCGGTGTCGCCGGTGATCCGGGCGGTCGCACCGATCAGGGCCCTGGTGTAGGGGTGGGCGGGGCGCTGGAGGACGTCCATGGCGGGGCCGTCCTCGACGATCCGGCCGCCGTACATCACGGCGAGGCGGTCGGCGATCTCCGAGACGACACCCATGTCATGGGTGACGACGAGGGTGGTGAGGCCCTCCTGGCGGTGCACCTTGCGGACGATGTCCAGCACCGCCGCCTGGGAGAGCATGTCCAGCGCGGTGGTGGGCTCGTCCAGGATCAGCACCCGGGCGTTGAGCACCAGCGCCAGCACGATGCCGACGCGCTGGCGCATACCGCCGGAGAGCTCGTGCTGGTAGGAGTCCAGGACGCGGGCACCGTCCATGCCCATCTCGTCGGCGAGCTCCTTGGCCCGGCGGACCAGCCCGCGCATGTCCTGGACGTCGTGTGCACGCCCGAGGTCCATGAGCTGCTTGCCCACGGTCTTCAGCGGGTTGAGCGAGTTCTGCGAGGCCTGGAAGACATAGCCGAGCGCACGGCCCCTGACCCGGCGCAGTGCCCGGCCCTCCAGCTTGGTGACATCGCCGACCCCGTTGACCTGGATCGAGCCGCTGCTGATCCGGCCGGGGGTGGGGATGGCGTTCATCAGGGAGAGCGCCAGGGTCGACTTGCCCGACCCGGACTCCCCCACCAGGCCGGTGATGGTCCCGGAGGGCAGGTCTATGCCGGCGTTGGAGACGGCGGGGAGTTCACCCTGGTCGGTGCGGTAGAGGACGGTGAGGTCCCGGACGCTGACCTCGGCGGCCGCCTCGGCACGCTCTGCCGTGAGCTGCACGGTGTCCGTCATGACCGCTCCCGGAGCCGCGGGTTGAAGAGTTCGTCGATGGCGTCGAGGAAGAGCACGACGCCGAGGGTGAGCAGCAGGATGCACACCAGAGGGGCGAGCAGATAGCCCAGGGCCTCCGGGCTGTTCATGGCGCCGCCCGCGAAGACGGCCTGGTTGAGCATCACACCCCAGTTGCTGCTGGAGAAGGGCACCACACCGAGGAAGAAGAGGCCGACCTCGGCGCCGATGAAGCCGATCACCGAGAGCAGCAGCTGCATCGCCACATAGGGCGCGATGTTGGGCAGCAGCTCCTTGACGATGACGTGCCTGGTGGGCAGGCCCAGGCCCCGTGCGGCCTCCAGGAAGCCGCGCTCGCGCAGCGAGAGCGTCTGGGAGCGCACCGCGCGGGCGACCCCGCCCCAGCCGGTGAGCCCCAGGACCAGGCTCATCTCCAGCGGGTTGGCGAAGCTCCAGATGGTCGACAGCACGATCAGCAGCGGGAATGCCGGGATGGTGAGGATGAAGTCGGTGGCCCGCATCAGGACCGAGTCGGCCAGGCCCCGGTGGTAGCCGGCCACCAGGCCGACCCCGGTGCCGATGACGGCGGTGAACAGGGCCGACAGGGAGGCGGTCAGCAGCACATAGCGGGCGCCGACGATGACCTCCTGGAAGACGTCGGAGCCGGCGAAATCGGTGCCCAGCCAGTGGGCGGCGCTGGGCGCCGCGTAGATGTTCTCGGGGTCGACGGCCAGCTGCCCGGGGTAGATGTACGGGCCGAAGATCCCCATGAGTGCGAAGAACACCAGGATGCCCAGCCCGATGATGCGTCCCGGCTTGCGCAGCACCACCCGGCGGGCGGCGCTCCAGAAGGTCGAGTGGCGGCGGCGGCGTACGGACACGGTGGCGGCGCCGAGGGTGGGAGCGGTCATCTGTCATCGCCTCACACGCGGGTCGATCACCGAGTACAGCAGCTCGGCGAGGATGTTGGCGAGCACGATCGCCACCGTGATCAGCAGGAACGCGCCGCCCATCAGCGGGTAGTCGCGGGCTCCGATGCTCTTGAGCAGCAGGTTGCCGAGGCCCGGGTAGTCGAAGATGTCCTCGATCAGCACGGATCCGCCGAACATGAAGCCCAGCGAGAGTGCCAGCACCGTGAAGAGCGGCAGGATGGCGTTGCGGGCGATGTAGCGCATCCGGGTCAGCGGGGTGATGCCGCGCAGCTCTGAGGCGAGGATGAAGTCGTCGCCGAGCACCGAGACCACGCTGGACTTCATGGCCAGCAGCCAGCCGCCGTAGCTCAGCAGCGCATAGGTGGCGACGGGGAGCACCGCGTGGCTGATCACCGAGCCGATGTAGGGGCCGTTGAAGCCCGGCTCGAGGGTGACGTCGCTGACGTCACCGAACGGCAGGACCTGCAGGAGAGTGTGGAACAGGGAGCCGAGCAGCAGGGCCAGGACGAACGACGGCACGCCGGCGACCAGCGATCCGGAGAGCGAGAGCAGCCCGCCCCAGCGCGAGGAGCGCCGCACGGCCGCCACGACTCCGGCTGCCACTCCGACGGTGAAGCTGACGACCAGTCCGCTCAGCACGGGGAAGAGCGTCCAGGGCAGTGACGCCCGGATGACCTGGAGGACCGGCTCTCCGGTGTAGGAGATCGACACCCCGAGGTTTCCGTGCAGCAGCTGCCAGATGTAGCTGGTGTACTGCTGCATCAGCGGCTCGTGCGAGGTGAAGCCGTAGGTCACGGCCACCTTGGCGCGGGCCACCTCCGGAGCCATGCCATGGGTGACGTACTGCTCGTACTGGACGTCGCCGGGGTTGCCGGGCAGGGCGTGCACGAGGAAGAACGTGAATGTCGCGACGACCCAGACCATGATCAGTCCGGTGCCCAGCCTGACCAGCAGCCTGCGAGTGAATCCCTTCACGTCCTCCCACCTCCTTGCGCTGTTGTCATCTGTTGCTCCTCGGACACGGGCGGTGCGGGGGCGCTCGCCCCCGCACCGCGCGGTGCTGCTACTTGGCCTGGACGTAACCCTGCATCATCCACACGCCGGGCGGGTTGACGAGCAGGGCGTCCTGGCCCTGCTTCGGGAAGTTGGTGAACCGCTTCCCGCTGGTGAACTGGACGTTGGTGTAGTCCCAGATCTGGATCATCGGCAGCTCCTGGTTGGTGGCTGCGGCCAGCTGCTGGACGATCGGCTTCTGGTCGGCGGTGGCCACCGTGCTGAGCTTCGCGGTGAGCGCACCCGGGTCGAGAGCGGTGCCGTTGACGGTGTACGAGGTCGGGGTGTTGACCCAGTTCCCGGAGTCCTTGCCGGAGGCGTGGGTGACCTTGGCGCCGACCGCGGTGTAGCCGTCGGAGCTACCGTAGAGGCGCTGGTAGGCGGCGCTGGGGTCGGGGCCGAGCGCGGTCAGCCACCAGCCGACCGGGTACTTCCCCGCGGCCATTTCCTTCTGGTAGGTGGCGAAGTCGGCGGTGATGGCCGGCTTGGTGGGGATACCGAAGCTGCTGAGCTCGTTGGCGATCACCGTGGAGGCGGCGATCCAGTCGCTGAAGCCGTTCACCGTCTGCAGGGTGATGGTCCAGGGCTTGCCGTCGGGCAGCAGCCAGTGGTCGCCGGACTTCTTGAAGCCGGCACCCTCCAGCAGCGAGGTGGCCTTGGCCAGGTCGTGGGCGTAGGGGTCGAGCGCGCCGAACTGCTCCGGGGTGAGCAGCTGCTTGGCGGCGGACTGGATCAGGCCGGTGGTGGCCGGCGACGCGGTGCCACCGACGGGCTCGCCGACCTTGGTGACGGCCTGGCGGTCGATCACATGGGCGAGTGCCTGGCGGACCGCCTTGTTGTCGTACGGGGCGACGGTCTCGTTGAAGGCGATCGCCGCGTCGACGTAGCTGACCGAGTCGACACGCTGGTAGCCGGCGTGCTGGATCTGGGTGAGCACATTGCTGGGGATGGCCGTGTACGGGGCGGAGTCCAGCTCCCCGTTGGTCATGTAGCCCCAGATCTGCTCGTTGCCGGTGTAGTGGCGGACCACGACCTGCTTGGGGGCGATCTTGGCGGCGTCGTAGAAGTACTTGTTCTTGTCGAGCACGGCCGAGCCGGGGTTGACCCGGGTGAGCACGAAGGGCCCCGCCGAGATGTCGGTCTTGGGGGCGAAGGCCGAGATCTTCTGGCCGGCGGCGTTGATCGCGTCCACGGCCGCCTTGGCCGCGTCGGCCTTGGCCGGGTCCTGGCTCTGGCTGGCCGCGATGGTGTCCCAGATGTCCGCAGGCAGCAGCGACCCGTACACCTTGGTGGGGACGATGATCTGGCCGAGCACCAGGCGGGTGAAGCTGAGGTTGTGCGCGCCGGCGACCTGGTCGATCTCGACGGTGTGCGGGCCGGTCGACTTCACCGCGGCGACGTCCAGGCCCTGGGAGAGCAGCGCGGTACCGCTGGCGGCGTTGCCCTGGGTCAGGGCGATCGCCATGGAGGTCTTGATGTCGTCGACGGTGACCGGGCTGCCGTCCGACCACTTGGCGTTGGGCTGGAGCTCGAGGGTCAGCGCGGTGTCGCTGGTGGTCCAGCTCTTGGCGAGGCCCGGGAAGAAGTCGTTGGGGTCCAGCGCGTTCTTCTTGTTGAAGCCCAGGTGCATGGTGTTGTAGCCGAGGAAGGCGGCACCGGAGGCGTTGAAGGGGTTCATCGGCGCACCCGCGGTGATCGGGTTGTTGGCGTCGATGGTGGTGTACACCGCCCCGCCGGACGCGGCCTTGCTGCCGGAGGAGCATGCCGAGAGGGCGCCCAGGAGCGCCAGTGCGGCGACGGGGGCGGATAGCTGCATGAGCCGGTTCATGGTCCTGAGATCTCCGATCGGCGGGGTTCCCTGGCGTCGGCGGGCGGCAGGGGGTGGCGCAGTGAGCAGACCATAGGAGTCACGTCGAGGCTCAGTCAATAAGCAACGCAAACCGCATCGAGAACGTAACTTGACGCCTCCACAAGACGCTTCGTGGCGCGATCTCCGGGGCGTATGGTTGGAAACCAACGTAAGATCGTCTGTGAAGGTTGCAAAATCACCTATGCGGCCAGCACCATGTCCGCAACGAGAGGACACTGTGATGAGCTTCGTGCCTTCGACCCGCGTCGAGTCACCCACCGAACGGCGCAATCCACGCACCCTCGACATCGACCGGGTCCCCACCGCGGAGCTGCTGCAGCTGCTCAACGACGAGGACCAGTTGCTCCCCGACGCCGTACGCGCGGTGCTCCCCGAGCTGACCCGGGTGGTCGACGAGACCACCGCACGTCTGGCAGCCGGCGGCCGGCTGCACTACTTCGGCGCGGGGACGTCCGGCCGCATCGCGGTGATGGACGCCGCCGAGCTGATCCCCACCTTCTCGTTGCCCCCGGGCGTCGTGGTGGCCCACCACGCCGGTGGCCAGGCGGCCCTGACCCTGCCGGTGGAGGGCACCGAGGACAGCGTCGAACTCGGCGCCCGTGACGCCGCCGCTGTCGGGCCGGGGGATGTCGCCCTCGGCCTCACCGCGAGCGGGCGCACCCCCTTTGTCGAGGGCGCACTGCGCGCGGCCCGCGAAGCGGGCGCCTTCACCGTGCTGCTCAGCGCCAACCCCGACGCCCTGCTGGCCGACCTGGTCGATGTCCACCTCGGGGTGGACACCGGCCCGGAGGCGATCGCGGGCTCCACCCGCCTCAAGGCGGCGACCGCTCAGAAGATGGTGCTCAACAGCATGTCGACGGCGGTGATGGTGTCCCTGGGCCACACCTACTCCAACCTGATGGTCGATGTGGCCGCGGCCAACGGGAAACTGCGCGGGCGTGTGGTGACCATCCTGGTCGAGGCCACCGGGCTGGACGAATCCGTCTGCGTCGACGCCCTCGCGGCCGCCGGAGGCGAGCTCAAGACGGCACTGGTCTGCCTGCTCTCCGACTGCGCACCCACGGCCGCCCGCGCCGCGCTGGAGATCAGCGGCGGGCGGGTACGCACCGCGGTGGAGACGGTACGGAGCACCTGACCGAAGACCTGATCATGCGGCACCGGCCGGAGCGGAGTCCGCTCCGGCCGTTCGTGCATCGCCGCGGGTCCGCCGCGGCGGTGGCCCCGCCCCGGTTACTGCCTGCGTTCGCGCACCGCGGTGTACGTCCGCTCCAGTGCCTTGAGCGTGCGGGTGTGGTTGCGCTGCGCCACCCCGACGAAGAGGCAGTCCACCACGGTCAGCGCGGCGATCCGGCTGGCCATGGCGCCCGAACGGAAGGTGGTCTCACGCACCGCGGTGGTGAGCACGTAGTCGGCCACCTCCGAGATCTGCGACCGCGGGAAGTTGGTGATCGCCACGGTGGTGGCGCCGTTGTCCCGGGCCTCCGCCAGGCTGAGCACCGTGTCGCGGGTGTCACCGGTGTGCGACACACCGATCGCGACGTCCCCCCGCTTGAGCAGCGCCGCCGAGGTGAGCGCGATGTGCGAGTCGGCCCAGGCGTACACGGGCCGGCCGATCCGGTGCAGCTTCTGCTGGAGGTCCAGCGCGATCAGGGCGCTCGCACCGACTCCGTAGAGGTCGATCCGGTCGGCGGAGACGACGGCGTCGATCACCCGCTTGAGCACCGTCAGATCGAGCTGGCCCACGGTGTCCTCCACGGCACGGGCGTCGGCGAAGCCGAGCTTCTTCACCACGTCGGAGAGCGGGTCACGCGGGCCGATGTCGCTGCCGACCCCGGTCCAGCCCGCCGTGTTGTCCTCGTTGCCTGCTGCCGCCGCGAGGCCGATCCGCAGCTCCGGGTAGCCGCGCAGGCCCACCGCCCGGCAGAAGCGCACCACCGTGGTCTCGGAGGTCTCGCAGGTCAGGGCGAGCTCGCTGATGGTCTTGCCCGCCACACCGGCGGGATCCGCCAGCGCGGCGGCGGCGACCCTCCGCTCGGAGGGCGGCAGGTTGGGCATCAGCGCCCGGATCTGCACCAGCAGGGCCTGTGGTGCATCCATGAGGACTCCTACGGTTCCAAAGGACATAGACATCTCATCACAACGTGCCGAGCGCCAGAGCGTCGTGGACCTGTCTGCGCAGCGCGATGATCCCGCTCCGCCCCCGGCCCAGATGCACCGCGTTGGTGAGCAGGACCGCCCACAACCCGGACACCGGGTCCACTGCCACGCTGGTGCCGGTGAAACCCGTGTGCCCCGCCCCGGTCTGCGGCCAGGCCACCGACATGTGGTCCCAGCGGTCGCCCCGAAGGGTCCAGCCCAGGCCCCGTCGGCCGTCCATCCCCTCGGTCTGGCAGCGGACCGCCTCCGCCCGCATCGCGCGCGAGAGTACCAGGCTCTCCTCCGCCAGCCAGCAGGACGTCAGATAGCGCGCCACATCGGCGGCGGTGCTGAAGAGCCCCGCGTGGCCGGCGACCCCGCCGAGCGCCTCCGCGTTCTCGTCGTGCACGACACCGACCTTGGGATCGCCGCCGGGGGGCGCCTCGGTGGCGGCGACCCTCGGGCGCCAGTCGGCAGGCGGGCGGTACCGGGTGGACGTCATCCCGAGCGGGTCCAGGACCAGCTCGGCCACCGCCTGCTCCAGCGGGACGCCCGCGACCGCGGACACGATCTCGCCCAGCAGAATGAAGCCCAGGTCGGAGTAGCAGACCGTGGAGCCGGGCGCGGCGACCAGCGGTTCGGCGAGCACCGCAGCGATACGGTCCCGCGGCCCTCCCGGCAGCCGGTCCAGCTCGCGGTGCGCGGGCAGACCGGAGCTGTGCGCAAGCAGCCGGCGGATCGTCACCTCGTCCTTGCCCTCGCCCCGGAACGCCGGCAGATGCCTGCAGACCGGGTCGTCGAGGGAGAGCGCGCCCTGGTCGGCCAGCCGCAGCACCGCCGGGAGCGTGGCCACCACCTTGGTGAGCGAGGCGAGGTCGAAGACGGTGTCCGGGGCCATCAGCCCCTGGGGGCCGGGTTGCCCGGTGCGACCGCAGGCCAGGATCTGCCGGGGCTCCCCGGCCTCGACCGGCCCGTCGCCGATCCCGGCGACCAGGACCGCTCCGGGCACCGCCTCGTCTGCGACCGCCCGTTGGAGCACCTCGGCGGCTTCGGCCCACCCCATGTGTTGCCCTCCCGTGGTAAGTTTTCGCCGACCTTTGGCTCAATCATGTTACCAAATAACCATGAGGGCGGGCGATGGTGACGACCGACGGGATAAAGCTGCGCAGCGCGCGGCCGGAGGACCTCGTGGAGCTGCGCGAGGCGGCAGTCGGCGCGCTGTGCCACGACGGTGACGCGGCCGAGGTGGTCGATCTGCTCTGGAACGGGCCGTCGACCCGCCCCGAGCTCAGACTGACCGCCGAGGTGCAGGGGAGGGCCGTCGGCGTCGCCCTGGGCTCGCTGAGCGAGGCCTCGGGCGTGGTGCGCGGCCATGTGAACCTGCTTGCGGTCGCCCCCGGACACCAGGGCCGGGGCTACGGCAGGGAACTGCTCCGCACCCTGGAGGAGCGGCTCGGGGCCTGTGGCGCCCAGCAGCTGGTGGTACGCGGCAGCACCCCGGCCTACGCCTGGCCCGGCGTCGACTTCCGCTACACCGCGGCGGTCTGCCTGCTGGAGGCCGAGGGCTACCAACGCACCGATGAGGCCGTCAATATGAAGGTCGACCTGGCCACCGCGCAGCTGGACACCGCCGAGGACGAGCAGCGCCTCGCCGGGCAGGGGCTGACCGTGCGCCGGCTGCTCCCCGAGGACGAGCCGGGGTTCAGCGCCTGGATGCTCGGCTGGGGCGGCACCTGGCAGCAGGAGGCCGCGCTCGCCCTCACCCATGACCCGGTCGGCTGCCACATCGCCGTACGCGGCGAGGGCGACCGGGCCGAGTATGCGGGCTTCGCCTGCCACGGCGTCAACCGCCGCACCTGGTTCGGCCCGATGGGCACCGAGGAGTCGCTGCGCGGCCAGGGTGTCGGCGCGGTACTGCTGCGGCGCTGCCTCGCCGACCAGCGGGCCGCCGGCCTGACCCATGCGGAGATCGGCTGGACCGGCCCGCTGCGCTTCTACGCCCGCGCCGTGGGCGCCTCACTGGACCGGGCATTCTGGCTCTACCGGAAGGACTGCTGACCGATGACCGTCGAGACCGGCCTGGAGCAACTGATCGCCGACGGCGGCCGGCAGCTGGGCGGCGCCCGGGTGGGCCTGCTGACCCATCCCGCCGCGGTGCTGCCGGACCTGAGCCACGGCCTGGACGCACTGCTGGACGCCGGCGCCGGGATCACCGCCGTGTTCGGCTCCGAGCACGGCTTCCGCGGCACCGCCCAGGACGGCGCCTCCGAGCAGGTCACCGTCGACCCGCCCAGCGGACTGCCGGTGTTCGACACCTACGGCACCGACGCCGCGGGCCTCGCCGAGCTGCTCCGGAAGTCCGCCGTGGAGGTGCTGCTGGTCGACCTGCAGCATGTCGGAGCCCGCTTCTACACCTATGAGTCGACACTCCATGACGCCATCGCGGCCGCTGCCGTCGCAGGTGTGGACGTCGTGGTGCTGGACCGGCCCAATCCGGTGGGCGGCGTCCAGGTCCAGGGCCCGGTGCTGGACCCCGCGTTCTCCTCGTTCGTCGGACGGGCCCCGATCCCGCTGCGCCACGGGATGACCATGGGGGAGCTCGGCAGTCTCTTCGCCGAACTGCTGGACGTCCCGGCACCGGGTGTGGTGCCCATGCGCGGGTGGCGTCCGGAGGACCTGTTCACCGCCACGGGTCTGCCCTGGGTACCGCCGTCGCCCAACATGCCCACGCCCGCCGCCGCGATCTGCTACCCCGGCACCTGCCTGTTCGAGGGCACCGGCCTCTCCGTCGGCCGGGGCACCACCACCCCGTTCGAGCTGTGCGGTGCCCCGTGGCTGGACGCCCGGCTGGCCCGTGAGCTGCGGGCCGCGGGGCTGCCCGGCGTCGCCTTCCGGGAGGCCTGGTTCACGCCCACCTTCAACCGCTGGGCGGGAGAGCGGCTCTGCGGGGTCCAGCTGCATCTCACGGACCCGACCGCGTTCGACCCGCTGCTCTCCGCACTGACCGTGCTGTACACCGCCCATCGGCTGTGGCCCGGCCGCCTGGACTTCCAGCCGCGGACGTTCGACCTGCTGGCCGGCACCGACGAGCTGCGCCGGGGGCTGGAGGCGGGCGCGGAGCCCGGGGAGCTGATCCGGTCCTGGAGCCCGGGGCTGGCCGAGTTCGAGGAGCTGCGCCGCCGCCATCTGCGCTACCCCCGGCTCCAGGCGTCCGACTGAGCACACCCCCTGCCGTGCAGTACCCCTCGGCCGCTCCCGCACAGAGGTTGGATGGTGACCATGATCTCCCCACGCCGCTCCCCCGCCGACACAAGGCTGCGTCTTCTCGCGGAGACGGTGCTCCAGCCCGCCTTCGCGGGTACCACCCCTCCCGACTGGCTTCGCCGCCGCCTGGCCGCCGGTCTCGGCGGGGTCGTCCTCTTCGCCCGCAACACCCCTGACGCCGAGACGACGGCCGCGCTCACCGCCGCGCTGCGCGCCGAGAACCCCGAGGTGATCGTGGCCGCCGACGAGGAGGGCGGCCAGGTGACCCGACTGGAGTCGGCCACCGGCAGCTCCTGGCCCGGCAACGCCGCCCTCGGGCATGTGGACGACCCGGAGCTGACCGAGCAGGTCGCAGCGGAACTCGGCAGGTTCCTCGCCGAGGCCGGTATCGACCTCGACTACGCCCCCACGGCCGACGTCAACAGCGACCCCGCCAACCCGGTGATCGGTGTGCGCTCCTTCGGCGCGGACGCGGACGCCGTGGCCCGGCACACCGCCGCCTTTGTCCGCGGTATGCAGGGAGCGGGCGTCGCCGCCTGCGCCAAGCACTTCCCCGGACACGGTGACACCGGCCTGGACTCGCACCACGACCTGCCGCTGCTCGACCTGGACCTGGAGACGCTGCACCGCCGGGAACTGCTGCCCTTCCGGGCCGCGATCCAGGCGGGGGTGCGTTCGGTGATGGCCGGCCATCTGCTCGTCCCGTGCCTGGACCGCGACAACCCGGCGTCGCTCAGCCGCCCCGCGCTCACCGAACTGCTGCGTGAGGAGCTGGGGTTCCAGGGTCTGATCGTGACCGACGCCCTGGAGATGAAGGCGGTGCACCGCGGAGCCGACATCCCCGAGCTGGCCGTACGGGCCGTCGCCGCCGGCGCCGACGCGGTCTGTGTGGGTATGCAGCGCACCGACGAGGAGTCGTTGCTGGCCCTGCGCGACGCACTGGTCACCGCGGTGCACGACGGCACCCTCGACGAGGAGCGCCTGGCCGACGCCGCCGAGCGGGTGCACCGGCTGGCGGCCTGGCGGCAGGAGGCACGCCGCTCGGTGGGCACCGGTGTGCCCCGTACCGCCGCCGGGCGCGCACCGCTGGGCCGGCTGGTGGCGCGGCGGGCACTGGAGGTGCACCGTCGTCCCGGCGCCGCACTGCCGCTGGGCGAGGCACCCGTCGTGGTGACGCTCGCCGCACCGGCGCACGCCGCTCTGGACGGGCCCACGGCCTGGGGTGCGGCAGGGCCCCTCGCCGAGCTGCGCCCCGGGACCACCGGTCTCGGTCTGACTGAGAATCAGGTCTCGTCCGAGGCGCTGGACCGGGCCGCGGCCGAGACGTCCAGGCCGCTGGTGGTCGTGGTGCGTGACGCGGCCCGGCTGGCGTGGGTGGGTCGGGCGCTGCACGGACTGCTGGAGCGCCGCCCGGACGCGATGGTGGTGGAGCTGGGCTGGCCGGGCACCGACCGCCCGGGGGCGGTGCACCTGGCCACCCGCAGTCCCTCCCCCGTGGCCGCCCGGGCGGCGGCCGAGCTGCTCTGCGGCTCTCTGCCGGACTGAAAACCGGTCCGGGGAACGCCGACCGGCCGCACCGTCCACCGGCGGTCCGGCGGCGGACGGGTCGCTGTCGACCGCGGCAGTGGCCGCCGGGCCGAAGTCCCGGTCGATGGCGACGGCCTGTCCGAGCGCTGCGGGCGGCGAACGCCGGAGCCGCCGGTCTGCCCGGTGGCACCGCTCCGCGGCGTCGGCCCGGTGCCCGCGGGCGAGCAGGGCGGTCCGGGTGCGAGAGCCGGCCGTGGTGAGGCCCGGTGGCGCCCGGGTGCCCTCACCACGGCCGGCTCTCGCACCCGGGCCGCCGTCGGCCGCGCGGAGACATGGCCCCGCCTGGCCGGCAGGCACGCGGACGGCCTTGGCGGCCGGCTGGGCGGCGGCCACCGCCCGGCGCCGCAGGCGGGGGCGAGGACCACGGGGACCGCGGCAACGGCCAGGCCGCGTTGCGCGGCAAGCCGGATCCGGCAGTGGCGGACCAGCGGACGACGGTGTCGCTCTGACGTCGCATCAAGGTGCCTGCCTGCCGGTTGCTCGCCGATGAACTCCACACTGCCGGAGTGCACTGACAGCAGCTCATGCTGCTGGTAAGTTTCTGCCGTCTGACGATGTGTATGAGTGGCTAATTTTCCAATGCTGGAGCCTTCCATGCCGCACACCGAGCACTCCGGATGAGTCCCACCCGAGCGCACCGCCGCGACCTGGCCGTGCACGCCGCCGCGAAAGAGGGGCTGCTCGACCCCGACGAGACACCCCTCGCCGCCTTTGTGGACCTCACCGGCGTCCGTGAATCCGCCCGCGCCCTGCTGGCCGCCTGGCCGGCCGGCCTGCATGTGCGGCACGCCTTCGCCGCCAAGGCCAACAACCTGGTACCGGTGCTGCGGCTGCTCCGCGAGGAGGGCCTCGACTGCGAGGTCGCCAGCCCCGGCGAGCTGGCCCAGGCCCTGGCCGCCGGCTTCGAGCCCACCGGCATCGTCCTCGACTCCCCTGTGAAGACCCGCAAGGAGCTGGCAGCCGCGCTCGCCCTCGGAGTCGCCGTCAATATCGACAACTTCGAGGAACTGACCCGCGTCGACGAGCTGCAGGCCGCCCGCCCCAGCACCTCCCGGCTGGGTGTCCGCCTCAACCCGCAGGTGGGCACCGGCGCCATCGAGGCCATGTCCACGGCCGGCCTGACCAGCAAGTTCGGTGTCCCGCTGGCCGATCCGGGCAACCGCGCCAGGCTGCTCGAGGCCTTTGCGTTCCGTCCATGGCTGCGCTGGGTGCACGTCCATGTCGGCTCCCAGGGCTGCCCGCTGGAGCTCATGGCCTCCGGGGTGGCGGCCGCGGTCGCCTTCGCGGACGAGGTCAACCGCAACCGCCCCGGACAGATCGAGGGCATCGACGTCGGCGGCGGCCTGCCCGTCGACTTCACGGGGGACGGTGACGGCCTCACCTTCGCCGACCATGTCGCCGCCCTGCGCGCCGCGGCGCCGTCCCTGTTCGACGGGCGGTACCGCATCATCACCGAGTTCGGCCGCTCGCTCCTGGCCAAGAACGGCTTTCTCGCCTCGCGGGTGGAGTACACCAAGTCGGCCGGCGGCCGCGCCATCGCCCTCACCCACGCCGGCGCACAGGTGGCGACCCGCAGCGTCTTCGCCCCCGAGGCCTGGCCGCTGCGGATCCTCGCCTACGACCGCGACGGACGCCCCAGCGACGCCGCGCCCGTGCTGCAGGACATCGCGGGGCCGTGCTGCTTCGCCGGCGACCTGCTGGCACGCGGCCGCGAACTCCCACGGCTCACGGCGGGCGACCTGGTGGTGGTCCCCGACACCGGCGCGTACTACTTCACCACCCACTTCGCCTACAACAGCCTGCCCGCCCCGCCGGTGTACGGCTTCCAGCCCGGCGACGACGGCACCGTGTCCTTCACCCTGCTGCGCCCGGCCGAGGAGCTTCCGGAGTCCTCGCCCGGCACCGTGCCCACGGTCCGCTGACGCCCCGCGCAGCCCCGTACAGCCCCGTCCAGCCCCGCCCGAGGTCCGCCGGCGCCCCCGTCCGGCGACCGTCCCGGCGGTATCCACCTCCCCACCCCTCCGACCCGAGGAGTCCTGTGCCCTCCACACCTGATCCCGAGACCGCACAGCCGCGCCCGTCCCGCCGCGTACTGCTGCAAGCCGCCGGAATCGCCGCCGGGACCGTGGCGGCCGGCCTGCCCACCGTGGCCGCCCAGGCCGCCACCCCGCCCGCCACGGCCACGGCCACGGCCACCCAGAGCGGGCAGACCCCGGCATCGACGACCGCAGGCACGGACGCAGCCACGGCCGACCGCGGACTGCGCGGGGAGTGGATCGCCACCGTCGCCAACATCGACTGGCCCTCGAAGACCGGGCTGAGCCCGGACGAGCAGCAGACGGAGTTCACCGGCCTGCTCGACCGGGCCGTGGCGCTGGGACTGAACGCGGTCTTCGTCCAGGTCCGGCCCGCCGCCGACGCCTTCTGGCCGTCCCGGTTCGAGCCGTGGTCGCAGTATCTGACGGGCACCCAGGGACAGGACCCGGGTTACGACCCGCTGGGCTTCATGGTCGAGGCGGCCCACGCCCGCGGTCTGGCCCTGCACGCCTGGTTCAACCCGTACCGGGTGTCGCTGCAGTCCGACCCGTCAAAGCTGGCCCCCACCCACCCGGCGAGGCTGCACCCGGAGTGGATCGTCGGCTACGCGGGCCAGCTCTACTACAACCCCGGGATCCCGGCGGCGCGCGCCTTCGTCGAGGACGCCATCCTGGACGCGGTGGAGCGGTACGAGATCGACGGCGTCCACTTCGACGACTACTTCTACCCCTACCCGTCCGGGACCGCGCCCTTCCCCGACGACGAGGCGTTCGCCGCCTACGGCGCGGGCTTCACCGACCGGGCCGCCTGGCGCCGCAACAACGTCGACCTGCTGGTGCGCGAGATCCGGGACCGGGTCCGCGCGGTCCGGCCCGAGGCGGCGTTCGGCATCAGCCCGTTCGGCATCTGGCGCAACGCCTCCAGCGACCCCAGGGGCTCGGCCACCAACGGCACCCAGTCCTACGACGCCCTGAACGCCGACACCCTGGGCTGGATCCAGAAGGGCTGGCTGGACTACATAGCCCCGCAGCTCTACTGGAACATCGGGCTCGCAGTCGCCGACTACGCCGTGCTCGCCCCCTGGTGGGCCCAGGCCGTGCGGGGCACGGACGTCCAGCTGTGGATCGGCCAGGCCGTCTACAAGGCCGGCGACCCGGCGCAGCCCGCCGCCTGGCAGGACCCGGCCGAGCTGTCCCGGCACCTCACCATGGACGAGGGTCTGCCGGAGATCAGCGGCGAGATCCTCTACAGCTCCGCCGATGTGATCGCCGACCGGGTCGCCGGGGTCAGCACCATGGCCGCCGAGCACTGGCAGCGCCCCGCCCTGCCGCAGGTGCTCCCCCGGCTCGCACACGGGCCGGCGCCGCTGCCGCCGCGGGGGTCGGCGGTCCGCACCGCCGACGGCGGGGTGCGGCTGGAGATGCGCTCCCGCGGCGACCGGGTGCCGGCGCTCTACGCGGTGCGACTGCACTCCGGACCGCACAGCGCAGGGGAGCTGCTGGCGGTGGTCCCCGGGGCCCGGGTGGCCGACTGGACCGGGCCTGCCGCGCCCCATGGCTCCGAGTACCGGGTGACAGCGGTGGACCGCGCCAACCGGGAGAGCTGCCCCGTCACCCTCCACCCGCACGGTCGCTGACCGACCCGTACCCGCCGCGGCGGCGGCAGGACCGCACCGGGGATCCGCGCATCGCGGGTCCCCGGTGTGCTTTGCTGCCGCCGCACCGCCCGGCAGCCCACCGGTACCGGGTGACAAGCCGACGCCCGCCCGATACCGCCCGCGACCCCGGGGTCGCGGCGCGCTCCCAGGTCACGGCGGCCCCTGGACCGCGTCGGGCTTCCAGGTCGCACCGGCCGCCGGCAGCGGCCGAGCCGGACCGGCCAGGGTGTCACGCCCCGTGTCTGATATATGACAGCCGGCGGTCCGTTCGCCAAATGCGGCGGCACCGGTGAGGCCCCGTCGAATCTGCGCTGGTCCGCTCCCTTGACCGCCGACCCCCGGGCCCCTAGCGTCTGCTGAAGATCGTATATGAGATCCGATGCAGCACAGCTCGCCCCGGGGAGCAGAGACATGTCCCACGCCCTCGCACGACGCGGCCGGCCCCATCCGGGTGCGCTGCCCTCCCGCACGGAGGCAGTGCTCGAAGCCATCAAACACGCCATTCTGACCGGCGAACTGACTCCAGGTCAGGCCCTGGTCGAGGCCGATCTCGCGGAGCAGCTCGGGGTGTCCAAGACCCCCGTGCGCGAGGCACTGAAGACCCTGGCCGGCTCCGGCCTCGTGGTGATGAGCCCCTACAAGGGCGCCGCGGTGCGCGAGGTCGACCAGACCCATGCGCGCAGCGTGTACGACATGCGGCTGCTGCTGGAGCCGGTCGCCGCGGCCCGCAGCGCCACCCATGTCCGTACCTGGGACGACGCACAGGCGGCGCTGGACCAGGCCGACCAGGCGGCGGACGCGGCCGAACGCTCGCTCGCCAACCGGGCCTTCCACCGCTGCCTGTACTCCGGCTGCGCCAACCCGCTGCTGGTGAAGACGCTGGACGACCTGCGCGACCAGACGGCGCTGCTGTCCAGCGCGGCCTGGGCCCGGCAGCCCTCATGGGAGCAGGAGGCCCGCGAGCACCGCGAGATCCTGCGCGCCGCCGAGGCCGGGGACGCCGAACTGGTCACCGCCCTGATGCGCAGTCACATCAGCTCCTTTGTGGCGCGGAACTTCCCCGAGAACTGACCCCGACCGCGAACGGAGCAGGCCCCCCATGACCTCGGAGCCCCCGCGCCCGGCGCAGCTCCCGGAGGCACCGCCGGTACGGCGGCCGCACCGGGTGCGCCCGGGCCGGGGCCCGATCCCCTAACCCGACTGAAGGCCCCCCTCGCCTCGACATGCCCGACCGCCCCCACCGCTCACCACCTCTGACGAAGGGCTCATCCACCATGGTCGAGAACCTCCCCGGCAGCATGTCCCGCCGACGCCTGCTCGGCACCTTCGCCACCGCTGCCGCCGCCGCACCGGTGCTCGCCGCCTGCGGCGCCCCCGACAGCGGCGGCACCGCCAAGGCCGCCCCCAGCACGCTGGGCACCAAACCGTCCAAACCCGTCACCCTGAACGTCCTCGACGTGGCCGGCAACCTCCAGCTCACCCAGCCGATCCTGGACGCCTTCAAGTCCCAGCACCCGGAGATCGTCTCGGGTATCACCACCGCCACCGGTACCGCGCCCGAGCTCGCCCCCAAGGTGCAGGCGCAGCAGCAGGCCGGCAATGTACAGATCCAGCTGGTGCTCACCGGCACCGACGGACTGTCTGCAGGCATCCAGAAGGGGCTCTGGTACGACCTCAAGCCGTACTACAGCACCTTCTTCCCGGACCTCACCGCCGGCTACCAGGCCCCTGCAGCGGCCATGGCCACCCTCGCCCAGGACCAGGGCATAGAACTGGTCTGGTACCCCTCGGGTCCGCTGATCGAGTACGACCCCGCCGCCGTGTCCAGCCCGCCCGCCACCCCCGACGCACTGCTGGACTGGGCCAAGGCCAACCCCGGCAAGTTCCAGTACGCCCGCCCCGCCAACTCCGGCCCGGGCCGCACCTTCCTGATGGGCCTGCCCTATCTGCTGGGGGACTCCGACCCGACCGACCCGGTCAACGGCTGGGAGAAGACCTGGGCGTATCTCACCGAGCTCAACAAGCACATCGCCAGCTACCCGACCAAGACCTCGGCGACCATGACCAACCTGGCGCAGGGCACGGTCCACATCATCGCCACCACCACGGGCTGGTACATCAACCCGCGTGCCACCGGCACGGTGCCGGCGGGGATGAAGGTGGCCAAGTTCAATGACTTCACCTGGGTCAGCGACGCGCAGTTCGGCGTCATCCCCAAGGGTGTCTCCGACGACGAGCTGATCGCCGTGCTCAGCCTGCTGAAGTTCGCGCTCACCCCCGAACAGCAGGCCGTGACCTACGACCAGGGCTACTTCTACCCCGGCCCCGCGGTGAAGGGCGTGTCGCTCAGCCAGGCCCCGCAGTCCTCGCAGCAGGCCATCGCCAAGTACGGGGTGCCGGACTTCGACACCTGGATGACCCAGTTCCCCAGCAAGAACTCCCTCCCGGCCACCTCCCAGGTCACCGCCTTCGACCTGTGGGAGAAGAAGATCGGCGCGAGCAAGTGAGCGCGGTGACCCCGGCGCCGGGGACCGGCACCGCGCCCGTCCCCGCCTCCCCCGGCCACCGCCCCGACTCCCAGCTGGGCGAGCTGCGGCTGTCGGGCGTCAGCCGCGCCTATGGAGCGCACATCGCCCTCCAGCCGCTGGACCTGACCATCCGCGGCGGTGAGTTCGTGGCCCTGCTGGGCCCCTCGGGCTGCGGCAAGACCACCGCGCTGAACTGCCTCGCCGGGCTGCTTCCGCTGACCACCGGGGAGATCACCCTGGACGGGCGGCGCATCGACACCCTGCCGCCGGAGAAGCGCGGCTTCGGCATGGTGTTCCAGAACTACGCCCTCTTCCCGCATCTGACCGTACGGGCCAATGTGGCGTTCGGCCTGAAGATGCGCGGCATCGGCAAGAGCGAGATCCGGCGCCGGGTGGACGATGTGCTCCAGCTGGTCAGGCTGACCGAGCATGCGCACAAGCACCCCGGGCAGCTCTCCGGCGGCCAGCAGCAGCGCGTCGCCATCGCCCGGGCGATCGTGATGGAGCCGCCGCTGGTGCTGATGGACGAGCCGCTGTCCAACCTGGACGCGGCGCTGCGGCTGGAGATGCGCAGCGAGATCCGCCGGATCCACCAGGAGTTCGGGCTCACCACCCTGTATGTGACGCACGACCAGGAGGAGGCGCTGTCGCTGGCGGACCGGCTGGTGGTGCTGCACACCGGCCGGGTCAGCCAGATCGGCACTCCGGCGGAGCTGTACGAGCGCCCGGCCGACCCGCATGTGGCGGCGTTCATGGGCTATCGCAACCTGCTGGAGCTGGAGGTGGTGTCGGCGGACGCGGAGGGGGCGCTGGTCGAAGGCCGCGGGGTGCGTCTGCGGGGCACCCCGGTGGCGGGGTGCACGGTGGCCGCGGGCGACCGGGTGTCCGTCGCGGTCCGGCCCGAGGACGTCCGCACCGCCGGCCCGGGTGAGGAGTGCGCCGCCGAGGCGGTGGCGGAGATCGTCGAGTACCACGGGCGGCAGCTGCATGTGGAGGCCAGGACCCGTACCGGGGACCGGATCCACTTCAAGACCGGCGACCAGGTGCGCCCCGGCGACACCGTGGCGCTGGCCGTACGGCCCGAACGGGCGCTGGTCTTCCGGGTGGAGGCCCGATGAGTACGCTCACCGACTCCCTGCCCGCCGCCCCCACCGCCCGTCCCGCGCTGCGCCACCGGCTGGCCGAGCGCGGGGTGGACCGTACGCTGCTGCTGCTCGTTCCCGGTCTGGTGGCGGTGGCCGCCCTGTTCGTCTATCCGTTCCTCTACGGGCTGCAGCTCTCCTTCCAGCCGGCCAGTGGCGGCTTTCTCGGCGCCTACCGGGCGTTCTTCGACAACCCTTTCGCCTCCCGCTCCATCGGCATCACCTTCCGGCTGGCGATACCCGCAGCGCTGATCAACGTCGGTGCGTCGGTGCCGATCTCCTACCGGATGCGCCGGGACTTCCGCGGCAAACGCCTGCTGCTGGCCCTGCTGGTGGTGCCGATCACCCTGGGCACGGTGCTGACCGCCGAGGGGATCCTGGAGTTCTTCGGGCCGGTCGGCTGGTTCACCAGACCCTCAAGCTGCTGGGGCTGAGCAGCGGGCCGGTGCAGCTCACCAACAACTACACCGGTGTGCTGCTCTCCCTGGTCATCAGCGGTTTCCCGTTCGCGTTCCTGCTGACCCACTCCTACCTCTCCGGGATCCACCCCAGCCTGGAGAAGGCCGCCTCCACCCTGGGCGCCAACTGGTGGCAGCGTTTCCGCCATGTCACCTTTCCGCTGCTGCTGCCGGGGCTGATGACCACCTTCTGTCTGACCTTTGTGCTGGCCTTCGCGGTCTTCCCCTCCGCGATGATGGTCGGCGACCCGGACGGCCGGACCCATGTGATCTCCATCGAGGCCTATGAGGCCGCCCTCCAGCGCTTCGACTATTCGCAGGGCTGCGCCGTCGCCATGGTGATGACGGCGCTGATGCTCGCTGTGATCGGCATCGCCATGGGGCTGCGCTCACGGCTCTACCGCGGATCCACCGGAGGCAAGGGATGAACGGCGCAGCGCAGCGGTCCGAAGCGGTACGGGCCAGGGGCGTCTCCCTGCGCCCCGGCACCTGGCTCACCTGGGGTGTGCTGGCCTTCTTCTTCCTCAACCTGGCCGGGGTCATCGGCACGGTGCTGCTCAACTCCTTCAGCCGGACCTGGTTCCGGGGCTGGCTGCCGCACGGCTGGACGTCGGACTGGTACAGCAGCTCCTGGAAGGAGTTCCGGCTCGGCCAGGTGCTGTGGGTGACCGTGGAGGTGACCTTCCTGGTCGTGCTGATCTCACTGCTGCTGGCCGTACCGGCGTCCTACGCCCTGGCCCGGCGGGACTTCCCCGGCAAGAAGCTGGTCAGCACGCTGTTCGTGCTGCCGATCCTGGTGCCGCCGATCGCCTACGGCATCCCGCTGGCCACGGTGCTCTACAAGTTCCACCTGGCCGGCTCGGTCAGCGGGGTGGTGCTGGCCAACCTGGTGCCGTCGATCCCCTTCGTGGTCTTCACCATGACGCCCTTCATCGAGCAGATCGACCCCAAGATCGAGGCCGCCGCCCGGATGTGCGGGGCGCCGACCCGGGTGGTGCTGACCCGGGTGCTGGCCCCGCTGCTGCTGCCGGGGATGCTGGCCGCCGGAATCCTGGTGCTGGTACGCACCTTCGGGATGTTCGAGCTGACCTTCCTGACCTCCGGCGCGACCAGTCAGACGCTGATCGTGGCGCTGTTCTCCGCCGTCAACTCGGCGGGTATCCGCAGCACCCAGTCCGTCGACGCCATGGCGGTGATCTACACCGCATCCATGGCCGTGCTCCTGCTTGTCGCGCTCCGCTTCGTCAACCCCACCCAGCTGGTCGCGCGCTCTTCCGACTGAGAGGCCGTCTACCGCATGAGTGAGTTCTCCCCCACCCGCAGGCAACTGCTCCTGTCCGCCATCGCCCTGGGCGGTGCGCTCGCCTCCCCCGCCCTCCTCGCCGGTACCGCGAACGCCGCCACCGGCCGCGGTGCGGACCAGCAGGCCGACCGCGAGGCCGACCGGATCGTCCGCGGCATCCGCCGGCCGCGGATCCCGCGGCGCGACTTCCGCAGTACCGACCACCCGGACATCGGCGCCGCCGTACGGGCCGCCCATGAGGCAGGCGGCGGACGGGTGGTGGTGCCCGCGGGCTCCTGGCCCACCGGTCCCATCCATCTGCTGTCACGCGTGGAACTGCATCTTCAGGCCGGTGCCACGCTGCTCTTCTCCACCGACCCCGGCGACTATCTGCCCGCGGTCTTCAGCCGCTGGCAGGGCATCGAGCTCTACAACTACTCCCCGCTGGTCTACGCCTACGGCCAGCACGACATCGCCCTCACCGGTGAGGGCGTCCTGGACGGCCAGGCCTCCGCCGCCAACTGGTGGGCCTGGAAGGGCGTCGACGGCACCGACTTCACCGCGCTGGAGGCCACGGTGAACGCGGGCCTGCCGGTGGAGCAGCGCGACGGGACCCAGTACCACTTCCGGCCCTCGTTCGTGGAGCCCTACCGCTGCGAGCGGGTCCTCATCGAGGGGGTGACCTTCCGCAACTCGCCGTTCTGGCATCTGCACCCGACGCTCTGCAGCGACGTCGTGGTGCGCGGGGTGACCGTCGACTCCGACGGTCCCAACACCGACGGCTGCGATCCGGAGTCCTGCGACGGCGTGCTGATCGACGGGGTGTCGTTCAACACCGGCGACGACTGCATCGCCATCAAAGCGGGCCGCAACACCGACGGCCGGCGGGTCGATGTGCCCAGTCAGAACATCGTCATCCAGAACAGCACCTTCGCCAACGGCCACGGCGGTGTCACCATCGGCAGCGAGATGACCGGTGGAGTGCGCAACGTCTACGCCCGCGACCTCTCGATGACCAGCACGGGACTGCAGTCCGGGCACCGGCTCAAGACCAACTCGGTGCGCGGCGGCTTCATCGAGGGCACCCATGTCTACCGGGTGGACGTCAGCGCCATCGGCGGACCCCTGCTGCTGATCGACTACACCTACGGCGAGGGCAACACCGGCACCTACCGGCCCACCGTCACCGACATCAACCTCAGCCACTGGAACGTGCCGTCGGCCGCCCAGGGCTGGAACATCCAGGGCTACGCCGACGACCCGGTCGGCACGGTGCGGCTCAGCGACATCACCATCGGCTCCGCGCTGGCCCAGCCGAACATCGCGGCGGCCATCACCGATCTGGAGCTGACGAACGTGGTCATCGGCGGGGTCGCGCAGTAGGCGCCCTCGCGACGGCCGAGCGGGCCCCCGGGGAGGGGCGGTGGAGGACTGCTGCTCCACCGCCCCGGCCCGAGGGCCCGCGCTGCCGCCCGGCCGGCCCGGGTCGGGGGTCAGGGTTCGTCGAGGACGGTGATCACGGCGTTGGGGCACAGGGCCGCGGCCAGCCGTGCCCCGTCGTGCAGCTCGGGCGGCGGGCGGTCGTCGAGGACGACGACGGTGCCGTCGTCGTCGGACTGGTCGAAGAGGTCGGGCGCGTTGAGGGCGCACTGTCCCGCGCCCCGGCAGCGGTCGTGGTCGATCCGGATCCTCATGGTGCGGTCACCTGTTCCAGGTGAGCGGAAGTGCGTGGACGCCGTAGATGAACATGTCGTGGCGCATCAGCACCTCCTCGGGGGGCACGGCCAGGCGGAGCGTGGGGAAGCGCCGCAGCAGGGCGGGGAAGGCGATCTCCATCTCCACCCGGGCCAGCTGCTGGCCCAGGCACTGGTGGACGCCGTGGCCGAAGGCGACGTGCTGGGAGGGCTCCCGGGTGAGGTCGAGCGCATCGGGCTGTGTGAAGTGGTCGGGGTCCCGGTCGGCCGCGGCCAGCGCGGCGACCACCGTCTCCCCGGCGCGGATGTGCCGGCCGGCGATCTCGACGTCCTCACGGGCGACGCGGACGGTGCCGAACTGCACGATGGTGAGATACCGCAGCAGTTCCTCGATCGCGCGGGTGACGCCCTCGGGGTGCTCGCGCAGCCCGGCGAGCTGGTCCGGGTGGCGCAGCAGTGCGTAGGTGCCCAGGGCCAGCATATTGGCCGTGGTCTCATGGCCGGCCACCAGCAGCAGCCGCCCGATTCCGGCCAGTTCCTCGTCGTTCAGCGGCTCCTGCCCGTCCGCTGCGATCAGTTCGCTGAGCAGCGCGTCGTCGGGGTCCGTCCGCTTGGCCGCCACCAGGTCGAGCATGTACTGGCGGAGCGCGTCACGGGCCGCCAGCGCCTCCTCGTCGGAGACGTCCAGGCTGAGCAGCGTCGAGGTCCACCCCTGGAATCTGCCGCGGTCGGCGTAGGGGACGCCGAGCAGCTCGCAGATGACCAGGGAGGGGATCGGCAGCGAGAACGCCGGCACCAGGTCCACGGGCGGGCCGTTGCGTTCCATGGCGTCGAGGTGGTCGGCGACGATCTCCTCGATCCGCGGGGCGAGGGCGCGCATCCGCCGCACGGTGAAGTAGCGGGTGAGCATCCGGCGGTAACGGGTGTGCTCCGGAGGGTCGAGGCTGATGAGCATCCCGGCGCGGGCCTGGACGTCCTCGGGGCGGATCGGGATCCGGCGCACCGGTGAGGAGGCGCGCAGCCGGTCGGAGGAGAACCGGTCGTCCGCCAGCAGCGCGCGGACGTCCTGGTGCCGGGTGAGCAGCCAGCCGAGCTGTCCGTCGGGGAAGGCGAGCCTGGCGACGGGTTCCTGCTCGCGCAGCCGCGTGTACTCCTCGGGGGGATCCCACGGGCAGCTGCGGTGCGTCGGCAGGGTCGGCGCGGCGGGCTGGGTCGTGTTCATGGGAACGGCTCCCTTCATCCGGCCGTCACGGGTCTTGCGGGGCGCCGTCCTCGCTGAGGAGGCCGCCGGATCGGCCGCCGGTCCGGGGGCCGGGCGGTCTGCCGAGGGGGCGACGGTTCGTGGCCGTCGGGCCCTCGGAACCCCACGGTAGTACGAGGTCGTTCTATCTGCGCGGCGTCCATGCCTCCGGCCCCCGGGGCCGGGGCCCGGAACCGCGCAGCAGAGGGGCCACCGCGCCCTCCACGATCCGGTCGACCAGGTCGCGGCCCGGTACCTCGTCCAGCACCAGCACATGCATCAGCACCAGCGCAAAGGGCGTCTCCAGCAGCAGCTCCGCATCGACGCCTGCCGGGATCTCACCGCGCCGGTCCGCTCTGGCCAGGGCCGACTCGGCCGCCTGGCGGACCGGGCGGCTCAGCCGCTCCCTGCGCAGACGGGCGAGGTCGGCATCGGTTCTGCTGCCCTCCAGCAGGGCGATCATCAGCCCGCGGTCGTGCTCGGTCCAGCTCGCCAGCCAGGACATCAGCAGGTGCCGCAGATCCTCGGGCAGGGAGCCCCGGTCCTCGTCGGTGATCACCGGCTGGTGCTCCGCGAGGGCGTCCACCACCAGCTGGGCCTTGGACGGCCAGCGCTGGTAGAGGGTGGCCTTGCTGGCCCTGGCGCGCTGGGCGACCAGGTCCATGGTCAGCCGCTCGTACCCCACCTCGGCGAGGAGTGCGAGGACGGCGCCCAGCACCTCCCGGCGCCGTCCGGGATTGCTGAGGGGGACCTTGCGGAGCTTCCCGGCGGCAGCCCTGCCGGGGGAGCCACCGATGCCGCCGGACACCCGTCTCACCTCCCTCGCGACCTGCACCACCGGCCCGCGGCCGGGTGGCTCGGCTCAGCCTCCCACCGCTCCGCCGGGATGTGCGAGGTGTGAGCCAGTGAGCCGGGTGGGGGACGGGCCGTGTTCCCGGCCTGCCGCGGCTCCCGGCCTGCCGCGGCTCCCGGCCTGCTGCGGTTCCCGGCCTGCCGCGCACGGCGGACGGCCGGAGTCGGCGCGGACTGAGCCACCCCCCGGGCAGGCGCCGCGCCCGGTCTCACACCCCGAGCAGGCGCTGCTTGGCCGCGGCGAACTCCTCCGCGGTGAGCATGCCCTGCGTGTGCAGCTCGGCGAGGCGTTCCAGCTGGTGGAGCATGCCTGAGTCCGGGGTTCCCGGCCCGGCGGCCGCGGATGCGGCCGGCTGCGGCGGCTGAGCGGCGGCCTGCTGGGGCTGCTGAGCGGCGGCAGCCTCCTGGGCGGCCCGCTGCTGCTGCCGCTCGGCGACCCGTCCGCTCACGGCGGTTGCGGTGCCCGCGACCACCGCGGTGCGGGCGACGGTACCGATGAGGCCCGGACGGCCCGAACGGGTGACACGGCGACCGATCATGGCTGACTCCTCTGGGCTCGGGACCGGGCAGGTGCCCGGTCAGGTGGCGATGGCGGCGACGTCACGCTCGACGATGCTCGCCGGGACCCTCTCGTGGGCGATCAGGATCCCGTCGGCGCGGCGGACCGCCTTGGCGAGGCCGGTGGCCCAGGTGTCCTCCCAGACCAGGATCGCGGCCGAGCAGTCCGCCGGGATCTCCTCCGCGATGAGCTGCAGGTCCTCGTCGCTGAGCAGCCCGGAGACCTCCCCGTCGATACGCGCGAACAGCTCGGCCTCCTCCGCGTCGAGCGCATCCAGCTCCAGGATCTGCACGGAGCCGTCAGCGGCGCGCTTGATGAAGGTCAGGTCGATGATGTGGATCACGCCCTGGTCGGTGAGCCTCAGCAGTTCGGCGGCGATCTCGCCGCGGAACCGGTTGCCCGGAAAAGCCATCACGGCGTACTCGACCGGCCCGATGTCGGAAAGGTCCATGGCGCAGCTCCTGGGGCGGCGCCTGCGACAGGGGGCGGCACCTCGTGCCGACGCCGGAACCCGGGGTGCTGCGCCCATCGTGCGCCTCCTTCGGCCCGGCGGCCAGCGAGAGGTGCCCGGCTATGCCTTCACGGCCCGCAGCGCCAGCACCCGCGGGACCGGGCCGTCGGGCGGCTCCACGACCCGGGTGGTGGCCAGACCCGCGTCGATGAACGCATTGAGCAGTTCGGCGAGCGGCAGATGCCGCATCCCCAGCCGCTCGCGGATGCCGCCCTCACGCCACCAGGGAGCCGGCTGATGCCAGTCCACCGTGCGATAGGTGGGGTGGACGACGCGCCCGCCGTCGGGGCGGTCCTCCGAGTGCGGGCCCGTGAAGCAGGGGTGGGCGCCGTAGTACACCAGGGTTCCGCCGGGGCGCAGCACCCGGGCCGCCTCACGGAGCACGGCGGCGAAGTCGTCGACGTCCGTGGAGAGCCACAGGACGGCGACGGCCGGGAACACCGCGTCGGCGAAGGGCAGCGCGGCGGCATCGGCCCGGACCAGGGCGTCACCGGGGCCGAGACGCGGCCGGGCGAGGCGGAGCTGGTCCGCGGAGAAGTCGAGCCCGATCACCGCTCGTCCCGTGGCGCGCAGCGCGGGAAGGTTCTGCCCGGTCCCGCACCCGAGATCCAGGCAGAGGCCCTCCCCGGGGCCCAGCAGGTCCAGCAGTGCGTCGCGGTTGCCCTCGGCCCAGGGGGCGTTGAGCCGGTCGTACCAGTCGGCGAGGCCGTCGTAGCGCGGTACCCGGTCTGCTGTGGACGCCATGACGGGCGTCTCCTCTCCCCGATCCACCGATCCACCGATCCACCGATCTCCCCGAGCGTAGGGAGGACCCGGAGGTCCGGGGGTTGTTCCGCTGGAGGCGCAATGGGGATCCGGGCCCGCCGGACGCCGGAGCATCGGCCGCTCGCGGTGCACGAGGTCCTCAGTGGGGCGGGTTGCCGTGTTTGCGCAGCGGGGTGTCCTCGTGTTTGGTGCGCAGCATGGCCAGGGCGTCGGCGAGTACGGCGCGGGTTTCTGCGGGGTCGATGACGTCGTCGACCAGGCCGCGTTCGGCCGCGTAGTAGGGGTGCATCAGTTCGCTCTTGTACTCCTTGACCAGGCGGGCACGGGTGGCGTCGGGGTCGTCGGCGTCGGCGATCTGCCGGCGGTGGAGAATGTCCACGGCGCCCTCGGCGCCCATCACGGCGATCTCGTTGGTGGGCCAGGCGTAGGACAGGTCCGCGCCGACGGAGCGGGAGTCCATGACGATGTAGGCACCGCCGTAGGCCTTGCGCAGGATCAGCTGGATCCGGGGCACGGTGGCGTTGCAGTAGGCATACAGCAGCTTGGCGCCGTGGCGGATGATGCCGCCGTGTTCCTGGTCGACGCCGGGCAGGAAGCCGGGGACGTCCACCAGGGTGATCAGGGGGATGTTGAAGGCATCGCACATCTGGACGAAGCGGGCTGCCTTCTCGGACGCCTCGATGTCCAGGACCCCGGCGAGGGACTGCGGCTGGTTGGCGACCAGGCCCACCACCTGGCCGTCCAGCCGGGCCAGCGCCACGATCACGCTGGTGGCCCAGCGTTCGTGGACCTCCATGAAGGTGCCGTCGTCGACGATCTCCTCGATCACCCCGTGCATGTCGTAGGGGCACCTGCTGTCGGCCGGCACCAGCTCCCCCACCGTCGGACAGGTCCGGTGGGCCGGGTCGTCGGTGGGGACGGCCGGCGGGGTCTCCTGGTTGTTGCCGGGGAGCAGGGCGAGCAGGTAGCGGACCTCCTCCAGGCAGGTCTGTTCGTCGTCGTAGGCGAAGTGGCAGACGCCGGAGACCTCGGCGTGGACGTCGGCGCCGCCCAGGCCGTTCTGGGAGATCTGCTCGCCGGTGACGGCCTTGACCACATCCGGACCGGTGATGAACATCTGGGAGGTCTCGCGGACCATGAAGACGAAGTCGGTCAGGGCCGGGGAGTAGGCGGCTCCGCCGGCGCAGGGGCCGAGCATCACGGAGATCTGCGGGATCACGCCGGAGGCGCGGGTGTTGCGCTGGAAGATCCCGCCGTAGCCGGCGAGGGCGGTGACACCCTCCTGGATCCGGGCGCCCGCGCCGTCGTTGAGCGACACCAGCGGAGCACCGGCAGTGAGGGCCATGTCCATGATCTTGTGGATCTTCTGGGCATGGGCCTCGCCCAGCGCACCGCCGAAGATGCGGAAGTCATGGGCGTAGACGAAGACGGTCCGGCCGTGGACGGTGCCCCAGCCGGTCACCACGCCATCGGTGTAGGGCTTCCTCGCCTCCAGACCGAAACCGGTCGCGCGGTGCCGCCGCAACGGCTCCACCTCACTGAATGACCCCTCGTCCAGCAACAACCCGATCCGTTCCCGGACCGTCAGCTTCCCCTTCTCGTGCTGGGTCCGGGTCGCCCTCGTACACGGGCCACCACGTGCCTGGCTCTTGACGTCATTGAGCTCCGCCACACGTCCCGGGGTGCCGGCCGGAAGGCCGGACGCGTCATGGAGAGCAGACATAGGGGAAACCTCCGCTGGGCCGGTGCCCCGCGCGGGGCAGCCGTGGCCGGTGTCCGGCGTCCTGCCGGGCACCGGCCGGGCTGCCGGCGGCGCCGATCAGGGGACTACCACGCGATCGGCAGCTCCTCCGGGTAGCGCCAGATGGACCCGATGTGCCAGGGCACCTGCTCGGCGGGCACCGCCAGATGCAGCCCGGGGAACCGGGTGAGCACGGTCTCGATGGCGATGCGCAGCTCCGCACGTGCAAGGTTGGCGCCGATGCAGTAGTGCGTCCCATGACCGAACGTCATATGCAGGGACACCGGGCGTTCGATGTCCAACTCGTCCGCGCGGTCGAACATCCGGGGATCGCGGTTGGCGGCGAGATAGGAGACGTGCACCACCTCGCCGGCCCGGATCACGGTGCCGTCGATCTCGACATCCTCCGTGGCCACCCGGGCGATGCCCACCCCGTGGCGGAACGGGATGTAGCGCAGCAGCTCCTCCAGCGCCTGCTCCAGCAGGTCGGGACGCGAGCGCAGCAGTGCGAGCTGCTCGGGATGGGTGAGCAGCGTGTAGAGGATGTTGCTCAGCTGGTAGGTGCTGGTGTCGTGCCCGGTGATGGTGAGCACCATCGCCATGACCGCCAGCTCGGTGGGGTCGAGCAGCTCGTCGCCGTCCCGCGCGGTGGCCAGCGTGCTGATCAGGTCGTCCCCGGGCTGCTCCCGGCGGCGGGCCGACAGGTCCAGGAAGTACGCCCGCAGCCCGGCCTTGGCCTCACGGGTCGCCTCACCCGAGCCGGTCGACATCAGGGCCATCGCGAGCTTCCGGATCCGCGGCTGGTCCTCCTCGGGGATCGCCAGGACCTCGCAGATGGTGGTGAGCGGAAGCCGGGCGGAGAACTCCCGGGCGAAGTCCACGGGAGGGCCCTTGGTGGCCATCTCATCGATGAGCCCGTCCACGATGGTATGGATCTTGGGGGTCATCCGCTCGACCTGGTCCGCGGTGAACCCCTGGGCCACCAGCCGCCGCAGCCTGGTGTGGGCCGGCGGGTCCATCAGATTGATGGCCTCCCGCTGGGCGATGGCCTCGGGCGTCATCCGCGGCAGATTTCTGCCGATCCCCGCGGCTCTGCTGAACCGGCGGTCCGTCACCACGGTGCGGACGTCCTCGTAGCGGGTCACCAGCCAGGCGTGCCCCTCTCCGTGGGGCATGCTGATGCGTGCGACAGGCGCCTCATCACGCAACTGCGCGAGCAGCGGGTCGAACTCCAGCGCCTCGTTGTGGTCGAAGGGGCACTCCCAGACGCGTGTGGTCTCCATGGCGTCCTCCCGTTCCAGGGGGATGTCTCGACTGTGCGGGTCCGGTGCCGGGCTGCGCCCGCCGGCGGGCGGAGGGGGCAGCCCGGCAGAGCGGACGGGTTCTTGGGTCTTCGGCCTCCCGGCCGGCGCAGGGCGCGCCGGCCGGGTGGTGCGTGCGGGTCTCCGCAGCGCTGCCGGATCACGTGGCAGGACCGCCGGTGCTGGTCGGCCGGTGCACCCCGGCTGCCGAGCCCATCGTCCGGGCGTGCGCCAGGGACTTGCCGTTGGACACCGGTGCCCATGTCCCCACACAGGTCTCCGCGGTGATGCCCGGTCCGAACCCGGCGATCATGCCCTGCGCCCCGCGGGGCAGCGTGTCCTCCTCGAACAGGCGGCGCAGCGAGTCGAGCACGACGGCACTGGCGATGTTGCCGTACTCGGTGAGGGTCGCCCTGCTGTGCCGGAAGGCGTGGGGCTCCACCTCGAGGATCCGGCAGAGGTCGTCGAGGATGCGCGGGCCGCCCGCGTGGATGATGTAGAAGTCCAGCGCGGACGCGTCCCAGCCGTGGCTGTTCGCCAGGGTGTGCAGGGCGGGCGCGAGCATCGCCATGGTGGTCGGCACGCGCTTGTCCAGCTGGAAGTGGAAGCCGGTCGCCTTCACCGCGTAGGAGATCCACCGCTCGGTGTCGGGCACCAGGTAGGAACTGTTGCGTTCCAGCTGGATGCCCGCTCCCCCGTGTCCTCTGACGACCGCCGCGGCGACGGCGTCACCGAACAGGCCGTTGGACAGCAGGGAGCCGACACCGTCATCGGTGGGCTGGTAGCAGAGCGAGCAGAACTCGCAGGCCACGATGAGGACATTGGCCTCCGGATAGGCCATGCAGAAGTCGGACGCCCGGTTGATCGCGGCCCCGCCTGCGGCGCAGCCCAGTTGGGCGATGGGGATCTGCCGGGTGTCCCAGCGGAAGCCGAGATTGTTGATCATCCATGCCGTCATCGACGGCATCAGGAAGCCTGTGCAGGAGACAAAGACGATGGCGTCGATGTCCTCGCTGCCCACCTCGGCGCTGCGCAGCGCGGCACGCACCACCTCGGGGATACGCCTTCGAGCCTCCTGCTCGTAGACCGCGTTGCGCGCCTCAAAACCCGGATGCCGCAGGGTCTCGGTCAGCGGACGCACCAGATGGCGCTTGGTCACCCCGGTGTTCTCGATGAGCCGCAGCACCAGTGCCAGCTGCGGATGTCCGGCGTGGAGTCGACGGGCCAGATCGAGGGTCTGCCCCATCGAGATCGTATGTTCGGGGACCACTACGGCAGGTCGGCAAAGGATCGGCATCTGACGGGAGCCTTTCCTCCAGGGAGGCTGCTCCAGCCCTCACGAGAACGCCGTCCGGGCCGCGATGAACCTCACGGACCCACGGACGAAGGGGACCCCGCAAGCGGGGACAGACCCCCGCGCAGGCCCTGCACGGACCAGCCGCACACCGGCCTGCACGCTACAGGGAGAGCCGGAACCACCCGCCCGTGGGCCCATGGGTCCGGGCCCGGGGAGAGTGTCTGCATGCTCCTGTGAACGTGCCTTACAACACCCCAGTGTCGCCCACCCGGCCCGGACCCGCGACCCGGCGCCGCGACGCGGGCCGGGGCGCCGGGTCGGGGGCAGGCGTCAGCGGACGTCCACGTAGTCCGACACCTGGTTGCTGTTGAGGTAGGGGGTCTGGGAGTCGGGAAGGATCCTGACAGCCCAGGTACCGTCGACGGTGGCCTGCTCGAAGTCGGCGATGCGGCCCCTGCTGTCGGCGGCCACGTCGTAGAGGTAGCGGTAGGACTTGGCGCCTCGCGGACGGAAGTACAGCGATACCTGCGCGCGGCCCAGCGCCTTCCAGGTGGTGCCGGAGTTGTACTGCACGGTGCCGTTCAAGTGGACCCAGTCGCCCTTGCGGACCGGTTCGGGTGAGGCGTTGAACCCGACGATGCGGGTGGGGTGGCGGTGCAGATGGAAGGTCTTGGTGGTCGAGGAGGCCAGATCCGGATTGCCGTTGAAACGGGCGCGCCAGTAGCCGTCGGCGGGTGCGCCGCTGAGGGTGTGGCTGAACTCCTCGAGATAGAGAGCCTTGTTGTGGCGGATCGTGACAGGAATCGTCGCAGCGCTCTTCCAGCCGGTTCTGCCGTTCTTGGAGTACTCCAGCGTGACGGTGGGCTTGCTGGGCCAGTGCGCACGCTGATCGCTGAACCACACATCGCCGAACACCCGCAGTTTGTCGTCGGTGCCGAGGTCGGCGGCCATGTCGATGTCGGTCGCATAGGCCAGCCGGAGGGTGAGGGGCTGTCTGGCCTGGCTCAGGAACGGTGCGTCGTAGGAGCCGGCGACCACGTCCCCGGAAGGGACGGGCGTGGTGGAGGGAATCCTCAGGGCGTAGTTACCGTCACTGTCGCTGGTGGCGGTGGCGATGATGTAGTCGTAGCCCTTCACATGGCTCACATACTGCAGCGGTACATGGCCGATGGGCATCCAGCCACGGACGGTGAGGACCTGGGTCCGACCGGTGACGGTGACGGGGCCGCCGGTACGGGGGTTGAGCGCATGAGTGCTCACCGAGAACCTGAGGGGAGCTTGGACGGTGGTGACTCCCGACCCAAAAGTGTCGAACTCGAGGGCTCCGGGGTAGGCCGGTGACGGCCCAGGCACCGCGCCCACCTGAAACGAGTGCCGGGCCGGGAGGACGGAGACGGCGAAACGCCCGTTCGGCCCGGTCACGGCTTCGACCGTGCCATGACCGGTGCCGACCTCGACCGTCCCACCCGCCACGGTCACCGGCGCATTGGGATCGCCCGGCGCCTCCGCGACCAGGGTGCCGGTCACCGCGATCCGCTGATGGTTGATGTCGGGTGCGACAGGGGTGATCTTCAGGTCCTGGATCTTCAGCGCCGTACGATAGTGCAGCACCACGCCGTGGCTCAGCCCCGTGGCGATGTCGCCGTCGGCGTCCTCGATGTCGACGGTCACCCGGTAGTCGCCCTGCTGCGGCAGTTGCACCACGGCGCTCCAGACCCCCGATGCGGGGTAGCCGTCCGGGTAAGGCGTGAAGTCGCTCGTGGAGCCGCTCTCCGCCGTGCCGTCAGGGGCGTCCACGGCGAAGAAGTGGGCGGTCACACGGGTGATGGGGCTGTCCGACTGGCCTCGCACATGGAGGATTCCTGGGTGCTGGGGGTCGGCCCAGAGGTTCGCCAACTGCGGTACGCCCGCCGCAGGGTCCTCCGCCTGGGCAGGGGAAGCCCCGGCGGCTGTGGCAGCGGAGAGGGCCGTGGCGATCGCCACGGACAGGGCGGTGGAGCGTCTCATGCCAGTTACCCCCAGCGGGCGATGTGATGAACAGTCAGCAGGCATCCGAGCCCCGGCCGCACGGAGCGTCGCCAGGACCGACAAGAGCCCCCCGCCCAAGTGATCGATCGAACAGTAGCGTGCCGCCCGGGTGGCGGCGCAACCGCCAATTGCGCAGGTCAGCGTGGTCCAGTACCGACATCACGGCGATTGTCGGCATCTGTCCGGCCATCGCCGCCGACGGGCGGTCGCCGTGCTGCCTTGCCCCCAGCGGCCGGTCAGCACGGCTCGCGGACGCTAAGCCTCACGACCTGCCCAGGGCGGCCGGCCTGCGGGCCGGCAGAAGCGCCTGGGACGTGAGCTCGGGGAACGGGCCGTCCTCGTCGCGCTCGCGCAGCACCCGTACACGTACGGTGAGCCCTGCGTCGCGGAGCAGTTCGGCGACCCGGTCCGGCTGCCGGCGGTGGACGTCCAGCGAGATGTCCCGGCCGAACGCCTCCTCCAGGTGCCGCACGTCCTCACCGGCCTGGAACCCCAGCAACAGATGGCCGACGGGGGGCTAGCACCCGGCGGAACTCGGCGAAGACCTGCGGCAGCTGCTCCTGCGGGATGTGGATGGTGGAGTACCCGCTCATCAGGCCGCCGAGGGTGCCGTCCGGCAGGTCCAGGGCCAGCATCGAGCCCACCTCGAACCGCAGGTCCGGATGGGCTTTCTGGGCCGTCTCGACCATCTGCGGCGAGAGGTCGATCCCGAAGGCCGCTGCGCCCAGGCCCCGCAGGTACGCCGTCACCCGCCTGGTGCCGCAGCCGACATCGGCGATCGGGCCGACGCCGAGGTCCTGCACCAGCCCGGCGAACCCCGCAAGCAGCGCGCGCTCCAGCGGCTTGCTGCCCAGTTCGTCGCGGAAGCGGTCGGCGTGGCCGGCGGCCATCGCGTCACAGGAGGCGCGGGTGGCGCGGGTGGCGCGGACGGCGTCGGGTTCGGTCACGGGCGAGCACCCGACTCCGCGGCCACCGGCCGTAGGAGGCCCCGCCCGCACACGGTCGGTGCGGCGCGGGATGATGTCCGTATGCCGACGCCCGAGCAGATGCACAGTCAGCAGCGCCGTACTGTCGCCGGTACCCTCTGGCGCACCCTGGTCACCCTCATCGCCGCGTCGGCGGCGATCGCCGCGGGCGCATGGCTCGGGTCCAAGCTGGTCGGGTACGACGGCCGGCTGGCCTCGGTGCCCACCGTGCCCGCCGGGTTCGCGGTCGGGATCCTCAGCATCGGATGGCTGCGGGCCAGGAACGGCTTTATCGCCGTACCGCTGCTCGGCACCGTGATCGCCGGACAGGCCGGGGCGTTCCTCGTCCACGGGGGTGCACTCGCCGACGGCCGACTCCGGCTGAGCAGTTCGGGCATGGCCGCGTACGAGCAGTATCTGCTGGCCGCCGGGACCGCCGCCGCGCTGGTGTCCGTGGTCGTGGCGGCCGTCAGCGGACACCGCCGTCCCCGGCCGCCGCAGGACGCCCCGGGCACCGAGGCCGAGCCCGGCGGGGCCCGGACCCCGGATGCGGACCCGGGCGCCCCGCTCGGGTGACTCCCGGCCTGCTCAGATGCCGACGTAGTTCTCGGCGAAGTGGTCCTGGTGGCGCCGGGAGTCACGCAGGCTCTCCAGCCGGGCGCGTTGCAGGGCGCGGAGGAACACGGCCTCGTCGTCGTCACCGGACGGGCCGTGCAGCAGGTTGATCATCCAGTGGGAGAACTCCTGGGCCCGCCAGATCCGCGGCAGGCAGTCGGCGGAGTAGCGGGCGAGCAACTGCCCGTCCCCGCCGCCCAGTCGGTCCGCCAGGCCGCGCGCGAGGATCTCGGACTCCATCACCGCCAGGTTGGCGCCCTTCGCCGCGGAGGGGCTGATCAGGCCTGCGGCGTCGCCGACCAGGAACAGCCGGCCGTACTGGATGGGGTCCAGCACATCGGAGCGCATGTCCACCACCCGGCGCTCCAGGATCCCGCCCTCGCGCAGCGGGCCGTGGCGGTCGGCGCGCATCCGGTGGTGCAGTTCCGCCCAGATGCGGTCATGGGTCCAGCTCCCCGGGTCGGTGCCGGCGTCGCACTGCAGGTAGTAGCGGGTAACCTCGGGGCTGCGGGCCATATGGCCGGCGAAGCCGTCCTGGTGGACCGCATAGGCGACGGCAGCCATGCTCTGCGGCGCCGCCGCCAGCAGGGCCAGCCAGGAGACCCCGTGGTCGCGGCGGTAGTGGCGGACGGCCCCGGCGGGGACCGCGCTGCGGGAGATGCCGTGCTGCCCGTCGCATCCGGCGACATAGCGGGCGTGCAGCAGGCGTTCCGAGCCGTCCGGGGTGCGCACTGTGACCGACGCCGAGTCGCCGTCCAGGCCGTCGATGCGCAGGGCGGCGGTGTCGAACCGCAGGTCTCCGCCGCGGGCGAGGAACTCGGCGACCAGGTCGCGGACCAGATCCTGCTGCGGGTAGACGGTGTGCACCTCGCCGCGGCCGAGGGCGCCGTAGGCGAGCTGGAACTCGCCGGAGTCGGTGCGGAAGGCGCAGATGTCGTGCTGCTGCCCGTACATGTGCAGGCCGTCGGCCAGGCCGTGCTCCGTGAGCACCCGGACGGTGTGGGCGGCCAGAAAGCCCGCCCGGGCCCGCTGCTCCACATGGGCCCGGCTCTGCCGTTCGACGACGGTGCAGTCGACCCCGGCGGCCAGCAGCAGGTTCCCGAGCACCAGCCCCGCCGGCCCGGCCCCGATGATCAGCACAGCGGTGCTCTGCTGCGACGTCATGTCCCTCTCCCCCGTATCCCGCCCGGCGGCGGCTCCCCCGGTCCGTGCGGCACCGCCGACCGGCCCTCAGCGGCAGAGCGGCGTCCCACCCGTGTCAACGCATCGGCCACGCACAGGGTTTCCCGGACCGCGCACCGACGGGGCGGCGTCAGGTACAGCACCGCCCACGCCCCGTGCCGGACCGCACCACAGCACAGCACCGGACGGCACCGGACGGCACCGGACGGCACCGGGTCGGCGGCGTCCGCTTCCGATGCGGCAGCATGGCCCCATGAGCTACTTCCTGGTGGTCGGCGAGTGCGTGGCGGACATCGTCCGCTCTCCCGGGCAGCCCGATGTCCCCCACCCCGGGGGCAGTCCCGCCAATGTCGCCTATGGACTGGCCAGGCTGGGCCGCACCACCGCGCTGCTCACCCAGCTGGGTTCGGACCCTGCCGGTGCGATGATCGCCGCGCATCTGCGGTCGGCGGGTGTGGAACTGCTGCTCGACGCCCGGCCTGAAGTGGCCACTCCCACAGCCGTGGTGACGCTGGACGCCCAGGGCCGGGCCTCCTACGACTTCGACATCCACTGGACGCTGGGGCCCGTCTCCGAACCCGCGGGGGTGCGGCATGTCCATCTGGGGTCGATCGGCGCGGTGACGGAGCCGGGCGCATGCGCCGCCCTGGCCGTGGCGGCGCGGCTGCGTGCGGAGGCGACGGTGAGCTATGACCCCAATGTCCGCCCTGCGCTGTTCGGTGAGCGGGGTGCGGCGGTGGCCCGGGTCGAACGGTGTGTGGCACTGAGCGATCTGGTCAAGGCCAGTGACGAGGACCTGGCCTGGCTGTATCCCGGGGAGCCGCTGCAGCGGATCGCCGCCCGCTGGCTCGCCCTGGGCCCCCGTACGGTCTTTGTGACGCACGGCGGTGAGGGCGCGGTCGCCCACACCCTGGACGGCGAGGTCGCCGCTGCGGCGGTGAGCACCGTGGTCGCCGACACCGTGGGGGCAGGCGACTCGTTCATGTCCGCGACCCTCGACGCCCTGGCCGGGCTGGGGCGGCTGGGGGCCGCCGCCCGGGCCGAGCCGGGCCTGGACGAAGCGACGCTGACCGAGGTCCTGCGGCGGGCGTCCACCGCCGCAGCCCTCACGGTCTCGCGTCCCGGCGCCAACCCGCCGGACGGGGCGGAGCTCGCCGCGGCGCTCGGCTGAGACCGCAGCCGTCGCCGTCGAGCGGTGCGGCCGGGCAGAGCGGTGCGGCCGGGCAGAGCGGTGCGGCGCCGGTCGGCCGACGGAGTGTCAGGAGCCGTCGGTGTGCACGGCGTACACCGAGCGGCTGCCGGCGTACTCGCCGACGTTCCAGAGGTGCGCTCGGCAAGGGTGAACTGGCCGGCTGTCACCGTGGCCGCCTGCGCGGTGGAGGGTGCGAGCGCGGCGCCTGCCAGAGCGGCGAACGGTGCGGCCCCCAGGCCCCTGACGAGGGTTCTGCGTGACATGGCCATGGTCGCAGAACGTATGACCCAACGGCTTTGGCGGGCAACCTGCTTCGCCCGCTCCACGGGCAGTCAGGCCCTGGGACGAGCATGATGTGGGGTGCGACCGAGCGGGCATGGAGAACGGACCGCATGACCCTGCGCCCGCCGTCCGGCCGGCGGCCCGGCCGGCGCCGCCACTCCTGTGACCGCCTTCGACAAGGACCGCGATGAGGAAGATCATCCTGATGATGTCGGTGTCCCTCGACGGGTACATCGAGGGACCGGGCCGCCGGATCGACTGGCATCTGGTGGACGACGAACTGCACACCCACTTCAACGACCGGCTGCGAACGATGGGCGCCTTCCTCAACGGACGCGTCACCTATCAGCTGATGGCCGAGTTCTGGCCGACCGCCGACAGCGACCCGGCGAGCACCGGCCCCATGGTGGACTTCGCCCGTATCTGGCGCGACATGCCGAAGATCGTCTTCTCCCGGACCCTGGAGCGGGCCGACTGGAACACCACCGTCGCCCACGAGGTCAGCGTCGAGGAGATCACCGCACTCAAGGCCCAGCCGGGCGGAGACCTGGCGCTGGGCGGCGCCGACCTCGCGGCCGCCTTCCTCCGCCACGACCTGGTCGACGAGTTCTGGATCTATGTCCATCCGGTCCTCATCGGACGTGGCAAACCGCTCTTCCCGGACTCGGCGTCAAAGGTCGACCTCCGACTGGTGGAGACCCGACCCTTCGGCAATGGGGTCGTGCTGCTCCACTACGAACGGATGCCGGCCGGGCGGCCCGAGCCGACCGGACAGGAGGCCTGAGCCCGGCCGGTCAGGAGCCGTCCGGAACCGCGGTGACGGGACGCCAGCCGAGCTGGGTGGAGAGGATCATGGTGCTGGACGGCTGGCCGTACTCGGCCAGCCGTCCGATCAGGGACTCGAACGCCCGCATCGACTCGGCCTCGACCCTGAGGATGCTGCACACATCGCCGGTGACCCGGTGGATCTCCCGGACACCCGGCCAGGTGGCCACCTCGGGGTCGCGCATCACACAGCGGGCGCCGTAGCAGGCCACCCGGACGAACGCGGCCACCGTCCAGCCCGCGGCGGCCGCGTCCACATGGGCGTGGTAGCCGGTGACGACCCCCGACTCCTCCAGTCGCCGCACCCGTTCGGCGACGGCGGGCGGCGACAGATGCACCCTGCGGGAGAGCTCACTGAAGGAGAGCCGGGCGTCGCCCTGGAGCTCCCCCAGGATCGCCCAGTCCATGTCGTCCATGAGGCGCCTTCCATTCGCAAAGTGATCACGGGAATCCAGTTGCAGACCAAAGGTCGAGCAGCGTGATCGCCGTTGATTCAGTATTCCATCCCGCTGCCTCGCAGCGCCATCATGGCCGTGCCAGCGAGGACAAGGATGAGCACATGGAGCAGACCACGCCGCCGCAGGTGCGGCCCGCGACGGCCCGGGAGCGCGCCGAACGGGCGACGGCCACCGGTGGTGCGCCCACCCTGGAATTCGCCGGCCGGGTCCCCTACGACGCCTATGTGCACGCCGAGGACCTGCACCGGCTCCAGCAGCCGCTGAGCGGCGACACCGGGGAGATGTCCTTCCTGGTGATCAGCCAGGTGATGGAGCTCTACTTCGGGCTCACCCGCTTCGAACTGCGCGAGGTCCAGGAGCTGCTCCGCAAGGACGACATCTGGGGCGCGCTGCTGCCGCTGCGCAGGGCCGGGCTGCACCTCGAAGGGCTCAACGCCGGGTGGCGGACGCTGCGCTGGATGACCCCGGCCGACTTCAACCGCTTCCGCAACCTGCTGGGCGAGGGCTCCGGCTTCCAGTCCGCGATGTACCGGCACCTGGAGTTCCTGCTCGGGCTGAAGACGGCCTCGCTGATCCGGCCGTTCAAGCCGCAGCCGGAGGTCCACGCCGAGCTGACCCGGGCGCTCGAGGCGCCCAGCCTCTGGGACGACGTCGTCGCCCTGCTGGCCAGGCACGGCCACGAGATCCCGCAGGAGCTGCTGGACCGGGACTTCTCGGAGGAGCACCAGGTCCACCCCGCGGTCGAAGCGGCCTGGGTGGAGGTCTACCGCGACAGCGGCCCGGACAACCACCTGCGGATGCTCGGCGAGGCGCTGACCGAGGTCGCGGAGCGGTTCGGCGAGTGGCGCCATGCACATCTGACCGCGGTGCGCCGCGCCATGGGTGCCAAACCCGGCAGCGGCGGTTCCAACGGTTTGGCCTGGCTGCAGCGGAGTATGAACCGGGAGGTCTTCCCGGAGCTGTGGTCCGCCCGCACCTTCATGTAGACGCACGTAGAGAGAGACCCCTGTGCACACGCCACTGAAGGCCTCCGAGGAGGAGGCCCGCCGACTGGACGCGGCCGACCCGGGCCACCGCGACCTGTTCCATGTGCCGCCCGCGGACGGCGGCAGCTACCCCGAAACCGCCTACTTCGCCGGGAACTCCCTCGGTCTGCAACCCCGGGCGACCCGCGACGAACTGCTCGCCGACCTGGCGGACTGGGCGCGCCTGGGCGTCGAGGGCCACCTCGAGGCCGGCCGGCCCTGGCTCCCGTACCACGAGCTGCTCACCGGGCCCGCCGCACGACTGGTCGGGGCGCTGCCCGAGGAGACCGTCGTGATGAACTCCCTGACGGTCAATCTGCATCTGCTGATGGTGTCCTTCTACCGTCCGCACGGCGAACGCGTCCGGCTGGTGATCGAGGACAGCGCCTTCCCCTCCGACAGCTACGCGGTACGCAGCCAGGCCCGCTTCCACGGCCTCGACCCGGACGACGCCGTGGTCCGGCTGCGGCCCCGGCCGGGCGAGGACACCCTGCGGACCGAGGACGTCCAGGACTTCCTGGCCCGCGAGGGGCACACCGTCGCCCTGGTGATGCTGGGCGGCGTCAACTACCTCACCGGCGAACTGATGGACATCCCCGCGATCACCGCCGCCGGGCAGGCGGCGGGCGCGGTGGTCGGCTGGGACCTCGCCCACGCCGCCGGCAATGTGCCGCTGCAGCTGCACGACTGGGGCGTCGACTTCGCCGCCTGGTGCTCCTACAAGTACCTCAACTCCGGGCCCGGGGCGCTCGCCGGCGCCTTCGTCCACCAGCGGCACCTGGGCGACCCCGGTCTCCCGCGCTTCGAGGGGTGGTGGAGCACCGAGCCCGGCACCCGCTTTCTGATGGCCCCGGTCGCCGACCCCCCGGCCACCGCCGACGCCTGGCAGGTCTCCAACCCCCCGATCTTCTCCATGGGCCCGGTGCGGACCTCGCTGGAGCTCTTCGACAAGATCGGCATCGCCGCGCTGCGCGAGCGCAGCGAGCGGCTGACCGGCTATCTGGAGCAGCTCCTCGACGAGATCACCCCCACCAGGCCGATCACCGTGGTCACCCCGCGGGACCCGCGGCGCCGAGGCTGCCAGCTGTCACTGCGGATCGGGCCCGGCGCCGGTGACGCGGCCGACCTCGCCCGGCGGCTGCGCCATGAGCACGGCGTGGTCACCGATGTCCGCCGGCCGGACATCGTCAGGGTGGCCCCGGTCCCGCTCTACTCGACGTTCCATGACTGCTGGCGCGCCGTGGACGCGCTGGCCCGGTGCGTGGCGGAGGAATCATGACGAACGGGCACGGGCACGGGCACCGGGAGAAGGAGCCGGTCGCCGTCGTCGGCGCCGGGCTGGCGGGCTGCCTGCTGGCCTGCTATCTGGCGCGCAGCGGCTACCGGGTCGACCTGTACGAGCGCCGCTCGGACCCCCGCGCCGGGACTCCCGAACGCGGCCGGTCCATCAACCTGGCGCTCTCCGAGCGCGGGCTGGACGCGCTGCGCAGAATCGGCCTGGAGGAGCAGGTCATGGCCGACGCCCTGCCGATGCGCGGGCGGATGATCCACCCCGTGGCCGGGCAGCTGGACTTCCAGCAGTACAGCCATGACGGCCTGCGCGCCATCAACTCCATCAGCCGCGGCGCGCTCAACAACGCCCTGCTGGCCGCGGCCGAGGCGGCGCCCGGCGTCACCGTCCGCTTCGACCACCGGCTGACCGGGCTGGACCCGCGCACCGGCGAGATGGTCTTCGCGACCCCCGCAGGCGAGGTGCAGGTCAGCGCCCAGGTGGTGCTGGGCGCCGACGGGGCGGGCTCGGTGGTACGCAGCCGGCTGGCGGCACACCACGGCACCGAGGAGACCACCGACTGGCTGGACTACGGCTACAAGGAGCTGACCGTCCCCGCGGTGAACGGCGAGTTCGCCCTCGACCCCGGGGCGCTGCACATCTGGCCGCGCGGCACCTCGATGATGATCGCCCTGCCCAACCCGGACCGGTCGTTCACCTGCACCATGTTCTGGCCCACCGAGGGGCCGGCCGGCTTCGCCGCCCTGCGCAGCCCGGCCGAGATCGAGGACCACTTCCGCACCCACTACCCCGATGTGGTGCCGCTGGCGCCGGATCTGGTCGACGACTATCTGGGCAACCCGGTCGGCCGGCTGGGCACGGTGCGCTGCTCCCCCTGGCAGCTGGACGGCCGGGTCGCGCTGCTCGGCGACGCCGCCCACGCCATCGTGCCGTTCTACGGCCAGGGTGCCAACTGCGGGTTCGAGGACGTGGTCGAGCTGGACCGCTGCCTGACGGAGACCGGCGGTGACTGGGGACGTGCGCTGCCGCTCTTCGAGCAGCGGCGCAAGGAGAACGCCGACGCGATCGCCGAGATGGCGCTGGCCAACTTCGTGGAGATGCGGGACAAGGTCGCCTCGCCGGTGTTCCGGTTCGTCAAGAGCGTCGAGCATGCGCTGGAGCGGGCGCTCCCCGGCCGGTTTGTGTCCCGCTATGAGCTGGTGTCCTTCTCCACCGTGCCGTATGCGCAGGTGAAGCGGCGGGTGCGGCGGCAGCAGCGAGTGCTGGGCGGGGCCGCGGCGGCGCTGGCGGCCGGTCTGGCCGTCGGCGGATATCTGATCGGGAGGAAGCCGTGAGCAGGGGACTGTGGCATCCGGGGCTGCTGGCCGGCCGTCCGGACGGTGAGCCGGGGCTGCTGCGCAACTTCGTCGGCGGCGCGTTCACCGGCTCCGCGAAGACCTTCACCAAGTCCAGTCCGGTCACCGGGGAGGCCCTCTTCGAGGTCGCCGAGGCCGACGCCGGCACCGTGGACGCCGCGGTGGACGCCGCCCGCGCTGCGCTGCGCGGCCCGTGGGGCCGGATGGGTGAGCAGCAGCGCGCGGCGGTGCTGCGCAGGGTCGCGGACGAGCTGGAACGCCGCTTCGAGGATGTGGTGGCCGCCGAGATCGGCGACACCGGCAAGTCGGTCACCCAGGCCCGTACGCTGGATGTGCCGCGCGGGGCCGCCAACTTCCGGGCCTTCGCCGACATCGCGGCCAGCACCCCCACGGAGTCGTTCACCACGGTCACCGCGGACGGCGGCCGGGCGCTGAACTACGCGGTGCGCAAGCCGGTCGGGGTGGTCGCGGTCATCGTGCCGTGGAACCTCCCGCTGCTGCTGCTGACCTGGAAGGTCGCCCCGGCGCTGGCCTGCGGCAACACCGTGGTGGTCAAGCCGTCGGAGGAGACGCCCTCCTCCGCGACGCTGCTGGCCGAGGTGATGGCCGCGGCCGGGGTGCCCGACGGGGTGTTCAACCTGGTGCACGGCTTCGGGCCGGACTCCGCGGGTGAGTTCCTGACCCGCCACCCCGGGGTGGACGCGATCACCTTCACCGGTGAGTCGGCCACCGGCAGCGCCATCGGCAAGGTCGCCGCGGACGGTGTGAAGGCCGTCTCCTTCGAACTGGGTGGCAAGAACGCCGGGCTGGTGTTCGCCGACGCCGATCTGGACGCGGCCGTCGAGGGTTCGGTGCGCTCCTCCTTCACCAACGGCGGGCAGGTGTGCCTGTGCACCGAGCGGCTCTATGTGCAGCGGCCGGTCTTCGAGGAGTTCGCGCAGCGGCTGGCCGAGCGGGCCGGCGGGCTGGCGTTCGGCTGGCCGTCCGACGAGGCGACCGGCAACATCCCGCTGATCTCACGTCAGCACCGCGAGAAAGTGCTCGGCCACTACCGGCTGGCCCGTGAGGAGGGCGCCACGGTGCTGGCCGGCGGCGGCGTCCCGGTCTTCGGCGACGCCCGCGACGGGGGCTGGTACGTGCAGCCGACGGTGCTGACCGGCCTGGGTCCGCAGACCCGCACCAACCGCGAGGAGATCTTCGGCCCGGTCTGCCACATCGCGCCCTTCGACGACGAGGACGAGGCGTTCGCGCTGGCCAATGACAGCGAGTACGGGCTGGCGGCGACCGTGTGGACCAGGGACGTCGGCCGGGCCCACCGGGCGGGGGCGGCGCTGGACGCGGGCCTGGTGTGGGTCAACACCTGGTTCCTGCGTGATCTGCGCACCCCGTTCGGCGGGATGAAGGCGTCGGGGGTGGGCCGTGAGGGCGGTGTGCACTCGCTGGACTTCTACACCGAGCTGACCAATGTCTGCGTTCAGCTGTGACGACCCCCGAAAGGCTCTCTGACATGGCGTTGCACAACGAGGTGGTGGCCGGGCTCGCCGCCAGGCTGGACGAGGCCGCGGTCGCCGGCACCGCGATCCCCCAGGTGGTCTCGGCGGCCGGGGTGTCGGCGGACGACGCCTATGCCGTCCAGGCCGCGCTGCTGGACCGGCGGCTGGAGCGCGGGGAGCGGCTGGTCGGGCTGAAGATGGGGCTGACCAGCCGCGCCAAGATGGCCCAGATGGGTGTCGACGAGGTCATCTGGGGCCGGCTCACCGACGCGATGGCGATCGCCGACGGCGGCTCGGTGGACATCGGCGGCCTGATCCACCCGCGGGTGGAGCCCGAGGTGGCGTTTCTGATGGGCCGCGACGTGGAGGAGGGCGACGACTTCGCCTCCTCGGTGGAGGCGGTCGCCCCCGCCCTGGAGCTGATCGACTCCCGCTACGCGGACTTCCGCTTCTCGCTCCCCGATGTCATCGCCGACAACACCTCGGCGTCCGGCTATGCGATCGGGCCGTGGCAGCAGCCGCCGGCCGGGCTCGCCGATCTGGCCGTCCGGCTGGAGGTCGACGGGGAGACCGTGGAGAGCGGCTCCACGGCGGCGATCCTGGGCGATCCGCGCAACGCCTTCGACGAGGCGGTGCGGCTGGCCGCACGCCACGGGGTGCGGCTGCGCAAGGGGTGGGTGCTGCTGGCGGGCGCCGCCACCGCGGCCGTGCCGCTGCCGGCCGGGGCCGAGGTGCGGGCCGTGGTCGCCGGGCTGGGCACCGCCACGCTGCGGGCGCTGCCCGGAGGCGGAGGCGACCGTGGGTGAGGCCAGGGTGGTGGCCGGCAAGGCCACCCCGCGGGGGCGGTTTCCGCATGTCAAGGTGGCCGGCGGGCTGGTGTTCGTCTCGGGGACCAGCAGCCGGCTGCCGGACAACTCCATCGCCGGCGCCCGGGTCGACGCCATGGGCACCACCGCGCTGGACATCCGGGTGCAGACCCGGGCGGTCATCGAGAACATCCGTGACCTGCTGCGCGAGGTCGGCGCGGACCTCGACGACCTGGTGCAGGTCACCAGCTATCTGGTCAGTATGAACGACTTCGGCGGCTACAACGAGGTCTACGGCGAGTACTTCGACGAGGCCGGTCCCACCCGCACCACGGTCGCCGTCCACCAGCTTCCGCACCCCCATCTGCTGATCGAGATCCAGGCCGTCGCCGTGCTGCGGCAGGAAGGACGAGGAGACCATGAGTGAGATCGGCGAGCCGGTGAGCTTCCCGGGCTGGATCGAGGACAACCGCCATCTGCTGAAGCCCCCGGTCAACAACCGGCAGATGTTCCCCACCGGCTCCGACTTCATCGTCCAGGTGGTGGGCGGCCCCAACCAGCGCACCGACTTCCATGTCGACCCGTACGAGGAGTTCTTCTACCAGGTCAAGGGCGATATGCACGTCGATCTGATGACCGCGGACGGGCCACGGACGGTGCACATCCGCGAGGGCCAGATGTGGGTGCTGCCGGGCAGCATGCCGCACTCCCCGCAGCGGCCCGACCCCGACTCGATCGGCCTGGTGATCGAGCGGGTCCGCGAGGACGGCACCCTGGAGAAGTTCCAGTGGTACTGCCCGCAGTGCGACGCCCTGGTGCACGAGGCGGAGCTCCAGGTCCGCGACATCGTCGCCGACCTGCCGCCGGTCTTCGCGGCGTTCTACGAGGACACCGCCGCACGCACCTGCGGCAGCTGCGGAGCGCTGCACCCGGGCAGGGCCCGGTGAACGGCCGTCCCGTCGTCGACGTCCACACGCATCTGGTCCCCCGGGGCTGGCCGGAGCTGTCCGGGGCCTGCGGCGGCACCGGCTGGCCGTGGCTGCGGATCGACTCCGAGCGGCATGCCATGATCATGGTCGGTGAGAGCGAGTTCCGCCCGATCGGCGCCGAGTGCTGGGATCCCGCCGTCCGGCTCGCCGACATGGACGAGGACGGCGTGGACCTCCAGGTCGTCTCGCCCACCCCGGTGTTCTTCGGCTACGACCGGCCCGCGCACCAGGCCGTCAAGGTCGCCCGGATCTTCAACGACCTGACCCTGGAGACCGTCGCCGCGGGCGGCGACCGGCTGATCCCCTTCTGCCAGGTCCCGCTGCAGGACCCGGACGCCGCCTGCGCCGAACTCGACCGCTGCCTGGCCGCGGGGCACGCGGGTGTGGAGATCGGCAACCACGTCGGCGACCGCGACCTGGACGACGAGGGTGTCGTCACCTTCCTCCAGCACTGCGCCGCCGTCGGCGCACCGGTCTTTGTGCACCCCTGGGACATGCCCACCGGGCCGCGGCTGGACCGCTGGATGGCGCGGTGGCTCACCGGTATGCCCGCCGAGACGCATCTATCGATCCTCTCCATGGTTCTCGGCGGGGTCTTCGACCGGGTGCCGCAGACGCTGCGGCTGTGCTTCGCCCACGGCGGCGGCAGCTTCCCCTACTGGCTGGGACGCGCCGACAACGCCTGGTGGCGGCGGGGCGATCTGGTGCGCGGCCGCTCGGAGCACCCCCCGAGCCACTACACCGACCGCTTCCTGGTGGACTCCGTGGTCTTCGAGCCCTCCGCACTGCGGCTGCTGGTGGACACCCTCGGCGAGGACCATGTGGTGCTGGGCAGCGACTATCCGTATCCGCTGGGCGAGCGACCCGTCGGGCAGGTGGTCCATGAGTCGGACTTCCTCTCCGACAAGCAGCGGGACAAGCTGCTGTCCGGCAACGCCCTCGGCTTCCTGGGGCGGGCATGAACGCGGAGGACCGTTCGGTGCTCGACCGGGCGGCCCCCGGACCCGATCTGACGCTGCGTTACGGGCCTGCGGCCGAACAGGTCGCGGACGCCTGGCTGGGCGACGCCCGTGCGACGCGGCGGCCGCTCGTCGTCCTGGTCCACGGCGGCTTCTGGCGCCCCGAGTACGACCGTGTGCATCTGCGGCCGCTGGGGATGGCGCTGCGCGACGCCGGATGGACGGTGGTCTCCGTCGAGTACCGGCGCAGCCCCGGCCGTCCCGAGGTGACGGCGGGTGACATCGCGGTGGCGCTGACGGCGATTCCGGCGTCCTCGGCCGCCAGGTGGCACCAGGGTCTGCACAACGGGTCGGTGGTGGTCGTCGGGCACTCCGCCGGCGGCCATCTGGCCCTGTGGTCGGCGTCCGCGGCGCCGGCCCCGGGACTGGTCGGGACCGTCGCCCTCGCCCCGGTGGCGGATCTGGGGCTGGCGCACCGGCTGGACCTGGACGACGGCGCCGTGGCCGACTTCCTCGGCGGCCCGCCCGAGGACAACGGCGACCTGGACCCGGTGCGGCTCGCAGTGCCGGGCGCACCGGTGGTGGTCGTGCACGGCACCGAGGACGGTATCGTCCCGCTCGCCGTCGCCGAGTCCTACACGGCCGCGCACCCCGCCACCCGGCTGGTGGCGCTGCCGGACATCGGCCACTTCGCACTGATCGACCCGCTCAGCGAGGCCTGGGGCACGGTGGTCGACACGCTGGCCTCGTTCGACGCCTGACCATCTGTCACCTTGGGTGCACCGCTGCCGCCCGGGACCCGCAGGCTCTGCGGGTCCCGGGCGGCAGTGCGCATGCCCAGCGGGTGGCCGCCGCCGCCTGCCGGGCCCGGAGTCCTGCACCGGGCGCCAGGTGCGGGCCTTGGCGCCGGTCCGGACCTGCGGATACGGCATCGACGGGGGCCTGGTGCGCGGTCTCCGCGGTGCCGCGGCCGCCCCCTAGAATGCGCCCCATGGACGCCACCCCCTCGACCCGCACCGGAGCCCGCGGCCGCAACCCCCGTGGCCAGGGCGAAAGGCTCCGTGAGGAGATCGTCTCCACCGCGCTCCGGCTGCTGGAGGAGCTCGGCGACGACGAGGCCCTGTCGCTGCGCGCGGTGGCACGCGAGATCGGCATCGCCGCGACCTCCGTCTACATCCACTTCGCCGATCGCGACGCCCTGGTGCTGGCCGCCCTGGAGCGCTGCCACGGTGACCTGCTGGGCGCCGTGGACCGGGCCGAGGCGTCCGCCGCCGACCCGGTGGCCAGGCTGCGCGCCCGTACCCTGGTGCTCGGCGCCTGGGCCCACCAGCATCCGGGTCTGTACAAAGTGCTCCATGAGAGCACCCTCAACCGGCGTACCGGTATGCCCTTCAAGCGCAACTTCTCCATCGGCACCACCGCGGCGGTCCAGCGGTGCATGGACGCCGGTCTTGCGCCCGCGGACGACGCGGCCGCGGTCTCACTCGATCTGCGGGCGGCCGTGCACGGCACCGTCTCCATGCGGGTCAACCAGCCGGACGCGCCCTGGCCGCCGTTGGAGGAGCAGATCGACCGGTTCCTCAGCAAGCTCGTCGGCGTCCGGCCCGCTTCCTGACTCCGGACCGGCGCGGTCCCCCTCCGGCACCGGCAACACCCGGACCCGGCACGGTGCTGCCTGTGAACCGGTCCGCGGCGGACGCCTGTTCGGCCGCGTCTGGTTGCGGGGCCGCGACGCCCCGGCTGTGATGGGCGTGGGGGGCGGCCTCCCCGGCAGGGCGAGTGGGCCGCCCCTCACCCCACCCGTCCGCGAGACGCACAGCGCGGTGCACCGACCCCGGAGGTCCTGCGATGCCGTCCTCGTGCCGACGTCCGCTGAGGCTCACGGCGTCCCTGGCCGCCGCCGCGCTCGCCCTCGCGGCGGCCGGCTGTGCGCCCGGCACGACGGCGCCCCCGGCGGAGCCGGCGGCCCTGGCCGTGGGACCGGCCTCCCCGGCCGGGGCGGCGTCGGCTGCGGGGGGCCGGACCTGGCTGAGCGATCCGCCGCAGCTGGTGAGCCGCAACGGTGTGCTGCGGGCGCGGATCGTCGTGGAGCGGCGCAAGGTGCGGCTGGCCGGCCGGCAGCTGTGGGCGCTCACCTACAACGGCCTGTACATGCCGCCCACCCTGCGGATCCGGCCCGGGGACCGGATGGAACTGGCGATGGAGAACCGGGTGGGTCCGGGCACCAACGTCCATGTGCACGGTCTGCATGTGTCACCGGACGGCCGCTCCGACAACGTCTTCGTCGACATCCTGCCCGGTCACACCTTCCACTACAGCTACCGGTTCCCCGGGAACCTCACCCCGGGCACCTACTGGTACCACTCCCACGCCCATCCGATCTCGGCCGAGCAGGTCGCCGGCGGCCTGTCGGGGATCATCATCGTGGACGGGCTGCGCCACTACCTGCCCCCGGCGCTGCGGCACATCACCGAGCATGTGATCGCGCTCAAGGACTTCCAGGTGCAGGGCGACGCGATCAGGACCAAGGGGCTGAAGATCAGCTCACCCACCACCCGGACCGTGAACGGCCAGCTCGACCCGGCCATCCGGATCCGTCCGGGCGAGACCCAGTTGTGGCGGCTGGCCAACATCGGCGCCAACATCTACTACAAGCTCCGCCTGGCCGGCCACCGGTTCCAGGTCATCGCCCAGGATGGCTACCCCGTCAACCGGGTGTGGACCGCCGCCTCGCTGGTCATCGCCGCGGGCGCCCGCTTCGATGTGCTGGTGCAGGGCGGCGCGCCCGGCACCACCCGGCTGGAGACCCTCCCGTACGACACCGGACCGGCCGGCAACCAGTTCCCCAGGGCGACCCTGGCCACCGTGGTCACCGGCGGGCCGCCGATGCGGCCGGCGGCACTGCCGACGGCCTTCGCGCCCTTCGAGGACCTCAGCGGCGCCAGGATCGCGGCGCGGCGCACCATCGTCTTCAGCGAGGACACCAAGGCCGACCGGTACTTCATCAACGGCCGGCAGTTCGACATGAACCGGGTGGACGTCCACACCGACCAGTTCCAGGTGATGAGCACCAACGGCCGGCCGGAGCACAGCCAGGGGCGGCAGGACATCGTGAACGTCCCGGCCAGGGGCCGGGTCGTCATCCGCATCCCCTTCACCGACTTCACGGGCAGGACCGTGCTGCACTGCCACATCCTCAACCACGAGGACCTGGGGATGATGGCGGTGCTGGAGATCGTCCCCTGACGGCCGGGGCCGGGGCGCAGCCCCGGCCGCAGCGGCTATACCAGTTCCGCGAGGGCCGCGGTGAACACCTCGGTGTGGGTGTCGACGTCCTGCCGGGTGGTGTCCGGGCACATCAGCGCCATGTTGTGGAACGGGGTCAGCAGAATGCCCCGGTTGGCCAGGTACAGGTGGAGGTAGTCCTCCAGCCCGGCATCGGCGACGGCGGCGGACTCCGACCCGGTGCGCGGGGCCGGGGAGGCGAAGCGGTACTCGGCGCGGGCGCCGAGCCGGCTCACCGACCAGGGCAGCCCCTGGGCGTCGATCGCGGCGCACACTCCGGCCTCGAACCGTTCGGCGAGGCCTGCCATCGCGGCGAAGGCCTCGTCGGTGAGGACGTGCTCCAGGGTGGCACGCATCGCGGCGACGGAGAGTGCGTTGCCGGCCAGCGTCCCGCCTACGCCGCCCATGTCCACCAGGTCCAGGTCGCTGCGGTCCAGCAGCCGGTCGGCCAGCTCGGCGGAGAGGCCGTAGGCGCCGGCCGGGATGCCCCCGCCGATGGCCTTGCCGATGGTCAGCATGTCCGGCTCCAGCCCCCAGGCGGCGGTGCAGCCACCGGGTCCGGCGGAGAAGGTGTGGGTCTCGTCGTTGATCAGCAGTACGCCGTGACGACGCGTCAGCTCCCTGACGCCCGCGAGATAACCCGCCTCGGGCAGCACGATGCCGATATTGGTGAGTGCCGGTTCCATCAGCACGGCGGCGACATCACCGTGGGCGAGTTCCCGCTCCAGCTGCGCCAGGTCGTTGAACTCGGCGACCCGGCTGGTCAGGGTGACGTCGCAGGGTGCACCGACATTGCCGGGGCGGGCCGTGCCGCTGCCGTCGGGGCCGACCACGATCAGCGACTCGTCGACGCTGCCGTGGTAGCTGTAGCTGTTCACCAGGATCTTGGGGCGGCCGGTGACGGCACGGGCAAGGCGGATGGCCCAGCGGTTGGCGTCCGTGGCGGTCAGCGAGAAGCTCCAGCGGGCGAGGCCGAAGCGGCGGGTGAGTTCGGCGCCGACCCACTCCGCGTCCTCGGTGGGCAGCATCGCCGTCGCCCCGCCGAGCGTACCGAACCGCCGCTGCACCGCCTCGGCGACCACGGCCGGTGAGTGGCCTGCCATGGCACCGGTGTCGCCCAGGCAGAAGTCGATGTACTCATGGCCGTCGATGTCGGTGATCCGGGCGCCCCGCGCGGTGTCCAGATAGCGCGGAAAGGAGCCGGCGGCGGTCTTGTTCATCCAGGTCATCGGCACCCGGCCGAAGAGATGGTCGGCACGCTCATAGGCGGCCCTGGACCGCGGGTTGCGGCGCCCGGCCTCGGCGCTCTCGCGGGCCAGCAGGTGGGACAGACGGGCTCGGTCCATGGGTGGGGGCCTCTTCTCAGGTCCGTGGGCTGCACCGACCGTAGACGTGAATAGAGCGTGAAGGCAAGGGTCGACAATCGATTCTATCGTTAAGACAACTGATTCGATTGCCATTTTTGGAGGTGCAGCGGCCCCGAGCCAACTGCGATGATCACCGCCATGTCGTCTCCGGTCATCTCCGCTCCGCGCTCCTTCACCTCGGCGTGGCCGCGCGCCGCCGCCGCCCTGGTGATGTTCTCCGCCTATCTGGTGTCGGGGGTCCGCTTCGGCGCCACCGGCATGAGCCCCAAGCTGGCCGTACTGGCGGTCTGCGCCGGAGTCGTGGGGGCGTTCGCCCTCCACGCCGGCTGGGTGTTCTGGTTCGGGGCGCGCTGCGGCGTACATCCCCATGCGGTCGTGCTCGGGCTCGGCCCGGCATGGCGGTCACGGGTCCACGGAGACCGGTTGACGATCCTTCGCCGTGTCCCCCTGCCGCTGCTGCGGGTGGTGCCCGCCTTCCGGTCCGGACCCGGCCTCTCCCTCCGCCTGCGACTCTGGGCGACCACACTGCTCGCCGCCGCACTGGCCGCCGCGGCGCTGCTGGTCGGGACCGGCAGCGGCTTCGGCCTGGGGGCGGGGCTGTCCCTCGGCGGAGTCTCGGTCCTCCTGGTGGCGGCGCAGACCGGCCGGCTGCTGCTGCGGCCGCTCTCCCCGGAGGAACTGGACCGCCGGGGCCGGCTCGCCGGATCGCCGCTGCAGACCGCCGCCGCGCACCTCCTGGCGGGCCGGGTCGCGGATGCGCGCCAGACGCTCGACGCCTGGCAGCGGCCTTCCGGGGAGCCGGGCACCGACGAGCAGATCCTCCGGGCGCGCATCCTCCTGCTGGAGGGCCGCTACCGCGAGGCCGCGGCCGACGCCCGAGCCCTGGCCGAGGTACCGCGCCTCCCCCGCAGGACTCTGGCGCTCACCCGGACGACGGAGGCCCGCGCCCTCGCCTATGCCATCGAACAGGGCGACGCGGGCGACGGTTCCGCCGAGCGCCTCCTCGCCGTGATGCGCGAACTGCGGGACGCGCCCGGCTCGGTGATGTCGGGAACCGACCTCAAGGCGCTCTACTACCTGGCCAAGGGCAACCGGCAGGACGCCCTGTACGAGGCCCGCAGCACTGCCCGGATCGGCGGCGCACCCGCCGAGCGGTGCCTCGCCCTGTGCACCCTGGCCATCGCCCTCCACCGCTCCGGGCATCTCGCGGACGCCCGTCAGACCGCCGTGAGCGCCCGGGTGCTGGCACCCGAGGTCGCCCGGGTCATCACGGTCGAGCGCCTGGTGCTGGCCGACGCCCCCTGAGCCGGAGCGGACGGCGCATCCCCCCGGCGCGCCCTCCGGGGTCCGGTGCACCCAGTACCGCCATGGGTGCAGACCGGTGTCACATGGATGTCATCTGCACACGATATGGTTGCTTGCGTCAACCACCTAATCTTTCAGCCCGCCCGAGCGCCCATGGCGATCAGCGGGCGAATCGGAGGAACGGGCTAGCAGTGGCCACTCCCGAACAGGCGTCACCCGTCATATCCCCGGCTCCCGAGCGGGGCCGCCATTACAAGTGGATCGCACTGTCCAACACCACACTCGGTGTGCTGATGGTGATGATCAATCAGTCCATTGTGCTGATCGCCCTTCCGGACATCTTCCGGGGCATCCACCTCGACCCCCTCGACCCGTCCAACACCAGCTATCTGCTGTGGATGCTGATGGGCTTCATGGTCGTCACGGCGGTGCTGGTGGTGACCTTCGGCAGACTCGGCGACATGTTCGGCCGGGTACGCATGTACAACATGGGCTTCGCGGCCTTCACCCTCTGCTCGGTGATGCTCTCGCTGACCTGGATGCAGGGCAGCGCGGGCGCGCTGTGGCTGATCGGCTGGCGGATCCTCCAGGGGATCGGCGGGGCGCTGCTGTTCGCCAACTCCACCGCCATCCTCACCGACGCCTTCCCGGTGGAGCAGCGCGGTACGGCGCTGGGGATCAACTCCCTGGCGGCGATCGCCGGTTCCTTCCTCGGACTGGTGCTGGGCGGCGTGCTGGCGCCGGTGAACTGGAAGATGATCTTCCTGGTGTCGGTGCCCTTCGGCATCTTCGGCACGGTCTGGGCATATCTGAAGCTGCGTGACACCGGAGTGCGGCAGCGGGCCCGGATGGACTGGTGGGGCAATGTCACCTTCGCCGTGGGCCTGATCGCCATCCTGGTGGGCATCACCTACGGCATCCAGCCGTACGGCTCCAGCACGATGGGCTGGAGCAACCCCTGGGTGCTCGCGGCGCTGATCGGCGGTGCGGTGGTGCTCGCGGTCTTCGTACGCATCGAGACCGTGGTCGCCGACCCGCTGTTCCGGCTGTCCCTCTTCCGGCTGCGCGCCTTCACCGCGGGCAACATCGCAAGCCTGCTGACCGCGCTGGGCCGCGGCGGCCTCCAGTTCATGCTGATCATCTGGCTGCAGGGGATCTGGCTGCCGCTGCACGGCTACAGCTTCGAGCAGACCCCGCTGTGGGCCGGCATCTACATGATCCCGCTGACCATCGGGTTCCTGCTCTCCGCGCCGGTCTCCGGCTGGCTGTCGGACCGCTTCGGCGCCCGGCCGTTCACCGTGGTCGGCACCCTGGTCACCGCGGGCAGCTTCCTGGCGTTGATGACCCTGCCCACCGACTTCACCTACTGGGTCTTCGCGCTGCTGCTGCTGGTCAACGGCCTGGGATCGGGACTGTTCTCGTCCCCCAACCGCGCCGAGATCATGAACGCCGTCCCGGCGGACTCACGCGGTGCCGGCGCCGGTATGACGGCGACGTTCCAGAACTCCTCGATGGTCCTCTCCATCGGCATCTTCTTCAGCCTGATGATCGCCGGTCTGTCGCACACCCTGCCGGGCGCGATGCATGACGGACTGGTGCAGCAGGGCGTGCCCGAGGGGGTGGCCCAGCAGGTCTCGCAGCTCCCCCCGATCGCCGTGCTGTTCGCGGCCTTCCTCGGCTACAACCCCTTCCAGCAGCTGCTGGGCGGACAGCTCTCCGGGCTGCCGGACGGCGGAAGTGCCGTCACCAGCAAGCAGTTCTTCCCCCATCTGATCTCCGAGCCCTTCCACCGGGGCCTGGTGGTGGCCTTCTGGTTCGCCGTGGCCGCCTGCCTGGTCGCCGCGCTCTCCTCGCTGCTGACCGACCGGGTCGGCCGCCGGCACAAGCTGACGGCCGTGGAATCCCTGGGGTCCGAACTGGCCGCTGTGTCCGGCGAGGCCGGCCTCGCGCCGAGCGAGCTGGTGATTCCCAGCGGCGAGCGGCCGGGCAGTGGCGCCGAGGTCACCGCGGGCGGGGCGCCGTCGGGTACGGACGCCTCCTGAGCCGAAGCGGCTGAGCCGCGGGCCCGCCGGGTGCACCCGGCGGGCCCGCGGCTCAGCCGTCGACGGCGGGTCGCACCGCGCGTGCGGCCCGGTCAGGGGACCACGGTCACCGGCCAGCGCCCGGATCTGACCAGACGGGCGGCGATCGACCCGGGGAGGCGGCGGCCCATCCGCCGGGAGGTCCCGATGACGACGGCGTCGGCGTGCAGCTCGCAGGCGGTCTGCGAGAGGCAGGTGACCACATGCCCTGAGACCGTACGGAACTCCCAGCGCAGCGCGCTCCCGCCGTCCATGGTGGCAAGCCCGGCGCGTACCTGGTCGCAGATCTGCTCGGCGACCGAGCGGGTCATCTCGACCAGCGCCGCTCCCAGTCCGGTGGTGGCGGCCATCGCGGGAACGGGCTGGACATAGAGCAGCACCAGCATCGCGCCCTGCCGCCGGGCCAACCCGGTGGCGTAGGCGACAGCCCGCCAGGAGGCGTCGGAACCACTCGCCCCGACCAGGATCACTCGTGGACCGTCCGTCCCGCGCTCGAACGTCAAGCCCGTCCTCCAGGGTCCACCCGGCCCGGGGCGCGCCTGAAGGGCTGCCACACGGCGTCGGGCGATGGTTAGTTTACGTGCGCTAATCGTATGGCGACAGACCCTGGCGTCACTGACCAGCCCCTTCTGCGGGACGACCGGCCCGCCCGGCTCCCCTGACGGCTGCCCTGACGGCTGCCCTGCCGGGCGTCCAGAACGGTTGCCCGGCCGGGCGGCGACCCGGTGATACTGGCGGAAGGGAACGGGGGCGAAGGAGGAATGCGATGCCCGAGTGGCCCGCCGCGCACGGCACCTCCCTCAGCGCGGCCCAGCAGCGCGCGGTCCTGGACGCCGACCCGGTCACGGGGGAGGTCACCGGCAGTCAGTCCGTGCTGCGCGCCCTGGTGGCCAAGCGGCTGGCGGAGACCTACGGACGGCGCGGCGCCCGCTATCTGACGGATTTCGGGCGGCAGGTGCGCGCCCGGCTGGAAGCCGCCCACCGTGCTGCCCCGGAGCCCGGCCCCGAGTCCGGCTTCACCACGGCGACCGGCGAGGAGATCGGCGCACCGGAGCCCGCCCCCGGACGGGCGGCCGCAGCGGCGGCCGCCTGGGAGTCGCTGCTGGAGATCCGCCGGATGACCGGTGGCGGTACCCGGCCGGAGCAGACCCCGGCCGCCTGGGAGCGCACCCGTACGGTCGCCGCGGTGGCCCTGACGCTGGAGGCCGCGGGGGTGCCCGCCGCACTGGCCGCGCCCTCGGGTCGGCGCCTGCGGGCCGGCTACCTCGTCACCGAGGGAGCCGGCCCGGGCCGGGTGCGGGTGGAGTGGCGGGCACTGCCGGGCACCCCGGCCGCGGCGGAGGCCGAGAGACGGTTGGAGTCCTGCGCGGCCCTGCTCACCCGGTGGGGGTGGGAGGCACTGCTGTACCAGGCCTCGGGCGGGGTCCGCTTCCTGACCGTGGCCGCTCCCCCGCCCTGACCCAGCCTCAGCCGAGCCCGACCCGCCAGGCCAGCACTCCGCCGGAGACGCCGGGTCGCAGCTGCACCCGCAGGCGCAGGGCGGTGGCGGTCACCGGGGTGACCGAGACCTGGTTGAAGGTGTCCGCCGCCACGCCGTACACCGGGTCCCCACCGGCCGGCTGCCAGTCGCCGCCCGGGGTGCGGTACTCCAGCCGCCAGGACTGGGGGACGCGACAGGCGCCGTGGCCGGTGTCGTCGTACCAGTACACCGACACCCCGCTCACCCGGACCGGCTCCGCGTAGGCGTACTGCACCCACTCCCCGGTGCCGGTCCGGTCGGGACGGGGGTGGACGGGGTCCGGCTACTCGGCGAGGCTGAGCAGGGCGAAGATGCCGCCGACGACCGGGCGGGCCTGGAAACCGCTCTGACGGTTGGTCACCGTGTCGTACCAGTCGGTGAGAGGAACCCGGGACGGCGAGGTGTCGGCGAAGTCGTAGAGGGCGCCGACCAGGTAGTCGCTGACGGGGTGATCGCGCAGCCACGCGGCCGTCCACATCTCCCAGTCGCCCTTGGTGTAGGCGTGCCGGACGTCCATGGGCACGCCGTACTGGTTGGCCTGGGTCAGGTACCAGGCGGCCTCCTCGGCGGCCACGGCCCGGGGAATCAGGTGCAGGCCGAGCAGGGCGTCCGGGTAGCCGTTGTACTTCAGGCTCCAGGTGCCGGGCTGGTCGTAGGCCAGTTTGAGGTGGTCGGGGGTGGTGTCCTGGGCCTTGGCCGCCCATTGGGCGATGTAGTCCTCCGCGGTGGCGCGATAGTGCGCGGCGTCGTCCGGCTTTCCCGCGACGGTGGCCACCTGGCCCATGGCGCCGATCGCCAGGATGCCCTTGAGTGCCAGGTTGGCGCTGTGGCCGATGAAGCCGGTGAAGTCGTCGGTCTGGTTCTGGTAGCCCGGGTCGAGGGCGTTGTCCACCAGGTAGTCGGCCCACTGCTTGAGGACGGGGTAGTGGTCGCCGGCGAATGCCCTGGCGTCCCGGGAGTCCGCACGAGCGAGGTAGGCCGCGGACATGATCAGCATGTTGGCCGACTCCTCGACCGGCATGTCCTCCTCGTTGCCGTCGTTGTGGCCGGTGGCGTTGGGGTAGCCGGAGCCGAGATCGTGCTCGGCATAGGCCTTGGGCCAGCCACCGTGCTCGGGATAGTCCAGCAGCGGGGCGAGCAGCAGGCCGAGGTAGGCCGGGTCGAGGGCGAGGAAGACGGGCATGGCGGGATAGGTGACGTCGATGGTGGAGACGTTCCCGTCGCTGGAGATCTCCTTCAGGAACGCCCAGGGCGCTCCGTCCCGGCTGACCAGTTCGGTGCCGGCGTACGCCTGCCGCAGCGCGAGTGCGCACAGTGCCGCGTACTTGGCGCCGCCGGCGGCGGTGGCCTGGGCCTTGACCTTGCGGTCGAGGGCGGCCGTGCGGGCCTTGGCAGCGTCGGCGTCGGCGTGGAAGTACGCCGTCATCTGCTGCCAGGTCGGCCAGTGGGACTTCCACAGCGGCGGCAGCGGGGTGCCGAGGTAGCTGACGGCCGGTTCGCGGACATGGCCGACGGACAGCACCAGGGTCTCCGCCGTGCCGTGCACATTCCCGAGGTCGGCGTGGAAGGCGAACACCGGCCAGCTGTCGTTGATGGGCCTCGGCTGGCGGGTGTCCGCGGTGTCGGCGAGGCGGCCGTCCTTCAGCGCGGTGGTCCGCACCTCGGCATCGGCACCGATCTGCCAGGTCAGTCCGGGCCGGTCGGTGGCGCTCCAGACGACGGTGCCCCAGGTGGCCATGTCGCCGTCCTCGCCGAGCTCCCGCGGGGCGTCAGGTGTGAAGGAGAGCGAGGTCAGCGAGGTGCTGCCGGGGCCGGTGTGCTGCTCCTGGGCCCAGCGGATCCGCGTCCCGGCGTTGGCATGGGCCCACTCGCCGGAGATGTCGAGATACAGGGCGACGTCGTGGGCGTGGCCGTCCGCGCTGCGGACCTCGGCTGTGACATAGGAGAGCGGCATCGACTGGCGGCGCAGGTCGCCGGGTTCCACCGGGGAGAGGAAGGTGAGCGTCAGCTGCACTCCCCCGGCTTCAAACAGGTACTGCGAGCGGGTGGCGGTGACCGTCAGGGAGCGCTGGACCATGCCGCGCAGCACCTGGCCGGGGATGTTGGGGGCGCCCAGGAAGAGGAAGGGGACGCCGTCGATCCTGGCGAGGCCGGTCATGGCGGTGGTGCGGCCGGTCCAGAAGGAGGGCCAGGTGCCGGCGAGGTTGTCGGCGGGCATCCAGGTGCTCAGGTACGGGGAGCGCACAGCCAGCGGGACGGCCGGCGGCCGGATGGGGTCGAAGGAGGGGGAGAGCGCGGAGCGGGTGCCCCCGGCCGCGGTGGGAGCGGCCTCGGGGGTGGCGGCCTGTGCGCTCTGCGCCGCTCCGGGCAGCAGCGTCATTCCGGCGGCGCCGAGGCCGGCCAGTCCGGTCCACCGCATCAGGCCGCGCCGGGTGAGTCCGTCACCGGGCAGGTCGGCGGCAGGGTCGCGGTGTGTCATGGGTTCCTCCAGGGGCCGCTGGTGGGAGCGGTGACGGCAGGGGATGCGCGCCCGGACGCCGCGCGCCGTACCGGTGCGGGGGTGGGTGCGGTCGGCCGCGGCGCTCGCGGCGTCGGGCGTCGGGCGTCGGGTCGGGCTTTGACAACGTTGGAAATCGAGGCAGGCAGAATGACAGCACGGCCCTGCTGTCGTGTCCACCCCCGGGGAACCGTTCGTTACCGTCCAGACTGCACAGAGCTGAGCGCCGCCGAACTGACGTGACGACAGATCTCCTGCTCAACAGTGACTTCGCGGCACATGTCACATGGCGTCACGGGATCGCCGGCCAGCTGGCGCACGACTCTTGACTGCCGGCTCACGATGCCTCAGGGTCATGTACATCGTTGAAATCAGCATCATGGTGGCGCCGTTCGCTGTCCTAGGAGTCCAGCAACCGGTCGCCCGACCGGGGCCGCGCCCGGCGGCTCAGCGCAGCGCCCGGGAGAGCCCCAGCGCCGCCGTCCGCACCGCCGGGGCCAGCTGGGCGGGCCGGAAGCGGGCCTTGGGGACCGCGACCGAGAGCGCCGCCACCGCCTCACCGCCGGCGAAGACCGGCGCGGCTATGCAGGAGACGCCCAGGGCCGCCTCCTGCTCCTCGTAGGCCAGACCGGAGACCTGTGTCTGCTCCAGTGCCGTGCGCAGCCGCGCCGGGTCGGTGACCGAGTGGCGGGTGAGTCTCGGCAGGGGGTCCGCGAGCACCTCCTCGGCCAGGTCGGGGCCCGAGAAGGCCAGCAGCGCCTTGCCGACCCCGGTGCAGCTGAGCGGCAGACTGCCGCCGACCCGGGAGGGCAGCGGCAGCGGGTCGTGGCCGTGGATGCGCTCCACGTAGACCACCTGGCGCCCCTCACGGATGCCCAGGTGGACGGTCTCATGGGTGGCCTCGTAGAGGTCCTGGAGGAACGGCAGCGCCGTCTCCCGCAGGTCGTGCCGGCGGGGGACCAGCATGCCGAGCTCGAAGAGCCGGCCGCCGAGCCGGTAGCCGGTTCCGGTGCGCTCCAGCAGAGCGAGGCGCACCAGGTCCGCGGCGAGCCGGTGGACCGTGGCCTTGGGCAGTCCGGTGCGCTCCGTGAGTTCCGCAAGACGGTACGGGCCACCCGTCGGACGGAAGCAGTCGAGGATGACGGCGGCCTTGTCGAGCATGCTGCCGCCGGATTCGTTCCGTGTCACGGAACAATGATTGCCCGGTCCGCAGGATCGCGTCTATACCGGTTCCGTCACCCCCCACGACTCCCTGGAGTGGTCGCCATGCCGACTCCCCCCACTGCCGACGCCCCGGGCGCAGCGGTACGCAAGGCCGCCGACGCGCTGGCCGAGGCCGCCCGCAGCGGGGTGCCCTGCGCACCCGTACGCGATCTGCTCGCCGACGGCGACGTCGCGGAGGCCTATGCCGTGCAGCGGCTGAACATCCAGCGGTCCCTCACCGGGAACCGCCGGGTGGTCGGCCGCAAGATCGGCCTGACCTCGCCTGCGGTGCAGCGCCAACTCGGCGTGGACCAGCCGGACTTCGGCGCGCTGCTGTCCGACATGGCGGTGCCCGACGGCGGTCTGGTGCCCGCCGGACGGCTGCTGCAGCCCAAGGTCGAGGCCGAGGTGGCCCTGGTGCTGGGCCGGGACCTGCCCCACCCGCAGTGCACGGTGGCCGATGTGCTGCGCGCGGTCGACTTCGCCCTGCCCGCGCTGGAGCTGGTGGACAGCCGCATCTCCGGATGGGACATCAGCCTGGTCGACACGGTGGCCGACAACGCCTCCTCCGGCCTCTTCGTCCTGGGCGGCACCCCGGTGCCGCTGACCGCGGTGGACCTGCGCGGGGTCGCCATGACGATGACCCGCGGCGACGAGGAGGTCTCCCGGGGCACCGGGGCCGACTGCCTCGGTGGTCCGCTCAATGCCGCGGTGTGGCTGGCATCCGTCCTCGCCGAGGCCGGTGATCCGCTGCGGGCCGGGGATGTGGTGCTCACCGGCGCGCTCGGCCCGATGGCCGCCGCCTCGCCCGGCGATGCCTTCGAGGCGCACATCAGCGGCCTGGGGTCGGTACGGGTGTCGTTCGCCCTCGACGAAGGAGAGATCCAGTGACCCGCACCCAGCCCGGCGCCCGGACCAGGGTCGCCGTCATCGGTTCCGGCAATATCGGCACCGATCTGATGATCAAGATCCTGCGGCTCTCCGACAGCCTGGAGATCGCCGCCATGGCCGGCATCGACCCCGACTCCGACGGTCTCGCCCGGGCCCGCCGCCTCAAGGTCGCCACCACCCACGAGGGGGTGGACGGTCTGCTGCGGCTGGACGAGTTCGCCGGTGTCGACCTGGTCTTCGACGCCACCTCGGCCGGTGCCCACCGCCACAACGACCAGGTGCTGCGGGCCGCCGGCCGCCGGGTGGTCGACCTCACCCCGGCCGCGCTCGGCCCCTATGTGGTGCCGCCGGTCAATCTGGACGCCCATCTGGACGCCCACAACGTCAACATGGTCACCTGCGGCGGCCAGGCCACCATCCCGGTGGTGGCGGCCGTGGGCGCCGTCACCCCGGTGCACTACGGCGAGATCGTCGCCTCGATCGCCTCCCGGTCCGCCGGACCCGGCACCCGCGCCAACATCGACGAGTTCACCGAGACCACCTCCGCCGCCATCGAGCAGGTCGGCGGTGCGGCCCGCGGCAAGGCGATCATCGTGCTCAACCCCGCCGAGCCGCCGCTGATCATGCGGGACACCGTCTACTGCCTGGTCGGCGACTGCGACGACGCCGCGGTGACCGCCTCGGTGGAGGAGATGGTCGGACGCGTCCAGGCGTATGTCCCCGGCTACCGCCTCAAGCAGAAGGTCCAGTTCGACCGCGTCGACGCCGACGACCCGCTGCGCCGGCTGCTGCCCCCGGGCTCCGCCTCCGCCGACCCGGTGAAGGTGTCGGTGTTCCTGGAGGTCGAGGGCGCCGCCCACTATCTGCCCTCGTACGCGGGCAATCTCGACATCATGACGTCCGCCGCGCTGCGCACCGCCGAGCGCATGGCCGCACACTGCTCCCCTGAGGTGGCTCCCCGATGACCGCGACCCCGCCGCCCGCGCTGTATGTGCAGGATGTGACCCTGCGCGACGGCATGCACGCCATCCGCCACCGCTACACCGTCGACCAGGCACGTACCATCGCCGCGGCGCTGGACGCGGCCGGCGTCGGTGCCATCGAGATCGCCCACGGCGACGGACTGTCCGGCTCCAGCGTCACCTACGGGGTCGGCGCCCACACCGACTGGGAGTGGATCGAGGCCGTCGCCGACGCCGCCCGGCACGCCGTCCCCACCACCCTGCTGCTGCCCGGCATCGGCACCGTCCACGACCTCAAGCAGGCCCATGCGCTGGGCATCCGCTCGGTGCGGATCGCCACCCACTGCACCGAGGCCGACATCTCCGCCCAGCACATCACCGCCGCCCGCGAGCTGGGTATGGATGTGGCCGGGTTCCTGATGATGTCCCATATGGCGGAACCCGCCGAACTCGCCCGCCAGGCCAAGCTGATGGAGTCCTACGGCGCCCACTGCGTCTATGTCACCGACTCCGGCGGCCGGCTCACCATGGACGGTGTGCGCGACCGCTTCCGCGCCTACCGCGAGGTGCTGGACCCGGCCACCGAGCTGGGCATCCACGCCCACCACAATCTGGCCCTCGGCGTCGCCAACACCGTGGTCGCGGTGGAGTCCGGAGCCGTCCGGGTCGACGCCTCGCTGGCCGGGCAGGGCGCCGGGGCGGGCAACTGCCCGCTGGAGGCGTTCATCGCGGTCGCGGACCTGATGGGCTGGAAGCACGGCTGCGACCTCTTCCCGCTGATGGACGCCGCCGACGATCTGGTACGTCCGCTCCAGGACCGCGAGGTCAGGGTCGACCGGGAGACCCTGACCCTCGGCTACGCCGGCGTCTACTCCAGCTTCCTGCGCCACGCCGAGCGGGCCGCCGCCCAGTACGGCCTGGACACCCGGTCCGTGCTGGTGGAGGTGGGCCGCCGCAGGATGGTCGGCGGCCAGGAGGACATGATCACCGACATCGCCCTGGACCTGGCCGCCGAGGCGCAGGGCTGAACCCCCGGGCCGCCGGACCCCGCCCGGGTCCGGCGGCCCGTGCTCGGGCGCCGTGGCCGCTACGCCGGATCCGTGGTGCCGAAGGCGGCGTCGAAGGAGCGGGCGGGCGGCTCTATCGCGGTCAGCCGGCGGACGAAGGCCAGTGCGTCGGGTCCGCCGACCAGCCGGTCCATGCCCGCGTCCTCCCACTCCACCGAGATCGGGCCGTCGTAGCCGATGGCGTTGAGCACCCGGAAGCAGGCCTCCCAGGGCACATCGCCGTGCCCGGTGGAGACGAAGTCCCAGCCGCGGCGCGGGTCGCCCCAGGGCAGGTGGGAGCCGAGCCGGCCGCTGCGGCCGTTGAGCTGCTTGACCGACTCCTTGCAGTCCACGTGGTAGATCCGGTCCTGGAAGTCCCAGAGGAAGCCCGCCGGGTCCAGGTCCTGCCAGACGAAGTGCGAGGGGTCGAAGTTGAAGCCGAACGCCTCCCGGTGCCCGATCGCCTCCAGAGTGCGGACCGCCGTCCAGTAGTCGTAGGCGATCTCCGAGGGGTGGACCTCGTGTGCAAACCGCACCCCGACCTCGTCGAAGACATCCAGGATGGGGTTCCACCGCTCCGCGAAGTCGGCATAGCCGCGCTCGATCATCTCCGGCGGCACGGGCGGGAACATGGCCACGGTGTGCCAGATGGACGACCCGGTGAAGCCCACCACCGTCCGCACCCCGAAGGCCGCCGCCGCCCGGGCCGTGTCCTTGATCTCCTGTGCGGCGCGGCGGCGCACCCCCTCGGCCTCCCCGTCGCCCCAGATCCGGGCGGGGAGGATGCCCCGGTGGCGCTCGTCGATGGGGTGGTCGCACACCGCCTGGCCGGTGAGATGGCAGGAGATGGCCCAGCAGCGCAGCCGGTACTTCTCCAGCAGGGCCCGCCGCCGGGGGATGTAGTCCGGGTCGGCGAGCGCCTTGTCGACCTCGAAGTGGTCGCCCCAGCAGGCGATCTCCAGTCCGTCGTAGCCCCAGTCCGACGCCAGTCGGCAGACCTCCTCGAACGGCAGGTCGGCCCACTGGCCGGTGAAGAGGGTGATCGGGCGTGGCATGGGCTCCTCCGTGGGGTTGTCGGCGGCGGTCAGCGGTGGTCCGGGCCCGGCAGCCCGGCCAGACGCAGCAGCAGGTCCTTCACCTCGGTCGCGGCGTAGTGGTCGCGGGCCTCGGCGGGGTGCGAGCAGAGCAGCAGCGGGCCGTCCTCGGCGCGGTCGGGCAGCCGGCCGTGGCTGCCGCGCACCGGCGCGGGGTCGAGGGGCACCACGCTCATCCGGTAGCGCATACCGAGCTTCTTGCGGGCCAGTGCGGTCGCGGCCTTCAGCTTGACCAGGGGGTCCTGGGGGTCCATGAAGAGCTCGGCCGGGTCGTAGCCGGGTTTGCGGTGGATCTCCACCAGCCGGGCGAAGTCCGGCGCACGGGCGTCGTCCAGCCAGTAGTAGTAGGTGAACCAGGAGTCCGGCTCGGCGACGGCGACCAGTTCCCCGGCGCGCGGGTGGTCGATGCCCTGGGCCTTCTTGCCGTCCTGGTCGAGGACCTCGGCCACGCCCTCGGTCCCGGCGAGCAGTTCCCTGACCCGGTCGGTGTCGGCCGGGTCCGCGATGTAGACATGCGCGATCTGGTGGTCGGCGACGGCGAAGGCGGCCGAGGTCCAGGGGTCCAGGTACTCCATGCCGTCCTGGGTGTGGACGTTCAGCAGTCCGGCGCGGCGCAGCACCCGGTTGACGTCCACCGCCCGGGACACCCCGGTGATGCCGTACTCGGAGAGCGCGACGACGGTGACCCCGCGGGCGGCAGCGTCCGCCAGCAGCGGCCCGAGCACCCGGTCGACCTCGGCGGCGGCGGCAGCCGCCCGCGGGTCGTCGGGGCCGTGGCGCTGGAGGTCGTAGTCGAGGTGGGGGATGTAGACCAGGGTGAGGTCGGGGGCGTGGGCGGCCAGGATGTGGCGGGCCGCATCGGTGATCCACTGGGAGGAGGCGATGGAGGCGGTGGGCCCCCAGTAGGTGAAGAGCGGAAAGGTGCCGAGCCGGTCGGTGAGCTCGTCGTGGAGGTCCGGCGGCCAGGTGTAGCAGTCGGGTTCCTTGCGGCCGTCGGAGTAGTAGACGGGCCGGGGGGTGACGGTGAGGTCGACATCGGCGCCCATGGCGTACCACCAGCAGACATTGGCGACGCGGTAGCCGGGTTGTGCCCGCCGGGCGGCCTCCCACACCTTCTCCCCGCCGACCAGGGCGTTGTGCTGACGCCACAGCATGACCTCGCCGAGCTCGCGGAAGTACCAGCCGTTGCCGACGATGCCGTGCCCGGCCGGCGGCTCCCCGGTGAGCAGGGTGGACTGCACGCTGCAGGTGACGGCGGGCAGGACGGTGTCCAGCCGGGCGGTGAAGCCCTGCTCCCCCACGGCGCGCAGCCGGGGCATATGGGCGAGCAGCCGGGGGGTGAGGCCGACCACGTCGAGGACGAGCAGGGGGGCGGCGCTCATAGGGCGGGCTCCTTCAGACCGAGGGCGAGCAGCTGGTCGCGGGTCCAGGCGAGTTCCGCGGCGATGCCGTCCACCAGTGCGGCGGGGCCCTCGGGGCGGCGGTCGGCGGGCAGCACACCCCAGGTGTAGGTCTCCACCTCGACATGGGTGGTGCGGGGGTGGTCGCCGCCGAGCAGCGCCGCGAGGGTGGCCTCCAGCTGGGGGCGGGTGGTGGTGAGCGGCGGGGCGGGGTCGGCGTGCAGCGGGGCGTGGAAGTGGACCCGCCAGGGGCGCCGCCCGGGCAGGCCGCCGGCCAGGGCCTCGTCCAGGTCGTCGACCGCCTGCGGGGCCTGGCCCGGTGCGGCGGCCTCGCGTACCTGGTGCAGAAAGCGGGGCTCGGCGAAGGCGGCCAGTGCCGCCCGGGTGGCCGGGTCGGCCGGGTCCCGGGCCTGGAGGGCACAGGAGGCCTGGGTCTTGACGACGGGCAGTGCGGCCGCGTCCAGCCGGGCGAGGGCCTCGGCGGGGTCCTCGAAGCCGACGGCGAGATGGCAGGCGTCCAGGCAGATGCCGATCCGGTCGGTGTCCACGCCGGCGAGGTGGCGGGCCGCCTCGGTGGTGGTCTCCACCACGCAGCCGGGTTCGGGTTCCAGCCCGACCCGGACGGTGCGGCCGGTACGGTCCGCGATCTCGGCCAGGCCGGCGGCGAGCCGGTCCAGTCCGCGGGCGGCCGCGTCCCGGTGGCCCTCCTCCCAGGGGGTACGCCAGGCCAGCGGCAGGGTGGAGACCGAGCCCTGGTCGGCGTCCTCGGGCAGCAGTGCGGCGAGGACCCGGGCCAGGTCGAGGGTGTAGCGCAGCCGGTCGGAGGTGGTCCAGTCGGGCCGGTAGACGGCGTGTTTGACCACCGGGTCGTGGAAGCCGCGGTAGGGGAAGCCGTTGAGGGTGACAACCTCGAGGCCCCGGGCGGCCAGGTCGGTGCGCAGCCTGCCGAGGGCGGCGGGGTCGGCGGCGAGGGCTGCGGCGGCGTCGGCGGCCAGCCAGAGTCCCAGGCCGAGCCGGTCGGCGCCGAGTGTGCGGCGTACGGGTTCGGCATAGCGGGCGAGTTGGGCCAGGATCCCGTCGAGGTCCTCGGCGGGGTGCACATTGGTGCAGTAGGCGAGATGGACGGTGCTGCCGTCGGGGTGGCGCAGGCGCACGGTCAGGCCTCCGTCCGGGCGCCCCGCAGTACCGAGTTGCCCGAGAAGGTGGCGCCCTCGCCGCCGGTGTCCGGCGTGTCCGGCGCGTCGGGCCGGAGCCGGCCGCTCTGGCCGTAGAACGCCACCGGGTTGTGCCAGAAGACCCGGTCGACCTCCTCCTGCGGGAAGCCGTCGGCGAGCATGGCGTCGGCGGTCCGCCGGGTCTTCAGAGGGTCGCTGCGGCCCCAGTCGGCGGCGGAGTTGACCAGGATCCGCTCGGTGCCGAACTCACGCAGCAGACGCACCATGCGCTGCTCGTCCATCTTGGTGTCCGGGTAGACGGAGAACCCCATCCAGCAGCCGGAGTCGGCCACCTCGGCCACCGTCACCTCGTTGAGGTGGTCCACGACCACCCGTTCCGGGGCGATCCCCGACTCCTTGACCACATCCAGGGTGCGCCGGGTACCGGCCGCCTTGTCGCGGTGCGGGGTGTGGACCAGCACCGGCAGGTCATGGGCGACGGCGAGCTGCAACTGGGCGGCGAAGGCCGCGTCCTCCTCGGGCGTCATGGAGTCGTAGCCGATCTCGCCGACCGCTACCACGGCGTCCTTCACCAGATAGCGGGGCAGTTCGTGGAGGACCTCCGTGCAGCGGGGGTCGTTGGCCTCCTTGGGGTTGAGGGCGATGGTGCAGTGGTGGCGGATGCCGAACTGTGCGGCGCGGAAGGGCTCCCAGCCGATCAGGGAGTCGAAGTAGTCCAGGAAGCTGCCCACCGAGGTGCGCGGCTGGCCCAGCCAGAACGCCGGTTCCACCAGGGCGCGCACCCCGGCGGCGTACATCGCCTCGTAGTCGTCGGTGGTGCGGGAGGTCATATGGATGTGGGGGTCGAAGATTCGCATGCGGGTCTCCCGGTGGGTGGGGCTGCGCCTGGCACGGGGCGATGGCCGGTCGGGATCGGGGATCGGGGGCTGCGGCCCGGCGGACCGGGCTCACTGGACTGCGGCTCGGGCACGGCTGGTCGGACGGCGGCCGCTCAGGGGGCGGTGCTCCGGGAGCAGGCCTCGACGGCCGGCCCGATGTCGGCGGGGACCGGTCGGCCGGCCGCGGTGCGCTCCGCGGCGAACGCGGTGAGCATCCGGGCCAGTTCCGCGTCGGCCCGCGCGGGCAGACCCGGCAGCACCGCCAGCGGGATCCCGGTGAAGACGCACTTGAGTACGCCCTGGCGGTAGCCGTCCGGGTCCAGGTACGCGGTCGCGTAGTCACCGAGGGCGGCCGCGACCAGCCGGGTGTCATTGGTCCGCAGCGCATCGCGGACCAGCGGCAGCGCCTCACCACCGAGCGGCAGCAGCGGCAGGGCCCGCAGCACGGCACGGCGCTCCTCGGCGTCCCCGGTGCGGTAGAGGGTGTCCGTCCGGTGCAGCAGGGCGTCCCCCCGCAGCGGCAGCGCCGTCAGCAGCAGGGCCCGTGCCGCGTCGTCCACCGTCCAGCCGTACGGTCCCGAGTCGCCCAGCGGGCCGCGCCCGCAGCGCCGGCCGGCCTGCGGGAACAGGGTGTGGACGGCCGAGGGGTCGGCGGCCACGGCGGCGAGCGAGTCGTCGAGCCAGCGCCTGCCCGGCTCGGCGGTCCGGTCGTCCAGTGCGGCTCGCAGCTGGTCCGGTGTCATACCGGTTCCTCCTCACGGTGGTTGGCGGGGTCGTGCGTATGCAGGAAGTCCAGGGAGCGACGGGCCACCCCGGGCGCGTCATGGCTGTGGCGGGGCAGTTCCACCGCGACCAGGCCGTCGTAGCCGATGTCGGCGAGGGCGGCCAGCACGGGTGGGAAGTCGATCTCGCCCTGGCCGAACTCCAGATGTTCATGGGTGCCCCGGCGCATGTCGTCGATCTGCACATTGACCAGCCGGTCGGCGCCGAGGCGCACGCACTCGGCCACGGGGTGGGGCTCCAGGCAGCGGCAGTGGCCGATGTCGAGGGTCAGCCCGAAGACGGCCGGGTCGCCCAGGTCCGCGCAGAGCCTCCGGTAGCCGGCGAGGTCCTCCACCAGCATCCCGGGCTCGGGCTCGAAGCCGAGGACCACCCCGGCCGACTCGGCCGCCTCGACCACCTGGGCACAGCCGTCGACCAGCCGCTCCCAGGCGGTCTCCGGCGGCAGGCCGGCCGGTCCGACTCCGCTCCAGAAGGAGACCGCCTGGGCGCCCAGCCCGGCGCCGATGTCCACCGCGCGGCGCAGGAAGCCCACCCGGCGGTCGCGGCCGTCGGCCGACAGCAGGGTGGGTTCGTGCTTGCGGCGCGGGTCCAGGAGATAGCGGGCGCCGGTCTCCACGACGACGTCCAGCCCCAACCGGTCCAGTCGGCGGGCAAGGGCCGCCACCCGGGTGGCGACATGGTGGGCGTAGGGGTCGAGGTGCTGGTGGTCCAGGGTGAGGGCGACCCCCTGGTAGCCCAGTTCGGCGATCACGGCCAGCGCGTCCTCGAGGCGGTGGTTGGCGAAGCCGTTGGTGCCGAAGCCGTAGCGCAGTGCGGACGTTCCGGCGGCGGGGGACGTGGTCGGGCGGACGGCCGGCTCGGGCCTCATGTGGGGGACACCTTCCGGGCGAGCGCCCTGGCCAGCGGGAGGGCCGCCGCTATCGGCAGGGCGGACCGCAGGGACCCGGCGCCCGCGGTGAGCGCGGCCTGAAGCGGGATCAGCCCCAGGATCCCGGCGCCCACCGCACGCTGCACCTGCCGGGGAGCGGGGTCGGCGGCGGCGCGGGCCTGGGCGCGGCCGACGGTTGCGGCGTAGCCGGTGAGTGCGCCCGCGGCGGCCAGGCGATGCCGTCCGCCGGTGTGATGGCGAGCGGGGAGCGCACACGCCGCGGCGGCGGCCGTCACCGCGCCGGTGGCTGCCAGGGCGGCCCTGGGCAGCCGGGGGTCGGCGCCGGACACCTCGCTGCGGCTGAGGACGGTGACCGCGAGGGTGTGCCCGGCGATGGTGGCCGCCGCCGGGACTGCGGCGCGCAGCCTGCCGGGACCGGCGCCGAGCAGGACGTCCAGGCCCCTGGCGGCGGCCATCACCGCGGGTCCCGCCCGGCCGGACTTGGCGCCCAGGTCGTACAGCCACACGGTGGCGGCCAGCGGTCCGGCGACGGCCAGGGCCCGGCGTCCGCCGCTCACTGCGGCCAGCCCGAGCGCCGCGCCGGTGAGGCCGGCGGCCACACCCAGCGCCGCGGGTGCGCCGATCCGGCCGGAGGGGAGCGGGCGTTCCGGGCGTTCCACGGCGTCCAGGTCGCGGTCGGCCCAGTCGTTGAGCGCCATGCCGGCCCAGTAGAGGCAGACGGAGGAGGCGGCGAGTCCGGCGAGCGCCGGGGTGGGCCTGCGGTGTGCAGCCGCCGCTCCGGCCAGCACATCGCCGGGCACGGTGAGCGCCGCCGGGGCGCGTACCAGCTCGGCGAGGGCCCTCAGCCGCTCGCGGGCGCCGCCGCGGGGGGTGGGCAGGGGGCGCGCAGGCGGAACTGACGGCGTGCCGGTCTCCCGGTGCACGGTCGGCGCGCTCACCGTGCCTCGCCCAGGCCGGCGGCGAAGTCGCGCAGGTCCGCGTACTGCTGCATCAGGCCGTGCTCCTGGGCGCCGACCGGGTCCTTGAAGAAGAAGGCCAGTTCGGACAGCGGGCCGCGGCGGCCGCACTGGTGCGCCCGCGCGGCCAGCCGGGCCAGGTCCAGGACCAGCGGCGCGGCCAGCGCGGAGTCGCAGCCCGCCCAGGTGAACTGGAGGTTCATCCGTACCCCGAGGAAGCCGTCGAAGACGATGTGGTCCCAGGCGGTCTTCCAGTCGCCCAGGGCGGGGACGTAGTCGATGTGCACCTCGCCGTCCACCGGGCGCCCCATGGTCTCGGCGAGCACCCGCTGTTTGGAGGCGGACTTGCTGGCCATCGCGGCCGGGTCGGCGAGGGTCTCCCCGTCGCCGCCGCCCAGCAGATTGGTGCCGGACCAGGCCTGCACCTCCAGTCCGCGGGCGGCGAACATCGGGGCCAGGGTCGCCTTCAGCAGCGTCTCCCCGGTCTTGCCGTCGCTGCCGGCGTACGGCAGGCCCTCGGCGGCGGCCAGTTCGGCGAGCGCGGGGAGCCGCATTCCGGTCGAGGGGGTGAAGTCGACATGGGCGCAACCCGCCCGCAGTGCCGCATAGGCGTAGAGCGAGCTGGCCGGCAGCACCTCCTGCCCGGCGGCGAGGGCGGTCTGCAGCGCCCGGGCGGAGGCATGGGCCGGGTGGGGGACGGCGACGGGCTCGGTGGAGGAGACATTGACCACCACGACCCGGGCCAGGCGGTGCCGCTCGCGGAAGGAGGCGATGTCGGCCGCCATCGTCTCGGCGACCTCGGCCTGTGCGGCCCCGCGGCCGGTGAGCGGTGCCGGGCGGATCTCAGCGTCCGCTGTCACCAGGTCGTCGTGGACGAGGGCGGGCAGGCCATGGGGCAGCACCCCGGCCGCGACCAGTTGCTCGGCCCGCTTGGGCAGCGGGGTGCAGGCGATGTCGTGCCCGCCGAAGACCAGGTCGCCGGGGCGGGGCAGGCCTGCGTCGGGGAAGCCCGGCTGCTCGGTGACGCAGCCCGTCGTCCGGGCCAGGCCGGCTCTCAGCGCGGCAGCTCCCGCGACGGCGGTGGTGGCCACCGATCCTCGCGCTCCGACCAGCCACACCCCGGTACGGCTGCTCTCTTCCGCCATCTCCGTCACCTCCGTCGTCCGGTGCGCCGGTGTGCTCCCGCGGGCATTCGGCGGCGCGGTGTCTGTGGCACTGCTGCTCCTTCTGATGCGCTCCTCGCGCCATAGAAAGCGCTTACCCCAAGATGCGGTACAGCGGCGCTCCGGGGCATGGGGGCGGGTGAGGGTGGGAAGGGCGACCAGAAGGTGGCAGGCGGTGATGAGCGTGGCCCGCGCCGGCAGCCCTGTCAACCCACTATCGCCCTGCCGAGGCGAATAAACCTCAGATGTGGGCCATCTTTTAACCAGTCGTCAAGAAGTTGCGTCCATATTCGTCAAATCTCTGGACACTCCCGAGGGAAGCCTCCTACTGTCTCGCCACGGCAGGCAGTCACCGCCCGGACAGAGAGCGCTTCCGCTCTCGATGTCCCCGGCATCCCCACTCGACCGTGTCCCGCCCCCGCGCCGCCCCACGACGCGCCGGCAAGCCAACCCCCTCAGATATGAAGGAGTGGCCTTGAGCCAGCCACGCAGAGACTTCGACCGCCGGACCTTCCTCCGAGCCACCGCAGGAGCCACCGTCGCCGTCGGCGCCGCCTCGCTGCTCGGCGCAGCGCCCGCCGCCGCCACCACGGAGCACTCGACCCACCAGCGGGGCTCCCTGACGATTCCCCGCGACCGCATCGCCATCCAGCTCTACAGCGTCCGGGACAAGGTCAGCCAACTGGGCTTCGCCGTCGTCTTCGAGGAGCTCGCCCGGATCGGCTACCAGGAGGTGGAGTTCGCCGGATACACCCAGAACACCTCCATCCTGGGCCGCCAGATCACCCTCCCGGAGATCCGCAAGCTGCTGGACGACAACGGCCTGCGCGCCGTCGGCAGCCACATCGGCATCGACAGCCTGCGCAACAACCTCCAGCAGGAGCTGGACAACGCGCAGATCCTGGGCATGCCGCACGTCGGCACCGCCAACGCCCCCTCCGACACCAACACCGTCGCGGCCTACCAGGCGGCGGCGGAGGACTTCAACACCTGGGGTGCGGCCGCGTCCGCCCGCGGGCTGAAGCTCTACCAGCACAACCACTCGGGCGAGTTCGCCTTCGGCACCGACCAGCCGTCGGTGCGGCTGTACGACGTCTTCCTCAAGAACACCGACCCGCGCCATGTGTTCCTGGAGATGGACGTCTACTGGGCGTTCGTGGGCCAGTTCCGCTTCCCGGGCTTCGACCCGGCCGCGTACGTCCGCAACCACCCCTACCGCTACCCGCTGTTCCACATGAAGAACGGCGAGAGCGACCCCAGCGTCCCCGACGGCTACGACATGACCGAGTTCGGCGACGGCAACATGCCGTACCAGCGGTTCATCCACGCCATCGGCCCGCGCGGCTCCCACGTCGGCATCTGGGAGCAGGACAACGCACCCGGCACCCAGCCCGACCCGCCGGGCTCGCTCGGTGCCGCCGAGCGGAGCTACCAGGCGCTGGCGCAACTGCTGAGGCACTGACGCGGAAGGCGCACATCGCGCCGCACCGCAGCACCGACCGGCCCGCCGTCCGCACCGCGACCCGGTGCGGACGGCGGGCCGGTCCTCACCACGGCCGACCCGGCCGGCCGACGGCCACGGGGAGACGCAACCACTGTGCAGCGCAGACCGGGAACGCCGGGCCGCCCGACCCCGGCGGCCGCGCCGCCCGTCCGGATCACGGTCCGACGGGCCGCTGCCGCGGGCCGGCTCCATGAACGGAGCACGGTCACCGGCGGCGGCGGCAGCGGCAGCGGCAGCGGCAGCGGCAACCGGCGTCCCCGGGGCGCCGTTCGCGCACCCCTGGGAGCCCACCGCGGTCGGCTGCGACCGGCCGGGCGCACCGATGTTCGGGAAGTGCGCGACGCTCCGCCCGTCAGCCCTCCCCCGCGGCCTCACCGGGTGACCCACACCGTCCTGACCAGGGGCGCGACCGCGCGGCGGACTGGCCTGGCCGACTCAACCCCGCCCCGCCACCGTAGGCCGTACCGCGGTGGCGGGGCGGTTCCATCCCGGGGGTTCCGTCGATGCGCTCTGAATTTTTGATGATTTCTCAAAAAGTTCTAGACGGCCCCAGCAGAAGCTTCTAACGTTTCGCCACATCAAGTCTTCCGAGGAGGTGAGCACATGACCGTCCAGTACCGACTGCTGAGCCTGCTGCGTGACTCAGGGCCGCTGTCCCGTGCCGAGCTGTCCGACCGGCTCGAAGTACCGCGCCCGCGTCTGCTGGCGGAGCTCGACCGGCTGATCGAGGCCGGCCGGGTCCTGGAGGCCGGGCCCGCCGCCTCCCGCGGAGGCCGGCGGTCGACACTGGTCGAGTTGGACCCCAGGGTGCGCTTCGCCGCCGTCGACCTGGGCGCGAGCTCGGTGGACATCGAGATCACCGACGGCCGGCTGGCCCCGGTGGCCTCGTACGCCGAGCCCTGCGACATCAGGTCCGGCCCCACCGTGGTGCTGGACCGTGTGGTCGAAATCCTCGGAAAGCTGCGGGCGCAGGGCCACTTCAGTCAGCTGGACGCGCTCGGGATCGGCGTCCCCGGCCCGGTGAGCTTCCGCGACGGTGTGCCCGTCTCCCCTCCGATCATGCCGGGCTGGGACCGCTACCCGGTCCGCAGCCAGCTGGCCAGAGAGCTGGGCTGCCCGGTCGTGGTGGACAACGACGTCAATGTGATGACGCTGGGCGAGCACCACAGCGGGGTCGCACGCACCGCCGCCGACCTGCTCTTTGTCAAGATCGGCAGCGGTATCGGCTGCGGTGTCCAGGTGCACGGGGAGATCTACCGCGGTGCGGAGGGATGCGCCGGCGACATCGGCCACATCCAGATCGAGCCCGGCGGACCGGTCTGCTCCTGCGGAAACGCCGGCTGCCTGGAGGCTTTCTTCGGTGGTGTCGCCCTGGTGCGCGACGCCACCGCAGCCGCCCGTACGGGGCAGTCCCCGGCCCTCGCCGAGCGGCTGACCGGGAACGGCGTGCTGACCGCCAAGGACGTCGCCGACTGCGCCGCGGCCGGCGATGTCGCCTGCAACAACCTCATCCGGGCCGGTGGCCGCCGGGTGGGCCAGGTGCTCGCAGGACTGGTGAGCTTCATGAACCCGTCGATGATCGTGATCGGCGGCGGGCTCTCCGGTCTGGGGCACGCCCTGCTCGCGGAGATCCGCGGCGTCGTCTACTCCCGCTCACTGCCCCTGGCCACGGGGAACCTGCCGATTGTGATGTCGGAGCTGGGACCGCGGGCCGGTGTCACCGGGGCCGCGCTGTTGGCCAGCGAACTCGCCTACGGGGGATTCTCATGACGGAACCGGACGCCGCACTCTCGGCCGGCGCCCCCCTGCTCGAACTGCACGGCGTGGTCAAGACCTTCCCCGGTGTCCGCGCCCTGGACGGGGTGGACCTGACGGTCCGGCCCGGCGAGGTGCACTGCCTGCTCGGCCAGAACGGCGCGGGCAAGTCCACCCTGATCAAGGTGCTCTCGGGGGTGCACCGGCCGGACGCGGGCCGGCTCACCTGGCAGGGCCGCCCGGTGTCGTTCCCGGGCCCGCAGGCCGCCATGCGGGCCGGGATCGCCACCATCTACCAGGAGCTCGACCTGGTGCCCGACATGCCGGTCGCGGACAACATCCTGCTCGGCCAGGAGCCGCGCACCGCGGGGTTCGTCCGCCGGGGCAGCATGCGGGCCCAGGCCCGGGAGGTGCTGGAGCGGCTGGGCCACGGCGCGATACCCGTGACCCGGCCGGTCGGCCGGCTGCCCGCCGCCGCCCAGCAGATCGTCAGCATGGCGCGGGCGCTGTCCCGGCAGGCCAAGCTGCTGATCATGGACGAGCCCAGCGCGGTGCTGGCCCACGACGAGGTGGACAACCTCTTCCGGATCATCCGGGAGCTGCGCGGCCAGGGCATCGCGGTCATCTACATCTCCCACCGCCTCGAGGAGATCCGCGAGATCTGCGACCGGGTCACGGTGCTCAAGGACGGCCGCACCACCGCGGCCGGCCTGCCGGCCACCACCCCCACCAAGGAGCTGGTCGGTCTGATGACCGGCCGCACCCTGGAGTACGTCTTCCCGCCCCGGCCCGCCGAGGCGCCCACCGGAGACGAACTGCTGCGGGTGGAGAACCTCAGCCGGACGGGCGAGTTCAGCGATGTCTCACTGAGCGTCCGGCCCGGGGAGATCGTGGGCATCGCCGGCCTGGTGGGCTCCGGACGGTCGGAACTGCTGGAGACCGTCTTCGGCGCGCGGCGCTCGCATGCCGGGCGGGTCACCGTGGACGGCCGGCGGCTGCGGCCGGGCAGCGTCGGCGACGCCGTACGCGCCGGGCTGGGGCTGGCCCCGGAGGAGCGCAAGAGCCAGGCCCTGCTGCTGGGTGAACCCGTACAGCGCAACATCGGCCTGGCCACCCTCTCCCGGCACGCCACCGCGGGCTTCGTCCGCAACTCGGCCGAGCGGGCCGCCGCACTCGGCGTCGCCGACCGGCTGGAGCTGCGCCCGCGCGAGGTGGAACGCAGGGTGCGCACCCTGTCCGGCGGCAACCAGCAGAAGGTGGTGGTCGGCCGGTGGCTGCTCGGCAACACCCGGCTGCTGCTGCTGGACGAACCCACCCGGGGCGTGGACGTCGGCGCCCGGGCGGAGCTCTACCGGGTGATCAGGGAACTGGCCGCGGACGGGGTGGGGGTGCTGCTGGTCTCCAGCGAGGTGCCCGAGGTGCTCGGCCTCGCCGACCGGGTGCTGGTGATGCGCGAGGGCCGGATCGTACGGGAGGGCCGCGCAGAGGAACTCGACGAACACATGGTCCTCGACCTCGTGATGGCGGGGTCACTGCTGGAAGGGACGATCGAGTGACCGACATGGCCCCGGCCGCCGCACCCGCGGCGAAGGCCGGCTGGTGGAAGGGCGACGCAAGCGAACCAGTCCGGCGCAACCTCGGACTGACCGCGGTCCTGGCGACGCTGGTCGTCATCGGACTGGTCAGCTCCCCCGACCAGTTCCTCACCAGCGGGAACATCCTGACCATCCTCACCCAGGCCTCCGCCATCGGCGTCATCGCCATCGGCATGACCTTTGTGATCATCGGTGGCGGCATCGACCTGTCGGTCGGCGCCCTCACCGCGCTCGCCTCGGTGTGGTGCACCACCGTCGCCACCCAGGACTTCGGGGCGGGCGGCATGTTCTTCACCGCGGTGGCGGTCGGCGCGGTCGCCGGCACCGTCAACGGACTGCTGATCGCCTACGGCCGGCTGGTGCCCTTCATCGCCACCCTGGCCATGATGGTCGGCGCCCGCGGCCTGGCCACCAAGATCTCCGACAAGCAGACCCAGCCGGTGAACGTGGAGTCCATCAACCGCCTGGCCGAGGTGAAGCTGCTGGGCATCCCGGACCTGGTGTGGATCTTCGCCGCGGTCACCGCGGTCGGCTGGGTGCTGCTCAACCGCACCACCTTCGGCCGCCGCACGGTCGCGGTCGGCGGCAACGCCGAGGCGGCACGGCTGGCCGGCATCAACGTCCGCCGCCAGACGGTGTACCTCTACACCCTCTCCGGCCTGTGCTGCGGAATCGCCGCGGTGATGGTGGTCGCCCAGGCCAACGCGGGCTCGGCGGGCCAGGGCGACCTCTACGAGCTGGACGCCATCGCCGCCGCCATCATCGGCGGCACCGCCCTCACCGGCGGCCGGGGCACGGTGATCGGCTCGCTGCTGGGTGTGGTGGTCTTCACCACCATCACCAACCTCTTCATCCTCAACAACCTGCCGACCGAGGTCCAGAACATCGTCAAGGGCGCCATCATCGTCGGCGCCGTCCTGGTCCAGCAGTTCCGGCCGCGGGATCTGCTCCGCCACTGAACCACCCCGCTCGGCATCGGTCAGACACTCCCCACCCTCACGGAGGCTCAGATGTCCGAAAGATCACCCATGTCCAGGAGGAACATCCTCTTCGGCGGTGCCGCGGTCAGCGCCGGCGCACTGCTGGCCGGATGCACCTCCAACGATCCCAAGCAGGCGGCGGGCGACGCCACGGTGCCGGTGGCCGCGGGCAGTTCCAGCCCCGGCAAGGCCATCACGGTGGGCTTCTCCGCACCGGCCGCCGACCACGGCTGGATGGCCGCCATCTCCACCAACGCCAAGGCGGCGGCCAAGCGCTTCCCCGAGGTCACCTTCAAGGCGGTCGAGGCCGGTGCGGACGCCACCGCACAGCGCGCCGCCCTGGAGACCCTGATCCAGGCCAAGCCGGACGTCATCGTCGTACTGCCCTACGACGGCGCCCAGTTGACCGCCACCGGCCGCAAGGCCATGGAGGCCGGCATCCCGGTGGTCAACCTGGACCGCGCCTTCTCCGACGAGCTGGCCTTCCGGCTGCTGCTCAAGGGCGACAACTACGGTATGGGGGTGGCCGCCGGGCACTTCATCGGCGACCGTCTCAAGGCGGCCGGAGTGTCCAACCCGGTGATCGCGGAGATCCCCGGTATCGACAGCCTGCCGCTCACCCAGGACCGCAGCAAGGGCTTCAAGGACGCGCTGGCCGGCTATGGATTCTCGGTCAAGCACCGGGTGGCGGCGCAGTTCACCATCGACTCCGGCCAGCAGGCCGCCGCGAACCTGCTGCAGGCGGCGCCCAAGCTGGACGCCCTGTGGAACCACGACGACGACCAGGGCGTCGGGGTGCTCGCGGCGATCAACCAGGCCGGCCGCAAGGAGTTCTTCATGGTCGGCGGGGCCGGCTCGGCCAAGGTCATGCAGCAGATCCAGGCCGACAACACCGTGCTCAAGGCCACCGTCACCTACAGCCCCAGCATGTCGGCCTCCGCCGTGGCCCTGGCCCGGCTGGTCGCCAACGGCCGGGGCATGGCCGACCTGGCGGAGCTCGCGATCCCCAAGGAGATCCGCCTCTCCTCGGAGACCGTCACCAAGGAGAACGCGGCGGACTATCTGCCCCTCGGCTTCTGACCGAAGGGCCCGGGCGTCAAGGCCGCTGTCCTCGGGCGGGGCCTCCGGCGATCAAGGAGACAACTTGTCCACTCAGCGACTCAGGGTCGGCATGGTCGGGCACTCGTTCATGGGTGCCGCCCACTCACAGGCCTGGCGTGCCGTCAACCACGTCTTCGACCTGCCGGCCCGGGTCGAGCTGACCGCAGTGTGCGGCCGCGATCCCGAGCGGGTCGCGGCCGCCGCACAGCGGCTCGGCTGGGCCGACCACATGACCGACTGGCGGGCCCTGCTGGCCCGTGACGACATCGATCTCGTCGACATCTGCACCCCGGGTGACAGCCATGCCGAGATCGCCATCGCCGCGCTGGAGGCCGGCAAGCACGTGCTGTGCGAGAAGCCGCTCGCCAACTCCGTCGCCGAGGCCAGAGCGATGGCGGCCGCGGCGGAGCAGGCCAGGGCCGCCGGGGTGCGGTCGGCCTGCGGTTTCAACTACCGCCGGGTGCCGGCGATGGCGCTGCTGCGGCGGCTGATCGCGGACCGGCGGCTGGGCGAGATCCGGCACGTACGGGCGGCCTATCTGCAGGACTGGATCACCGATCCGGAGTTCCCGCTGGTGTGGCGGCTGCGCAGGGAGCACGCCGGCTCCGGGGCGCTGGGTGACATCGGAGCCCATATTGTCGATCTGGCCCAGTATCTGACGGGTGATCGGGTCGTCGGAGTGACCGCGCTGAGCGAGACCTTCGTGCGCACGCGTCCGCTGCCCGCCGGGGCGTCCGACGGCCTCACCGCGCGCGGCGACGGCGCGGACGGCCGCGGGGAGGTCACCGTCGACGACGCGACGCTCTTCCTGGGCCGGTTCGAGGGCGGGGCACTGGCGAGCTTTGAGGCCACCCGCTTCGCCACCGGCCGCAAGAACGCCCTGCGACTGGAGATCAACGGCTCGCTGGGGTCGGCCGCCTTCGATCTGGAGCGGCTGAACGAGCTGGAGTTCCTGGACGCCACCCAACCCACGGACGAGCAGGGTTTCCGGCGGATCCTGGTCACCGAGGCCGACCACCCCTATCTGTCCGCCTGGTGGCCGCCCGGCCACACGCTGGGCTACGAACACAGCTTCACCCATCAGGTGCGGGATCTGGTGGCGGCCGTCTGCGCGGGCGAGGACCCGACACCGTCCTTCACCGACGCCCTCCAGGTGCAGCTGGTGCTGGACGCGGTCGAGCGCAGCGCCGCCGCCGAGTCGGCCTGGACGCAGGTACCGGCGGCCGGTGCCGCGGTGGCCGAGGCGGCTGCCTGACCGCCCGCTGCCGTCCGCCCACTGCCGTCCGCCCACTGCCCGTCCGTGTGCCTCCACCCGTGTACGCCCACCCGCGTACGCCGACCAGCGATCGCCGACCGCGGCCGCCGTCGATGACGGCGGCGCGGGGCCGCCCGCACCCGTACGCACTCCCCTGTGGCGCTCCGGGGCTCGCCATCGAGCCGACCGGGGCGCCTCGCTGTCCCGGAACCACGAAGGTGCCCCGGCTCCGCCGTGTCCGTCCCCGGTCCGCACAGGCCGAAGCCCCGCCCCCGGTCTCCCGGGGGCGGGGCTGGTGCGCTGGAGTTTCCGGCGGCCGTCAGCCGCCCTGCATGGACGTCCCGTCCGGCATCGTCATCCCGTCCGGCATCGTCATGCCGCCGGGCATCGTCATGCCGCCGGGGGGCATGTTGCCGTCCTCGTCGGTCACCATGAACACCCCGGCCATGCCCATGTCGGAGTGGCTCTGCACATGGCAGTGGTACATCCAGTGCCCGGGCCCGACCCGCTCGCCCGCGATCACCTGGAATCCGAAGGACTCGGCGGGCCCGGTGGTCTTGGTGTCGATGATCCGGCTGGGGTCCTGCGGTCCTTCCAGCAGCCCGGTGCGGTTGTCGGCCCAGCGGTGCCCGTGGACGTGGAAGGTGTGGAAGAAGTCCCCGTGGGTGATCACGATGAACTCGACCCGCTCCCCCACCTTGGCGGTGAAGGTCGGGGTGTCGGGGGCGGTGGTGTTGTTGATCGTCATGTCGTTGAAGACCACGGTGAACTGCTTCTTCGGCAGCACATCGCCCTTGCGCCGGACGACCACCGGGCCGTAGAGCCCCTTGCGGATGCCGCCGGTGCCGTGCTCGGTGCCGACCACATGGTCGTGGTAGTGCCAGTAGCCGGCGGTGCCGGCCTCCCAGGTGCCGTCCCTGCGGCGGTGCGGGGCGTGGGTGCGCCAGGTGTAGGTACGCCGCCCGCCGGGCTCCACGACGCTGTTGTTCATGGTGGTGCCGTCGCTGGCGGTGTCGTAGTCCATCCCGTGCACATGGAGGCTGGCGGTCACATCGAGATTGTTGACCAGCTCGATGTTCAGGGTGTCGCCCTCGGTGAGTTCGATCAGAGGGCCGGGGACGGTCGCCTTGCCGGGCTCCAGGCCGTAGCCCAGCCGGCCGTCCGGCAGCTTCTCCGCGTAGAGGGTCATCCGGCGCTCCTCGCCGCCACCGGGATGCTTCTTGTCGGCCTCCTTGTCAGCGGCCTTGGCGGCCGCCCCCAGGACCGGCTGTGCAGCCGCCACGGTGGGGACGATCGCCGCCACCACCGCGCCGGTCGTGAAGGCTCGCCGGGAGAAGGCACGTCGCGGCATACCTCTGCCTACCTCGGTCATGGTTCTCCAATCGGTGACGGCGCCCCGCGCGTCTGAGGCGAGCCGGTCCGCAGTGCCGACTCCGGCAGCTGCGCAGTCGATGGCGCGCTGTGATCTCGGTTGCCGGCTCGGGTCATGAGGACCTGTCAGAGAGCCGGAGGCGGGCCTACCGTAACAGCCCTTCGATAGTTCCTCTAGGTCCATGATAAAGTTTGCATGGTTCCCGCCATACTTATTGACGTCTCATCAAAAGAATCGCTACCTTCACAGCGTTCCGGTCGCCCCTGAGGGGTTGGTGGACGAGGCCGGTCCACGGCCCGGAGGACCACGGCACCGGGTGTGGCAGGGGAGCCGCCCCGGCGGCCCCGAGTAGCCCGCTCCACGCGAACCACGAGCTCACACGCCGTATCCGCAATCACTGCGAAAGGTGTAGTGGTGCAACCACGAATCCCGTCTCCACCGACATCCGGGTTCCACGGGTCACGCCATGCCATGGCCGTGCTGGTGGCCGCCCTGCTCGGACTGCTCTGTCTCACCGTGCCGCTGGCCTGGGGCCAGGGACAGCCTGCGCCAGGACCAGCAGCTCCCGCTGCGGAGCAGGTCCTGACCTGGACCGCCGGCGACAGTTACACCGGCTATCTCTCGGCACCCAGCACCGCCGTCGCCGGTGCCGCCACCATCGTCTTCGAGAACAGCGCGGCCACCGGCAACACCACGGGCATGCCGCACACGCTGACGTTCGACACGTCCAACACCGACTACAACACCGATGTCACGCTCAACCTGGTCGCCAATCCGGCGGACGCCAACGGTGGGCGGGAGACCGCACAGGTCACCCTGAGTCCGGGCACCTACCGCTACTTCTGCGCCATGCCGGGCCATCTGATGTCCGGTGAGCTCACCGTCACCGCGGCCGGCGGCGGCGACACCACGGCGCCCCAGGCGTCCGCCGCGGTCACCGGCGACAAGAACGCCGACGGCCAGTACACCGGCACCGCCACCGTCACCCTGACCGCCACCGACACCGAGTCCGGCGTCGACCACATCGACTACACCCTCGACGGCGGCACCTCCACCGCCTACACCACACCCATCGCCGTCACCACCCCCGGCGACCACACCCTCACCTACCGCGCCACCGACAAGGCCGGCAACACCTCCGCCGACCAGACCACCACCTTCACCATCGCCACACCCACCACCAAGGACACCACCCCACCTCAGACCTCAGCCACCGTCACCGGCGACAAGAACGCCGACGGCCAGTACACCGGCACCGCCACCGTCACCCTGACCGCCACCGACACCGAGTCCGGCGTCGACCACATCGACTACACCCTCGACGGCGGCACCTCCACCGCCTACACCACACCCATCGCCGTCACCACCCCCGGCGACCACACCCTCACCTACCGCGCCACCGACAAGGCCGGCAACACCTCCGCCGACCAGACCACCACCTTCACCATCGCCACACCCACCACCAAGGACACCACCCCACCCCAGACCTCAGCCACCGTCACCGGCGACAAGAACGCCGACGGCCAGTACATCGACACCGCCACCGTCACCCTCAGCGCCTCCGACACCGAATCGGGCGTGGACCGGATCCAGTACTCCCTGGACGGCGGTGCCTATCAGACCTACACGGCGCCCGTGGCGGTCAGCACCTCCGGCGACCACACCCTCACCTACCGCGCCACCGACAAGGCCGGCAACACCTCCGCCGACCAGACCACCACCTTCACCGTCGCCGCACCGCCCGCCGGGGACACCACCGCGCCCCAGGCCTCGGCCGCGGTCACCGGCACCCAGAACGCGGCCTGGCAGTACGTCGGCAGCGCAACCGTCACCATCACCGCCACCGACGACAAGTCCGGTGTCGACCGCATCGAGTACTCCCTCGACGGCGGCCCCTATCTCGTCTACACGGCACCGGTCGTGGTGGACCGGGCCGGTGACCACGCCGTGCGCTACCGGGCCGTGGACAAGGCCGGCAACACCTCCGCGGTCGCCACCGCCAACCTGACCGTGGTCGACAGCCGCTCCGGAGGCGGGCACTGCGCGGAGTCGGACAACCGCGCGACGGTGATCGTGGGCACGGTGAACTCCGGGGTGCCCAACCGCGTCACGGGCAACGGCTGCACCATCAACGAGCGGATCCTCGACGAGCAGGCCTGGAAGAGCCACGACGCCTTCGTCGACCACGTCAAGCACCTCACCGATGCGCTGCTGCACGAGGGCGTCATCGACCGGCGCGAGGCAAAGGCGATCAACACCGCGGCCTCCCGGTCGGACATCGGCAAGCCCGGTCACGACCACGGCGACCGGGCCGCCTCCGACGGGTCGGACAGGCTCGTCGCCCGCTGAGGTCGTGATGCCGGCGGCCCGGGCCGAACCAGGGCCGATCCGCCACCGACGGGCGCCGGCAGACCTGCGGGCACCGCGTCCGCAGAACCGCAGCACCACCGCTGCGATCCCGATCAGGAACGTCCGGACCAGGCAGCCGTGACCGGCGCCCTCCGGACCCATGGGAGCACCCCGGCGCGGACAGTGGTCCGCGCCGGGCCCCACCCGGCCGGCGCGGCGGCACGGACCGCGGCCGGCAGTACTCCTCGCACCGCTGGATCGAGCAAAGGAGTCAGGAATGGGTCGACGAGACCTCTTGGCACTGTCCGGATCGGGCAGTGCTTCACCTCCGGGCGTACCAAGGGGCCCGGGACGCCCGCGGGTCTGGCGCCGGGTGATGGTGCTGATGTCCAGCGGCGCGCTGGCGCTGGGGCTGGCGTCGCTGCCCGCCGTACAGCAGGCACAGGCCGGGACGCCCGCGGCCGCGGGCACGGAGGAGCGGGCCGCCTCGGTCAAGGTCCTGGTGTTCCACGGGCCGGCGGCGGCACAGGACGACCCGGTGGGCCGGGCGGTGACGGCGGTCAAGGAGCTTGGCGCCAAGAACGGGTTCGGTGTCGACGAGTCGGACGATCCGCGCGTTTTCACCGCAGCCAAGCTGGCCGGCTACCGAGGTGTGGTGTTCCTGTCCGCAAAGGACGCCACGCTGAACTCGGATCAGGAGGCCGCGTTCCAGGCGTATGTCAAGGGCGGCGGCGGCTTCGTGGGAGTCCACGACGCCGCACGGGCGCAGCCCGGTTCCGACTGGTTCACCGGTCTGATCGGCACCCGTCCCGCGGCGAGCCTGCCCGCTGCCGAGAAGGTCTCGGAGGTCACCGCGAGCGGGGACAACCCGCCGAACGAGACCAAGGAGAAGCTGGTCGACGGGCTGACCAACACCAAGTGGCTGGCCAAGTCCACCACCGGATGGGCCGCGGTGAAGCTGGCCAAGCCGGTGGCGGTGGCGCAGTACGCACTGACCTCGGCCAATGATTTCCCGGGGCGCGACCCCAAGGACTGGACCCTGCAGGGCTCCACGGACGGGAACGACTGGAAGACCCTGGACACGCAGACCGGGCAGACCTTCCCCGATCGCTTCCAGACCCGGCAGTTCACCGTCGCCAACAGCCAGGCCTACCAGTACTACCGGCTGAACATCACCGCCAACAGCGGTGAACCGCTGATCCAGCTGGCCGAGCTGCGGCTCTTCAGCGCCGATCCCACGCCGCCGGCCGAGTCCAAGGTGCAGCAGGCGGTGGTGGATGTCACCGACCGTCAGCACCCCGCGAACAAGGGCCTGCCGCTCACCTGGACCCGGTCCGACCAGTGGATGAACTGGGATCCCAGCCCGGTCGGCAAGGTCCAGACGATCGCCCAGGTCGACGAGGGCAGCTACGACCCGGGCCCGGCGGGCAACGGCGCCTTCCACCCGATCTCCTGGTGCCGGGACTACGACGGCGGCCGGTCGTTCTACACCGGTATGGGCCGCACCGAGGCCAGTTACACCACGGACCAGAAGTTCCGCAGCCATCTGCTCGGCGCCATCGAGTGGACGACCGGAATGGTCCGCGGCGACTGCCAGGCGACCATCGCCTCCAACTACACGGTGGAGCGGCTGACCGCGCCCAACCAGACGGGCCAGCTCGACCAGATCGGTGAGCCGCACGGGCTGACCATCGCTCCGGACGGCAAGGTCTTCTACATCGGCAAGGCCGCCTGCCCGTCCGGTCCGATCGCCGACTGGAGCGACCCCAAGGTGGGCCTCGGCTGCGGCACCATCCACCTGTGGGACCCGGCGACCAAGAAGGCCAAACTGCTCACCACCCTGGACGTGATGGGCAACCGGGGCAGCGGTGACGAGCTGGTCAAGGACGAGGAGGGTCTGGTCGGCATCGTGCTGGACCCGAACTTCCAGAAGAACGGCTGGCTGTACGTCTACTGGATGCCGCACGACTCGATCGACCGGGACACCCAGGTCGGCCAGCGCACCATCTCCCGGCTGACCTACGACTTCAAGGCCCAGTCGATCGACCAGGCCACCCGCAAGGACCTGCTGCACTGGGACGCGCAGATCCACAGCTGCTGCCACGCGGGCGGCGGGATGACCTTCGACAAGCAGGGCAACCTGTATGTCGGCGTCGGTGACAACAACTCCTCGCAGGGCGCGGGGGCGGGGTACTCCGGGAACAACTGGACCCAGGACTACAAGGGCCTCTCCTTCCAGGACGCCCGCCGCACCGCCGGCAACACCAACAACCTCAACGGCAAGATCCTGCGGATCCACCCGGAGGCGGACGGCACCTACACCATCCCCAAGGGCAATCTCTTCACCGGTAAGGAGGAGGGCGGCGGCAAGACCCGTCCGGAGATCTATGTGATGGGTGTCCGCAATGTCGCGCGGATCGCCTATGACAAGACCAACGACTGGCTGACGGCCGCCTGGGTCGGTCCGGACGCGGGCGCTCCCGACCCGGAGCTGGGTCCGGCGAAGTACGAGACCGCGACCGTCATCACCTCCGCGGGCAACCAGGGCTGGCCCTACTGCATGGGCAACAAGCAGCCCTACCGCAACCGCAGCAACACCGACGCCAGTGTGCTGACGAACTGGTACGACTGCGACCACCTGCAGAACACCTCGCCGCGCAACACCGGTCTGACCGACATCCCCGCGGCGCGGAACAACATGATCTGGTACTCGCCGCAGGGCGGCGGCCCGGTCTACCCGCAGCGGACGGACGGCAGCGGTCTGCCGACGTACGACCAGGACCAGGCCACCTACACCGAGCAGTACCTCAAGGGCGGCGGCCAGGCCATCATGGACGGCCCGACGTACCACCGGTCCGAGGTGGACACCGGCAGCGGGGTCGCCTGGCCGGCGTACTGGGACAACAAGTGGTTCATCGGTGACGAGTCCAACGCCAGCAACCGGGTCGCCGTGACCGTCGACCCGTCCAACGTGAAGGAGCAGGGCCCGCCGGCCTTCGCCGAGGACCTGCGCCAGATCATCCCGGGCGGCCGCGGCGACAATCTGCTGCAGAGCTGGATGGACGCCAAGTTCGGCCCGGACGGCGCGCTCTACATGCTCGACTACGCGGGCGGCTTCTTCAGCCTGGACTCCAACCAGAAGCTGATCCGCATCAGCTACCACGGCGGTGCGGCCACACCGAGGCCCGCCGACGCGGGTGCGCGGTCGGTGGCGCAGAGCGAGCCCAAGACGGTGGCGTTCTCCGGCACCAAGGCCGGCGGCGTGGCGTGGGAGTGGAACTTCGGTGACGGCAGCCGGCCGTCGCACGAGGCCAACCCGACGCACACCTACGCCGACTACGGCACCTACCACGCCACCCTCAAGGTGACCTACGCCAACGGCGAGCAGGCCACCGGCACCGTCGACGCGCTGGCCGGCTGCAAGGCGCCGGACGCCCGGTCGACGGTCTGGCTGCTGGACACCGACACCAAGGTGGCCAACCACAAGGCCGGCGGCGGCTGCACGGTCAACGACCTGATCGACGACGAGCGCAGCTGGTCCAGCCACGGCCAGTTCGTCAGCCACCTCAACGGGGTGGTGAACCAGCTCCGCAAGGACGGGGTGCTCGACCAGCACGAGGCGGCCGCGCTCACCAAGGCCGCTGCCCAGTCCGACATCGGCAAGACCGCGGGCTACCAGTCCATCTTCGACGGATCGGCGGCCAGCCTCGCCGACTGGCAGCAGGCCGGAGCCGGGACGTTCTCGCTGCTGCCCGACGGGACGCTGCACAGCTCGGGCGGCATGGGCATGCTGTGGTACGCCAAGAAGCCCTTCGGGGACTTCTCCGTCCGGCTGCAGTTCCGGGACGCGGCGCCGGACGGCCACAACGCCAACAGCGGGGTCTTCACCCGGTTCCCGGACCCGCGGACCCCGCTGGCCCAGCGTCCGCCCGGCAGTTGCGGGACGGTCGGCTCGGCCCGCAGCGCCCCGGAGTGGGTCGCGATCTACTGCGGGCAGGAGAACCAGATCTACGACGGTGACTCCGGTGAGCCCCAGAAGACCGGCTCGGTGTACAACTTCGCACCGGTGACGCTGGACAAGGCGGGTGTCACGGCGAAGGGCAGCTGGAACGACTACGAGGTGCGCGTCGTGGGGCAGCACTACACGATCATGCGCAACGGGGTCGTGCTCAACGAGTTCGACAACACGCCCGGGAAGAGCTCGTCCCGGGCGGGTGACCCGCCCACGGATCTGCGGCAGTTCATCAGCGGCTTCGTGGGGCTGCAGAACCACAGCGACAACGACCTGATCGAGTTCCGCAACATCCGGGTGCGGCAGCTCTAGACCGGTCGGGGGACCGGGGCCGGGCGCAGGGGTTCACCCCTTGCGCCCGGCCTTCCCGCTGTCCGGGGAGCGCAGCGCCCCGGCCCGGACCGCGGCGGCGGCCGCGGCGGCCGCACGGCGCGGCAGGTCGTCGTCGAGCGGTTCGCCGCTGACGTACATCCGGTGGTGGAACGGCGCGGCCGGCATCCGGACCGCCTCGGCGGCGTCGGTGACCGCGGGTGCCTCGCCGCGCCGCACGGCCGCGGCCACCGGTCCGGGCGCGCGGCGGATCCTGGATCCGATCACCTCGGAGAGCATCCGGCGGGCGTCGGTGTCGTGCACGGCCGAGGCGATCATGGCGTCCGTCCAGGAGCGGTGGACCGGGGGGCGGTACAGTCCGAGGATGGTGCCGCCGACCTCGGCGAGGTCTCCTTCGAGGGAGCCGGTGGCGGGCTCCGGCAGCGTCACCCGCGAGGCGCGCGCCCGGGGCCATCCGGTGACCGCACCGATCCGCGCCGAGGCCGATGTCACCGACCCGGCCTCGATCGCCGGGGCGGTGTCCGGCCATGACGCGGTGGTGGCCGCCGTCAAGGGCCTCGACCAGCTGGTCCCCCGGGCAGCAGCAACGGGTTCAGCGGCGGCAGCGACCCGGTCGACTGCACCCCCTGGCCGGGCCCGGTGCCAAGACCGCGTCAAGACCGCCGCCGACGACGACAAGGGTGTGTGAAGAAGCGGGACCCGGGCGGCCGGGGGCGTTCACTGCTGAGCGTGTCCATCGCGTTCAAGCGACTGATCATCGGCCGGCCGCTCAGCAGTGACCGCCTCGGGGAGCAGATGCTGCCCAAACGGATCGCACTGCCGGTCTTCGCCAGCGATCCGCTGTCCTCGGTGGCCTATGCGACGCAGGAGATCCTGCTGGTGCTCACCCTGGGCGGCGTGGCCTATCTGCATCTGACGCCCTGGGTCGCGGCGGCCGTGGTGCTGCTGCTGGCCGTGGTGGTGCTCTCCTACCGTCAGGTGGTGCGTGCCTACCCTTCGGGGGGCGGCTCCTACGAGGTGGCCTCGCGCAACTTCGGGGCGTGGGCCGGGCTGGTGGTGGCCTCGGCACTGATGGTCGACTACATCATGACGGTGGCGGTGTCGGTGGCCGCCGGAGTGGACAACATCATCTCCGCGGTGCCGATGCTCGACCCGTACCGGGTGGCGGTGAACCTGGGCTTTGTGGCCCTGCTGACGGGGATGAATCTGCGCGGGGTGCGGGAGTCGGGGCGGCTGTTCGCGGTGCCGACCTATCTCTTTGTCGCCGGGGTGCTGGCGATGATCGTCGCCGGGCTGCTGCAGACCGCGTTGGGGCATCCCCCGGTGGCCGAGAGCGCGGGGTGGCAGGTCCGGCCGATGCCCGGCGAGCTGGGGCTCACCGGGGTCGCCCTGCTGCTGCTGACGCTGCGGGCCTTCTCCTCCGGCTGCACCGCGCTCACCGGCGTGGAGGCGATCTCCAACGGGGTCCCGGCCTTCCGGCCGCCCCGGTCCCGCAACGCCGCGACCACCCTGGCGCTGATGGGCACCCTGTCCATCACCATGTTCGCCGGGATCACCGCGCTGGCGATGATCGCCCATGTGCGGTACACCGGCGACACCTGCCGGCTGGTGGGGTTCCCCGGCGACTGCACCCACACCAGTCAGCGCACCGTGATCGCGCAGATCGCCGCCGCGGTGTTCGGCGGACCGCACTCGGTGATGTTCTTCTACGTCCAGACCGCGACCGCACTGATCCTCATCCTGGCCGCCAACACGGCGTTCAACGGCTTCCCGATGCTGGGCGCGATCCTGGCCGAGCACCGCTTCCTGCCGCGCCAGCTGCACACCCGCGGGGACCGGCTGGCCTACTCCAACGGCATCATCATCCTGGCGGTGGCGGCCGGCGTGCTGATCTACGCCTTCCAGGGCTCGGTGACCCGGCTGATCCAGCTCTACATCCTGGGGGTCTTCACCTCGTTCACGCTCTCCCAGGCCGGTATGGTCCGGCACTGGAACCGGGTGCTCGCGGGCCGCCCCGCTCCACCGGAGCGGCGCCGGATCCACCGGTCACGGGCGATCAACGCCGTGGGCGCCTGCCTGACGGCGCTGGTCCTCGCGGTCGTGCTGGCCACCAAGTTCACCCATGGCGCGTATCTGGTGGTCATCGCGATGCCACTGCTGTACACGACGATGCGCGGCGTCCGGCGCCACTACGACCGGGTCGCCCGGGAGCTGCGCCCCAGGCCCGGCGGGGTGACCCTGCCCAGCCGGGTCCATGCGGTGGTGCTGGTCTCCCAGCTGCACCAGCCGACCCTGCGGGCCCTGGGCTACGCCCGCGCGACCCGCCCGGACACCCTCACCGCGCTGACCGTCCGGATCAGCCCGGACGAGGAGCGGGCCCTGCGGGCGGACTGGGAGGAGCGGGAGATCCCGGTGCCGCTCACGGTGATGGAGTCGCCGTACCGCGACATCACCGGCTCGGTGCTCGACTACATCGCGCGCCTGCACCAGGAGCACCCCGGCGATCTGATCGCGGTGTACATCCCGGAGTACGTGGTGGGCCACTGGTGGGAGCAACTGCTCCACAACCACTCGGCGTTCCACCTCAAGGCGCGGCTGCTCCTCCAGCGCGGGGTGATGGTCACCAGCGTGCCCTGGCAGCTGGACTCCGCACGCCACAGCCGCTGCTGACCTCCGCCTGCCGCTCGGCAGGGCACGGCCGCCCCGACCCACTAATGTGCTGATCATGCAGCAGTTGCCGGATCCGCGGGGCGCCACGGGTGTGCGCCTGGCCGGTGCGGGCCGCCGGCTGCCGGCCGCCGCGGGCGGCGCTGCGGGGCTGGCGGTGCTCACCGCCGTACTGCTGCCCGTCCGCAGCGGGCTGTCGCTGGCCAGCATCGTGCTGATCTATCTGGCCGCCGTGGTGCTGATCGCCGCCGCCGGCGGAGTGTGGCTGGCGCTCACCGCGGCGGTGGTCTCGGAGGGTCTGGTCAACTTCTTCTTCGTGCCGCCCTTCCGCACCCTGCATGTCGCAGGACGCGACCTGCTGATCACCCTGGCGGTCTATGTGGCGGTGGCGGTCACCGTCAGTGTCACGGTGGACCTCGCCGCCCGGCAGCGCGCCGCCGCCGTCCGCAGTGCGGTCGAGGCGGCGCTGCTGGCCAGGATCACCGCGGCGCCGCTCCAGGGCCGCCCGCTGCACGCGGTGCTGGAGCAGGTCCGGGACACCTTCGGTATGACCGGGGCCGCACTGCTGGAGCGCGACGCCATGGGCGAGCATCCGGTGGGGGTCGTCGGACAGGCGCCGTCGGCGCGGCCGGCGCTCTCCGTGCCCGCGGGCAACCGGTTGCGGCTGGTCGCCGACGGCCCCGCGGTCTTCGCACCCGACCAGCGCTTCCTGGCCCGGCTCGCGACGGCGGCGGGCCGCGCCCTGGAGGCCGAGCGGCTGGCGGACGAGGCGGCACACGCCAGGGAACTGGCCGAGATCGACCGGGTGCGCGCCGCCCTGCTGGCGGCCGTAGGCCATGATCTGCGGACCCCGCTGGCCGGGATCAAGGCGTCCGTCTCGGCCCTGCGCGAACCCGCGCTGGGTCTCACCGCGGACCAGCAGTCCGAACTGCTGGCCACCGTGGAGGCCTCCGCCGACCGGATGGGCGATCTGGTGGAGAACCTGCTCGCACTGAGCCGTCTGCAGGCGGGCGCGCTGAGCGTGCATCCGCGTGCGGTCGCCATGGACGAGGTGGTCGCCGCCGCGCTGCTGCACACCCCGCTGCCCAGCGGCCGCGGTGTGGCGGTCGAGGTGCCCGAGGACCTGCCGCCCGCCTGGGCCGATCCCGGCCTGCTGGAGCGGGTGATCGCCAATCTGGTCGCCAACGCCTGCCGGGCGTCCGGGCCGGGCGGCGAGGTCCGGGTCAGCGCCGACGCCGACGGCGGCCTGGTACGGCTGCGGATCGCCGACCGCGGGCCGGGCATCCCCGCCACGGATCGCGAGCGGATGTTCGCACCGTTCCAGCGCCTGGACGACCACAGCGGCGGCGGCCTGGGCCTGGGGCTGGCCATCGCCCGCGGCTTCACCGAGGCCATGCAGGGCTCCCTGGTCCCCCACGACACCCCCGGCGGGGGCCTGACGATGACCCTCACCCTCCCGGCCGCGCCATGACCCGCATCCTGGTCGTCGACGACGACCCCCATCTGCTGCGGGCCCTGACCATCGCGCTCACCGCCGGCGGACACCGGGTCACCACCGCCTCCGACGCACGCACCGCGCTCAACTCCGCGGCCGCCGCACCGCCGGATCTGGCCGTCATCGACCTGGGGCTGCCCGATCTGGACGGCATCACCGTCATCGAGAGCCTGCGCGGCTGGTCCACCGCCCCCATCATTGTGCTCTCCGCCCGCCATGACGAGACCGCCAAGATCAACGCCCTTGACGCGGGCGCGGACGACTATGTCACCAAGCCCTTCGGCATGGGCGAGTTCCTCGCCAGGATCCGGGCCGCGCTGCGCCGGGCCACCCCCGGTGACGACCTGCCGGTGATCACCACCGCCGCCTTCACGGTCGATCTGGCCGCCAAGCGGGTGACCACCGCGAGCGGCGAGACCCGTCTCACCCCCACCGAGTGGCATCTGCTGGAGACCCTGGTCCGCAACCCGGGACGGCTGGTCACCCAGCGGCGGCTGCTCCAGGAGGTCTGGGGGCCGCGGTACGCCACGGAGACCAACTATCTGCGCGTCCACCTCGCCAATCTGCGGCGCAAGCTGGAGCCCTGTCCGTCCCGTCCCCGGTATCTGATCACCGAGCCGGGAATCGGCTACCGCTTCACCCCCGACCCGCCCGCCACCGAGGACGGACCCGCCTAGAACTTGTCCGACCGTTCGCACCGTTGAGGCGCGCAGCCTCCGGCGCAGGGCCCCTCCTCGCCGAAGGCGGGCAGGGAGGGCGCATCGCACGGCGGAGGACCGACCTCGTACCCGGCGTAACCGGTCGACTCCGACAACGCAGCGAGGTGCCGCGCCGGACATCGGGCACCGGGCGGGAACGGTTGGACAACCGCCGGGGCCCGCCCTCCGGTCGATGGTGGACGGCACCCCGCGGAGCGCCGGACAGAGCTGCGGACCCGCCCCCCGTCGGCGGGTCCGCAGTACTGCGTGCGCCGGAGGCGCCGCCCGGTTGCCGATCCTGATCGTTCGCGGACACGGTGTCAACAATCGTGGATCACAGGGTGTCCGGTACCGCCGCCCCGCGTCGATTTCCAGCCTCCACGACATGTTCGGACACCACGATCATGGATTCGACGGAGGCAGGGGGTGCCGGGCTCACCGAAGCCGTCTATGATCCGGCTCATGCCCATGGATGAGCCCACGGAGCCCCTGAGTTGTCGCCCGGACGGCCCCTCCCGGAGCGAGGGACCGGAGTTCGCGGACCGCTTCCGGAGACTGATCCAGGTGCTGTACCCCAAGCAGTTGGGACGTCCCTGGACGGACAAGGAGATCGCCGCCGGGACGGGCCTGTCCGCCACCTACATCGGCAATCTGCGCAAGGGCACCCAGAAGCCCAGCCTCGACAACGCCGCGAAGATCGCCAAGCTCTTCGGGGTACCGCTGGACTACTTCCAGCACTCCGAGACCGCACAGGCGGTGGAGCGCGACCTGAAGCGGATCGAGCAGGTGCGGTGCGAGATGGAGGCGATCCGCGGCGACGCCACCATCGGCCGGATCGCGATGCGTGCCGCCGGACTGCCCCCGGCCATGAAGGACGCCGCCCTCACCGTGGTCGAACAGCTGCGCCGCGCCGCCAGCCTGCCCGAGGACGACCCGGGACAGTGACAGACCGTCAGGAGGTGCCACTGGGCCGCTGGCTGACTCCCGGAGGGGAACCGTACATGAGAGGTGTGACCCGCACCCGACGCCGGATGCGCGCCGCCATCAGGGCGCTGGACCTGCCACCACTGGCCTCGGTCGAGGAGCTGTGCGCCGCCGTCGCCCAGCACCGCGGGCGGCCGATCCGGCTGACACCCCGGCGGATGCGGTTCGGTGAGCCCTCCGGCTTCGTCGAGTCGCTGCCCGACGAGGACCACATCCACTACGAGGCCGAGACCTCACAGCTGCACCGGACCCTGATCTGCTGCCATGAGCTGGCCCATCTGCTGCTCGGCCATGTGGCGGCGTCCCCACCGGACGAGCAGACGGCCACCGTGCAGCTGCCCACCATCGACGCCGACATGGTGCGGCTGGTACTGGGCCGCTCCCACTACGACGACACGGCCGAGGAGGAGGCCGAGGTGATGGGCATGGAACTGATGCGCCGTCTGGTGCTGACCCCCGGCACCGGGTCGACCGCCCAGCTCTCGCCCGCGCTGGAACACCGCCGGGGGCAGCATGTCTGACACCCCGGAGGGCCCCTACAACGCGGTCTATCTGGCGATCTGCGTGCTGGCCTGGACCGTGGTGGTGTTCAAGCTCCGGGCGCTGCGCCGGGACGCGTCCACCGGACTGCTGGTACTCGCCCTGGCCACCGCCCTGCCCGCGACGGCCTTCGGGATCGCAGCGCCCGTGGTGTACCGGGCGCTCGACCGGGCAGCGGGCGTCCCCAACCTGGCCACACTCGGGGTCTATGTCTTCATCAGCGGGTTCTCCGCCTCCGCGATGGTGCTGGCGCTGCTCTGGACGCCTCCGGACGAACGCTCCGGCGAGCGGACGGTGTGGGAGGCCGCACCCAGGGTGCGGGACCGGCTGCGGCGGCGTCTGCTGGTGTTCGCCGTGGCACTCCCGACGATGGCCGTACTGTTCCTCACGTCCGGGCGGCTGGCTCCCGAGACGCCGCTGGTCTTCGACACCACCTTCGCCGGACGGCCGACCGTCGCCGCCTTTCTGGCGATCTACCAACTGCTGTTCGGCTACGCGTTGCTGGACATCGGCCGGGTCTGCTGGCGGCACGCCTCCCGGCTGCCCGGCGGATGGCTGCGCCGCGGCGTCCGCATGATCGCCGTCGGCTGCCTCCTCACCCTGGGCTATGTGGTGAGCAAGCTCATCGCCATCGGCGCCACCGTGGCCGGGGTCGGCGGTCTGGACTGGCTCTCCACCTCGGCCGGTCCCGCCTTCGCCGCCGCCGGGGCGCTGCTTGTCACTCCCGGCTTCGCGATCCCCGCCACCGCCGCCTGGCTCCGGCGGCGCCACGCGTACCGCACCCTGCGCCCGCTGTGGCAGGCGGTGTACCGGGCCGACGACCGGCTGGCCCTGGAGAGCCCTCCCCCGGCCTGGACCGAGTCGCTGGCCGTACGCGACCTGGAGTGGCGGACCGTCCGGCGGGTGCTGGAGATCCGCGACGGGCAGGCGGCACTGCGTCCCTGGGTGGACCAGGAGAGCGTGGACCGGGCGACCCGGGCCGCGCAGGCCGCCGGACTGGCCCCGCGTGACCGCGACGCACTGGTGGTGGCCGCGGCGCTCACCTCGGCGCTGCGCGCGCTGGACGCCGGGCAGCCCGGACGCGACCGCGAGGACCAGGTCCCGCTGCCCGGGCTCACCTTCGAGCCCGAGGAGGAGCGCGACCACCTGCTGCGGGTCGCGCTGGCGATGCGGGCCCCGCTGCCGGGTGCGACGGTGCCGGCGGGGTCACTGCCGGGCTGAGTCCGTCCCCCTGGCACACCCTCCGCGCGACACCGGAGTGCGGGCCGGGTGTCGTCCGGGGGCCGCCTGCGTCCCGGTGCTCCTGGGGAGCTCCCCCGACGACCCTCGGGCATCGGCGCACCAAGGGAGATCACGCTCTCTCAAACAAGCACGCAAGCCTGCTCATGACAAGCTTCTTGACGGGGCGTCACCGGGATTGTAGACATCACGTCAGATGAGAGAGCGCTCTCTGACACACACCCCACCCGGTTCAGGAGACGCCATGTCAGGCAGCAGTCCCATGCTGGTGGATCGACGATCAGGTCCCGCCAGGCACCGGCCGTACACCGTTTTCGTGCTGATCACCGCACTGCTGGCGGGCCTGGTGCTCGTCATGACGCAATCGCCGGCCCGGGCGGCCGACACCCTGCTCTCCCAGGGGAGGACCGCCACCGCATCGTCCACCGAGAACGCCGCCAGCCCCGCGTCGGCAGCCGTCGACGGCGACAGCGGCACCCGCTGGTCCAGCGCCTTCAGCGACCCGCAGTGGCTCCAGGTCGACCTCGGCTCCAGCGCCACGATCAGCAGGATCGGGCTCTCCTGGGAGGCGGCCTATGCGACCGCCTTCCAGATCCAGGTCTCGGACTCCGGAACCGGCAACTGGACCACCCTCTACTCCACCACCACCGGCACCGGCGGCACCCAGACCCTGAACGTCAGCGGCACCGGCCGCTATGTACGTCTCAACGGCACCGCCCGCGCCACCGCCTACGGCTACTCCCTGTGGGAGTTCCAGGTCTACGGCTCCCTGACCGCCGGAGGCTCCTGCGGCACCGGCAATGCCGCGCTGAACCGCCCCGCGAGCGCCTCCTCCACCGAGAACGCCGCCAGCCCCGCGTCGGCGGCCGTCGACGGCGACAGCGGCACCCGCTGGTCCAGCGCCTTCAGCGACCCGCAGTGGCTCCAGGTCGACCTCGGCAGCTCACAGCAGGTCTGCCAGGTGGTCCTGCAGTGGGAGGCGGCGTATGCGACCGCCTTCCAGATCCAGGTCTCGGACACCGGAACCGGCAACTGGACCACCCTCTACTCCACCACCACCGGCACCGGCGGCACCCAGACCCTGAACGTCAGCGGCACCGGCCGCTACATACGCGTCAACGGCACCGCCCGCGCCACCGCCTACGGCTACTCCCTGTGGGAGTTCGCCGTCCACACCGTGGGCGGCTCCACCACCTCGCCCCCGCCCACCGGTGACCCCGGCTCCTTCTGGGGCGACACCTCCACCATCCCGGCCGCCAAGAACGTCCTGACGCTGAAGATCCTCAACCGCACCAACGGCAAGTACCCCGACAGCCAGGTCTACTGGAGCTACAACGGCCAGGTGCACTCCATCGCCGAGCAGCCCTACTTCGACATGCCCGTCAACTCGGCCGGCCGGATGTACTTCTACCTGGGCTCGCCCAACAGCTCCTACTACGACTTCATCGAGTTCACCGTCGGCGCCGATGTCTTCAACGGCAACACCACCCGGGTCGACGCCTTCGGGCTGAAGCTGGCGATGCGGCTGCACAGCCACGACGGATACGACGTCCAGGTCGGCGAGGACCAGCAGACCTTCGCCGAGGACCGCTCGGTGACCTTCCAGAAGTTCATCGACTCGGTGCCCGGTCCGTTCAAGGTGCTGGCCCAGACCCAGGCCCCGTACCGGATCATCGCCCCGGGCAGCGACCCGAGCTTCCGGGCGGGGGGTGTGAACGCCAACTACTTCACCTCCTACGCCGGTTCGGTCGGCGTCAACGCCCCCACCTCCGACATCTTCGGCTGCGCCGGCACCCTGGCCGGCAACCCGGACATGTGCGCCGCACTCAACCGCCATGTGGCCACGCTCCCGCAGTCGCAGTGGTCGGACCCGACCACGTACTACTCGGCCGACCCGGCCAACTGGTACGCGAAGTTCTGGCACGACCACGCCATCGGCAAGCTCGCCTACGGCTTCCCGTACGACGACGTGGCCGGCCAGTCCTCCTTCGTCTCCCACGGCAGCCCGCAGTACCTGCTGGTGGCGGTCGGCTGGTAGCACCCGCTGCGCACGCACGGCGGCCGCCCCTCCGCGGGACGGCCGCCGTGGCATGTCGTCAGCCCCTCCGGCCGGGCACCCGGTGCTCAGCCGGAGGCGATCGCCGGGTCGCCGGCGGCCGTCGGCGCGGCGCCGGATGACCGGCCGTCGTCAGGGCACGATGGCGTCGATGTAGCCGCCGTCCACCCGCACCGCCCCGCCGGTGGTCGCCGAGGCCTGCGGAGAGCTGAGGTAGACGACCATGTGCGCGATCTCCTCGGGCTCGATGAGCCGCTGCAGCAGGGACTGGGGCCGGTACAGCCGCATGAACTCCCGCTGCGCCTCCTCCCAGGGCATGCTCCGGTCCACCAGCTCGTAGACGAAGTCCTCGACGCCCCCGGTGTGGGTGGGCCCGGCCAGCACGGAGTTGACGGTGACCCCGCTCCCGGCCGCGGCCTTGGCGAAGCCCCGCGAGACGGCCAGCAGGGAGGTCTTGGACATGCCGTAGTGGATCATCTCCGCGGGTGTGGCCACCGCGGAGTCGCTGGCGATGTTCTGCACCCTGCCCCACCCCCGCGAGATCATCCCGGGGAGGTAGCGGCGGCTCAGCCGCACCGCGCTGAGCACATTGGTCTCGAAGTATCCGCGCCACTCGGCGTCCTCGATCTCCAGCGCGGGGCGGGCCTGGAAGATGCCGAGGTTGTTGATCAGGATGTCGGTGTGCGGCACGGCCTCGCAGAGCGTGTCCGCCCCCTCCTCCGTCGCCAGGTCGGCGGCGACGGCGGTCACCTCCGCCCCCGGCACCTGGTCCCGCAGCCCGTCCGCGGCCTCCTCCAGCCGGGACGGGTTGCGGCCGGTGAGGGTGACGGCGGCACCGGCCTGCGCGAGACCGCGCGCGATGGCCAGGCCGATGCCCTGGGAGGAGCCGGTCACCACTGCCCTTTTGCCGGCGAGTTCGACGTGCACCATGCGCTCCTGTCGGTGGCTGCGGCCCGGGGCCGGTTCACGTACGGCGGCCGAGGTGGTCCCCGACGTCGGGGGGCTCCACCGGGCACGGCCGCGGTCCCGGCGGCGGCCTGCCCGCGGCCGACGGCCCGGCGCGGGTGCCAGGGCCTCATGGGGCGACGGCGCCTGCACAGGCGTTGAACGCCGTCGCGGAGCAGGACCGCTCCGGCGGCGCCGCAGCGGGATCCGGCGTGGTAGGACACAGACGGAGAGCGGGCGTGCTCGCTCCGGATCGGCGGCCCCGGGTTCAGCCTGCGGAGGTCCCCGACCGGGGACAAGTGCGGATAGCCCGGAGGGGTGATCCGGTCACTCGCTGTCGCGGTCGGGGACGGGCGCCCAGCAACTGGACTCCGGCAGCGGCTCCCGCGCCTGCCACCAGCCCTCGGGAACGGCCCCGGTTCCGGTGCGGGCCGCGACGACTCCGGCGGCAATCGCGCAGGTGGTGTCGCGGTCGCCCCAGCCCCCGACGGTCTGCCAGAGCGCCTCGGGCAGATCGTCCAGGTGGCCGGCGGCGGACCACAGCGCGAACGGGACCGTGTCGGGTGCGGAGATCCGCAGACCCGACCCCAGGACGGCGGCGGCATGGCGCACCGAGGTACCCACGGGGAAGCGCGCTGCCACCCGGATCAGCGAGCGCACCTCGCTGTCCGGCAGCCGGGCGGCCACCTCGTACAGGAACTCCGACCTGGGCGGTGCCTCGCCTGCTGCCCCGGCCGCGGCCAGCGCGGCCGCGACGGCCACCGCCACCGCCCCGGCGACCGCCTCCGGGTGGGCGTGGGTGGTGAGGGCGGACAGCCTTGCCTGCTCGGCCGCCGCGTCCAGGTCGGCCGCGAACCAGGCGCCCAGCGGCGCGACCCGCATCGCCGCGCCGTTGCCGTAGGAGCCCTGCCCTCCGAACTGCTCGGTGGTGACGGTACGCCAGTCCTCGCCCGCGCCGATCCGCTTCAGCACCGCATGCATGGACGGCCCGTACTTGCGGTGCGGGTCCCGGGCGTACTCGGCGGCGAACTCCGCGGCCAGGGCGTCCGGGTGGATCTGCCCGTGGTTGCTCAGGTGCGCGAAGAGGACCAGCGCCATCGCGGAGTCGTCCGTCCAGAGCCATGGTTCGGGGCGCAGCGTGCGGGTGGCCCACAGCTCCTCCGCGGGCTCCGACGAGGCGGTGAACCATGCGTCGCCGAAGGCGTCGCCGAGGATCAGTCCGTGGAGGCTGTCATGCGCGTGGTGCGGGCTGGTCATCGCCCCTCCCCCGGGTCGGGTCCGCGGGCCGCCGGCCGGGCTGCCGGCCGCTGGTGGGGAGCATAGGGAGGCGGTGCACCGGGCGGCCACCCCATTGATGCGGAGCGGCCGTACGGGCTGTCGCCGGAGGCCCGGTCGGCCGTGGACCGTGCGGGGAACCGGCCCCCACGGCCGGCCTGTCCCGGTCGGCCTCCGCCCAGCCGTTCATCCCCGCCCAGCCGTTCATCCCTGCCGGGCCGCCGCCCGCCGGGCGGGGCGGGGCGGGCGGGGCGGGCCCGAGTGGTCAGTGTGGCGCTGCCGGTCCGGCGCGGCGGCCGCCGGTCAGTGGATCAGGCGGCTCACGGCGGCCAGGCCGGGGGCGCGCTCGCGCAGCCGGGCGAGGAGGTCGTCGGCCGCCGCCTGCAGGGCGTCCAGCGGCATGGGTTCGAGGCGCTCCAGCAGGAAGAGCGCCCGGGTGGTGCTCTCGGTGATCCGGGTGCGTACGCACTGGCGGTGGTTCCAGCGGCGGCAGGTGACGCCCAGGTCGTCGCACCACACCACTTCGCCCCGCTCGGGGTGCTCGACCGCGGGCGCGCCGTCGGCGACGGTGTCGAACCGCTCGGTTCCGGTGGCCCGCAGCAGCCGGGGCGCGCCCGCGTAGGCGTCCAGGTCCTCGCCGCCGACCGGGAGGCGGTGGGCGACGGAGACCGCGTTGTAGACGTCGACCAGCAGATTGACCTCGGGCAGACCGCCGGCGGCGCGCCTGGCCAGGGCCTCCGCGCTGTTGCGCGTCCGCCCGGGCTTGGCGCCGAAGGCGGTGTAGGCCTGCCGCCAGGCGGCGACATGCGGATCGGCGGTGACATCCAGGCCGTCGACGGTGGCGGCGGCGTCCTTGAGCAGGCCTCGCGACCAGGAGTCGGTGGGGCCGCCCGGCAGTCCCTCGGCGGCGATCACCAGCACGGCGAAGTCCGGGCGCAGCTCGCGGACCGCCGGATCGACCTGCACTCCCTCGGTCACTGCGGTGAGTTCCCGGCCCATGATGTCCTCCCCGTGGTCGCTTGAGTGATCCGGACAGTATCATCAAACGACCGAGACCCGGCGGAGCGAGGCGAGGCACCGTAGATGGACGACAGCGGCACCGACGACAGAGCAGTGGTGGACGCGGTCGCGGAGCGGGTGCGGGCCCTGCGCCGGGAGCGCGGCTGGTCCCTGGATGCGCTCTCCGCCCGCGCCCGGGTCAGCAAGGGCGTGCTGGTCGCCCTGGAGAACCGGCGTTCCAACCCGAATCTGGCGACCCTGGTCCGGCTCTGCGACGCCTTCGGGGTGCCGCTGACCGTACTGCTGCAGCAGAGCACCGCACCGCTGCTGCAACCTGCACCGCCCGGGGCGCACTCCAGGCTCTGGTCCGGGCCGGACGGCGGCGAGGGCATGCTGCTGACGGGCGCCTCCCACCCCACCGGGGCGGAGCTGTGGCACTGGCGGCTGGCCCCGGGCGAGGAGCACCGCAGTGAGGCGCATGTGTCGGGGACGGTGGAGCTGCTGCATGTGCTGCACGGGCGGCTCACCGTCACGGTCGCGGACCAGGAGGCGGAGCTGCCGGCCGGGCACGCGCTGCGGATGGCCGGCGACCGCCCGCACTCCTACGCCAACCGCGGCACCGAGCCGGTCGAGTACACCGGGGTGGTGCTGGTACCGCCGGGCCACTGAGGACCGGTGGGAACGGCTCTGCCGCCGCCGGGAGCGGGCCGGCCCTCGGATGCCCGGTCCGCGGAGGGTCCCGGCGGCGACGCGGCCCCGCGGCCCGGGCCGTCAGGGGGTGGCGCAGCGGGCCAGGCCCTCGGGCGAGTAGCAGGGCAGGTGCCCTCCGGCCTCGATGGCCTCCCGGCCGCCGCCGGTGAGGGCGAAGTCCAGGAAGGCGCCGGTCAGTGAGCCCTCGGCGGGGCGGCCCACGGTGTAGGCGTACTCGACGTCGGCGAAGGGGTAGCTGCGGTCGCGGACGGTGTCGGTGGTCGGGATGCGGCCGTCGATGCCGATGATGCGGACGCCCTTGGTGTCCTGGGCGGCACGGAGTTCCGCATAGCCGATGGCTCCGGGGGTCTGCGCCACCGTACGCAGCACCTCCTCGGTGTCCTTGAGTTCGCAGCGGATGCCCTTGACGACCCGGGTGTCCGAGGTGAGGCAGTTGCGGGAGGTGACGGTGAGCTCGGGGCGGGTGTCCAGCACCCGGCGCTGGAACAGCTCGCGGGTGCCCGAGTCGGCTCGCCGGCTGATCAGCCGCACCGGCAGGCGCGGGCCCTGGACCTGGGACCAGTCGAGGATGTCACCACGGTACATCCGGCGGATCTGATCGATCGTCAGGCTCTTTACGGGAAGCCCGCCGTTCACCACGACGGCGAAGGCGGCCACGGCCACGCGGTGTTCCCTCAGGTTCGGGTAGCCGTCGGGCTTGGGCCCGTCCGAGAAGGCGATCAGTGCGGAGCGGTTCTGCCCGGCGGCCCCGTCCTCCCCGGCCAGCTCCCGGATGCCCTCGTAGCTGCCCTCCGCGTCCACCTGGACGGACGCGCCCGGGCACTCCCGGTCGTAGCGGTCGGCGAGGTCGTGCAGCACCGGGGAGAAGGCCGTGGAGCCGACCACGGTGAGATCCCCCGTGGCGCAGCCCATCGGGGGCTCGTGGCCGGAGAAGACGATCACGCCGGCCAGTATCAGGACCCCGGCGGTGAGCAGGGCGGTGATCCCGCGGGCCGGTCTGCTGAGCACCGGCGGCTTGTCGTCGAAGGTGGTGCTGCGGTTGGGCACCACTGCCCCGTCGCGGAGGCCGCCGGTGACCCGGACCGCGCCGCCGACCCGGCCGCCGCTGAGCAGCACCAGCAGTTTGAAGTGCTGGCCCGGGTTGAGCGGCACCCTGGGCAGATGGAGGGTGCCCGCGCTGTGGCGCATCGCGCCGGGCGTGGCGAAGTACTCGGTGAGGTGCTCGGCGGACAGCTGGGTGAGGGCTGCGCCCCGGACGATGCGGTCGCCGAAGACCACGGTGAGGCCGTGCAGGGTGTCACGGCCGGTGTAGTCGCTCTCGGCGATGCTCTCCGCGCCGTCGTTCTCCACTCGGAGCAGCACCAGGGTGCCGTCGGACATGTCGGGCAGGTCGTTGAAGAGGCCGAGCCGCACGCTGGGCTGCCCGGGGCCGTGCCGGTGGTCGCTGCCGATGGGGGTGTCCATCTGGACGCGGTAGCCGATGCGCCGTCCGCGCTGCACCCGGCGCCGGTACACCACCGCCACGGCCGGCGGGACCACGGCGCTGAGCAGCGCGGTGAGCACCGCCACGATGTTGTCCGCACTCAGCCAGTCCACGTCCCGCTCCCCGTGCGCCGCCCGGTGCCGGGCAGCTGGTGCGGTCACGGTAGGAGAGGGACGGGCGCGGCGGGGCGGTCTTCGCTGTCCGTGCGTCAGTTGTTGGCCGGGTGTTCGCCGATGCGGCCGGTCAGTGGGCCCGCGGCAGCCGCAGGGTGACGATCTCGAAGGGCCGCAGGGTCAGCACGATGCCGTCCTGGCCGCCCACCGCCGGGCCGGTCGGCCGTTCCAGCAGATCGCAGTGGTGGGCCGCGGCGATGGGGAAGCCGGGGCGCAGCAGCGTACGTGCCCGGCCGCCGCGGGACTCGTACAGCCGCACCACGACGTCGCCGCTGCCGTCGTCGGCCAGCTTGACGGCGGTGACCACCACGGCGTCGTCGTCGACGGCGACGAGCGGCACCACCGGGGCGTCGCCGCCGGCGCAGCGGCGCTCCGGAAGATTGAGCCGGTAGCCCTCGCGCACCGCGTCCTCGACGGCGGCTCCGGGGATCAGGGCGTGGCGGAAGAGGTGCCGGCCCTGGTCGGTGTGCGGATCGGGGAAGCGGGGTGCGCGCAGCAGGGAGAGCCGGACAGTGGTGGTGGTCCCGGTGTCCGCGGGGCGGACGGTGCGGGTGACGTCGTAGCCGTAGGTGGAGTCGTTGACCAGGGCGACTCCCCAGCCGGGCTCCTCCAGGTGGACGAAGCGGTGGGCGCATGCCTCGAACTTCGCCGCGTCCCAGCTGGTGTTGGTGTGCGTGGGCCGGTGGAGGTGCCCGAACTGGGTCTCGGCGGCGATCCGGTCGGTGTGCAGGTCCAGCGGGAAGGCGGCCTTGAGGAACTTCTCGGTCTCGTGCCAGTCCACCTCGGTGGTGAACTCCACCCGGCGCTCCCCGACCGGGAGTGCGATCCACTGCTCGACCCGGGAGGCGCCGAACTCCCGCACCACCCGGACCGCTCCGTCGGCCGGCTCCACCAGGACGGCGTCGGTGAGGTCGGTGACGGTGTTGCGGTAGTAGTGGTCGACGTCCCAGGCGTCCCACATGGCGGGGAGGTCCTGGTGCAGCTGGAGCAGGTTGGCGGCGGCGCCCGGGGCCAGGGTCTCGCGGTCGGCCGCGGGGTCGTGGACGGAGACCACCAGCCCGCGCCCGTCGACCGCCACCCGCAGCAGCCCGTTGTCCAGGGTGAAGCCGCCGCCGTCCCGGGGCCGCACCGAGGTGGCCGGGCCGCCCGGCTCGATGGCCGGGGCGGCGCCGCCGGCCGGGACGCCCCCGCGGGTGTGCGGGGCGGCGTTGAAGACCAGCTCGGTGGTGCCCTCCCCGGCCAGTGCCTGCTGTGCGCGGTCGATCAGCCCCGCCAGTTCCACGGTGAGGGCGGCGTGGCGCTCCTCCGCCTCGCGGTGCACCCAGGCGATGGAGGAGCCGGGCAGGATGTCGTGGAACTGGAGCAGCAGCACCGCCTTCCAGATGCGGTCCAGCTCCTCGTACGGATAGGGGTGACCGCTGCGGACCGCGGCGGTGGCCGACCACAGTTCGGCCTCGCGCAGCAGGTGCTCGTTGCGGCGGTTGCCCTGCTTGGTCCTGGCCTGGCTGGTGAGGGTGCCGCGGTGCAGCTCCAGATAGAGTTCGCCGACCCAGACGGGCGCCTGCGGGTACTCGGCCTCGGCCTTGGCGAAGAACGCGGACGGCTTCTCGAAGACGACCCTGGGGGACCCCTCCAGGTCGGCGAGGCGCCTGGCACGGGCCAGCATCTCCCTGGTGGTGCCGCCGCCTCCGTCGCCCCAGCCGGTCGGGGCGAGGGAGCGGGTGGCGGCGCCCTTCTCCCGGAAGTTGCGGACGGCGTGGGCGAGTTCCCGGCCCGACAGTTCCGCGTTGTAGGTGTCGATCGGCGGGAAGTGGGTGAAGACCCGGGTGCCGTCCAGTCCCTCCCAGCGGAAGGTGTGGTGGGGGAAGGCGTTGGTGCGGCTCCAGGAGATCTTCTGGGTGAGGAACCACCGGGCCCCGGCCTGCCTGACCAGCTGGGGCAGGGCTGCGGAGTAGCCGAAGGTGTCCGGCAGCCACACCTCCTCGGTCTCGATGCCGAACTCGTCGAGGAAGAAGCGCTTTCCGTGGACGAACTGACGGGCCAGCGCCTCCGACCCGGGCATATTGGTGTCGGACTCCACCCACATGCTGCCCACGGGAACGAAGCGGCCCTCGGCGACGGCCTTCTTGACCCGTGCGTACACCTCGGGCCGGTGCTCCTTGATCCAGGCGTACTGCTGCGCCTGCGACATGGCGTAGACGAAGTCGGGGTCGTCCTCCAGCAGCGCGGTCATGCTGGCGGTGGTGCGGGCCACCTTGCGCACCGTCTCGCGCAGCGGCCAGAGCCAGGCGGAGTCGATATGGGCGTGGCCGACCGCGCTGATCCGGTGCGCCGAGGCGTCCGCGGGAGCGGTGAGCACCGTACGCAGTTCGCCGCGGGCCCGGTCGGCGGTGCCGCCGATGTCCGAGAGGTCCAGGGCGTCCAGTGACCGCTCCACGGCGCGCAGGATCTCCCAGCGGCGCGGTGCCTCGAGGGGCAGCTCCGCCATCAGCTGGCCCAGCACCTCCAGGTCCTGGAGCAGCTCCCACACGGTGGTGTCGAGGACGGCGAGGTCCATCCGGGCCAGCCGGTACTGCGGCTCGCTGCCGGCGGTCCCGCGTTCGCCCATCCCGGTGGGCCGGAAGGGCCGGCCGCCGCCCAGGATCACGGGGTTGGCGGACGCCTCGATGTGCAGCAGGACCTCCTCGCCGCCCTCTGCGCGGGCGGCGATCCGCACCCACTGGTTGCGTGGGTTGAGGCCCTTCACGGGGGAGCCGTCGGGCCGGTACACCAGGCCCTCGCACTGGAAGCCGGGACTGGCGTCGTTGAAGCCCAGGTCGAGCAGCGCCTCCACGGTGCGGCCGGCCCACTCCTGGGGCACCTGGCCGGAGACGGTGAACCAGCTGGTCCCCCAGGGCGGCCCCCAGGCGGCGCCCACCTCGACGGGACTGCGCTCGGCCGCCAGCCCCTCGGCCACCGTCACCGGCTCGCCGGGGGCGTCCCACACGGTGACGTCCAGGGGGACGGACAACGGATGGACGGCGGGGCGGATCCGCTCCTCCAGGACTCGCCTCAGCCGGGCCTCGGTGGTGCTGCGGTTGTCGTGCATGACGCCGGCTCCTCACTGGAAACGCGGTGCGGCGGCCAGGGGCGGGCCGGGGCGGGTGTGCCGCCCGTCGATGACTCCCGTTGATGACAGTGATACAGCGTCGCGCGGTCCACGGCGACGCCCGCGCTGCCTCGCGGGCCAAACGTCCGCTCGACCCGTTCAGCGCAGACGTCCGCCCCGAGCGGCGCTGCGGCGCTCTCGGTACGGAAGGGGACCGGCCGGGAGGGGACCCGCCGGAAGGGGACCCGCCGGGAGGGGACCGGCCGGGAGGGGGCGGCCTCAGGCCGGGCCGAGGTGCCGCTTCGCCCAGTCGCGGAGTTCGCGCATGGCGGGCTCCAGGGCGGCGGCGGCCTCGGTGGCGCGGTAGCGGACGGCGACCGGCGGCCCCTCGGCCACCTCGCGCAGCACCAGTCCCGTCGAGGCCAGCTCGACCAGCCGGTCGGAGAGCATCCGCTCGCTAATGCCGGGGACGGCACGGCGCAGTTCGGCGAAGCGGACGGGGCCGGACATCAACGCGGCCAGGATCAGCCCTGTCCACCGCTTGCCGAGGATGGCGAACACCTGGGTGATCGATTCATCGACTCCGTCGCAGGGCTCGCTCATGGGACCAGCCTACCCGGCAGGTCAGGGCACTACAGAAAAGTAAGTAACTATGTCATTATCAGCTCGGATTTTCTGTCCGACGACCCCTGCCCCATCCTGGAGACCCCCATGTTCATCGCCACCGCGGCACTGTCCGTACTGCTCGCCCTGGCCTTCGCCGGCGGCGGGAGCGGCAAGGTCAGCGGCAACCCCAAGCTCCTGGAGGGCGCCGCCCATCTCGGCTACTCGGCCGAGGCGTACCGCCGGATCGGCGCCCTGGAGCTGGCGGGCGCCGCCGGTCTGCTGATCGGCCTGTGGTGGGCCCCGCTGGGCGTGGCAGCGGGCGTGGGCCTGGTGCTGCTGATGGGCGGCGCCGCGATCAGCCACGCCCGCGCCAAGGACGCCGCAGCGGCCATCGCTCCGTCCGTCGCCCTCGGGATACTCGCGGTGGTCACCGTGGTACTGCGGATCGCCACCGCCTGACCGCGCACCACCCCCGTACGCCCCGGCCGCCACCGCACAGGCGGCCGGGGCGTACGGCTGCCGGGCGAAGGCGGGGCAGTGAGGCAGCAGTCGGCCACATATAGGCCGCGTTGGCAATGACACGCGTATGCAATTATTGTCATTGCAGACACGTCCTCCACCCTCTCCGGCAAGGCGGAACCCCTATGCCTCTGGCACTCCTGGCCCTCGCCATCGGGGCCTTCGGAATCGGCACCACCGAATTCGTGATCATGGGGCTGCTCCCCCAGGTGGCCGCGGACTTCGGCACCTCCATCCCCACGGCAGGCTTCCTGGTCACCGGCTACGCCCTCGGCGTGGTCCTCGGCGCACCGCTGATGACCGTGCTCGGCACCCGGATGCCGCGCAAGCGCATGCTGATGCTGCTGATGGTGCTCCTCACCGCCGGCAATGCGATCTCCGCAGCGGCGCCCTCGTTCGGCGTGATGCTCGCCGGCCGCATCGTGGCCTCGCTCGCCCACGGCGCCTTCTTCGGCATCGGCTCGGTGGTCGCGGCCGGCCTGGTGGCCCCGCAGAAGAAGGCCGGCGCCATCGCCCTGATGTTCACCGGTCTGACCGCCGCCAATGTGGTCGGCGTCCCCCTGGGCACCCTGGTCGGCCAGGCCTTCGGCTGGCGGCTGACCTTCGCGGGCGTTGCCGTACTGGGCGTGGCGGGGCTGCTGGGCATCGCCCGGCTGGTTCCCGAGCAGCCCGGCCAGGGAGCGGTACGGCTGCGCCATGAGGTGGCCGCGTTCCGCAATGTCCAGGTACTGCTTGCGATGGCCATGACCGTGCTCGGCTTCGGCGGGGTGTTCGCCGCCATCACCTACATCTCGCCCATGATGACCGAGGTGGCCGGGTTCGCGGACGGCTCCGTCACCTGGCTGCTGGTCCTCTTCGGGGTCGGCATGGTCGCCGGCAACCTGATCGGGGGCCGCTTCGCCGACCGTGCGCTGATGCCGATGCTCTACACCTCGCTCGGCGGGCTCGCCGTGGTGCTCGGCCTCTTCACCCTCACCGCCCACAACAAAGCCGCGGCTGCCGCCACCGTCGCCCTGATCGGCGCCCTGGGCTTCGCCACCGTGCCACCGCTGCAGAAGCGCGTCCTGGACCAGGCCGCCGGAGCCCCCACCCTGGCCTCGGCCGTCAACATCGGCGCCTTCAACCTGGGCAACGCGCTCTCGGCCTGGCTCGGCGGCCTGGTGATCAGCGCCGGGCTGGGCTGGACCGCGCCGAACTGGGTGGGTGCACTGCTCGCCGCCGCGGCCCTGGTACTGGCGGTCCTCTCCGCAGCCCTGGAGCGCCGCACCCCCCGCTCCAGCAGGATCGTCGCCGACTCCCCCGCACCTGTCCCCGCGACCGCCCACCGCTGACCGACCCGCGTCCGCCGGCCCCGGAGCGCTCCCGCCCGGGGTCAGCGGACTGCCCGGACCGGGGCCCGCCGCGACCGTTCCACCAGCACAAAGGTCACGCTGATCAGCAGCGCCCAGGCGCCGAACTTCTGCCAGGAGACCGGCTGCCACTGGGAGATCTGGTACGGGTAGCGCCAGGCACCCACCGCGGTGGCGATGTTCTCGGCCACCCAGAGGAAAAACCCGATCAGGGTGAAGGACAGCGCCAGCGGCATCCGGTGCCGCCGCTCCCCCACGGTGAACCACACCTGGGCGCGCGCGGTGACCGCCAGCAGGCAACCGGCCAGCAGCCAGCGCAGATCCGGCAGCCAGTGATGGCCGAAGAAGTTGACGTAGACGCCCGCCGCCACCACTGCGGTGGGCCCGGCCCGGTAGCCGGTGAGCCGCAGGTCCAGCAGCCGCCAGGCACGGCAGACGTAACTCCCCACGGCCGCATAGAGAAAGCCCCCGTACAGCGGCACCCCGTGGAACTTCAGCAGTGCGGGTTCGGGATAGCTCCACGACCCCAGCGCGACCTTCACCAGCTCGAAGGCGAGCCCCACCGCATGGCAGATGCCGATGACCGCGAGATCCCGCCCGCTCTCCCAGCCCCTGAAGCGGAACAACAGCGTCAGCAGCACCCCGTAGACCAGCAGCAGGTCGTAACGGGCCACCGGCAGCCGCGGCAGCACCCCCGACAACGCCACCCCGGACAGCAGCGCGACGGCGAAGGCGCAGCAGCGCGCCTCGATCCGGGCGAAGAGCAGCAACTGACGCACACAGACGGTGATCGCGGACATGGTGCAGAAGACGCCCGGACCCCGCCTCCGGTTGTCGGCCCGCCCGCGGCGCGTCCCGCCCGATGGATCAGCGGGCCGTCAGGTCGACGACGGTCTCCCCGGGGCGACCACCGCTCCCGTGCCTGCGGCCACACCGGCCTCCGCCACCTTGAATCCGGCTTCACCACCTGCGAGGCCGGCTGCCCCGGCCCCTGCACCCTCGCAGCCGAGTCAACCCTCACCCCCACCGTCGACGCCCGCGGCCGCCACGTCACCACCCTCGCCACCCCCGGCGAATACTCCGCCGCCCGGTGGGCCGGGGACAGGTCCGCGCGGGTGCGGCCGCCGGCCGTGAGAGCCTGGCCCTGTGCCGCTGTACTTCGAGGACTTCACCGCAGGCCAGGTGTTCACCACCCAGGGCCGCACCGTCACCGAGTCCGACCTGGTGTCGTTCGCCGGCTGGAGCTGGGACACCAACCCGGTCCACACCGACGCCCGGTTCACCGCCGGGACCAGGTTCGGCGAGCGGATCGCCCATGGGATGCTCGGCCTGTCCGTGGCCATGGGCCTGGTCTCCCGGCTCGGGGTCTTCGAGGGCAGCTCCATCGCCCTGCTGGGAGTGGACCACTGGCGGTTCCTCCGACCGGTGCTGATCGGGGACACCGTGCACTGCCAGGTGGAGATCCTCGAGACCCGACGCACCAGCAAGGGCGACGCCGGGATCCTGATCCGCCGCTTCCGGCTGCTCAACCAGCACGGCGACGCCGTCCAGGAGGGCAACATCGACCTGATGGTTGCCCTCCGCCCCCGGGAGGCCTGAGGCCGCCGGGGACGGAGGGCGGCGAGCCGCCAGGGTTCAGCAGGCGCCCACCTCACGGACCCGCAGCGCACGGTCGAGGTCGTCCAACTGGTCGGCGAGGGCACGGCGGAACGCCGGAACCGGGTCGCCGTCACGCAGGCACTGACGGCCCAGCCGCAGGGTCTCCCTGTCCACGGCGTGGACGGGGAAGGCATGGCGTCCCGCGGCCTCGGCGAGCGCCGGCCCGCGGCGCGCGGCGGTGGCCATGGCCGCCGGGTAGTAGCGGGGGATGTACGCCTGCAGCAGACCGAGCTGCTCGGGCTGCCAGAACCCCTGCGCGGTGGCGTTGAAGAGGTAGTTGGAGAGCTCGTCGCCCTCGAAGAGGGCGGCCCACGCCGCCTGCTTGGCAGCCGGGTCGGGAAGCGCCGCACGGCACCGGGCGGCGCCCTGCTCCCCGGCCGCGCTGGGGTCGCGGACAAGCTCCGCGCTGACGGCCGCGTCGTCGACCGCACCGAGCACGGCGAGGCGCAGCAGCAGCCGCCAGCGCAGCTCGTGGTCGAGCTCGGGACCATCGGGGAGGCGTCCCGCGGCGAGCCAGCCGTGCAGTTCCGCGGCGTCGCTCGCGGCGCCCAGCAGGCTGCGGGCGGCGGCGAGACGGTGGCCGTCGGCCGAGGAGCACAGCAGGTCGCGACTGAGGTCGGCGAGGACGGCCTGCGCGGCGGGGCGCTCCTCTGCGGACACATAGCGGTCCGCGACCTGGGTCGCGGCGAAGCCGAGGACGCCCTCGACGATCGCGAGGTCGGTCTCCATGGGCAGATGGGTACGGGCCAGGGCGAGGTAGGCCGCGGGTGCCAGCCGGGCGTCGCGGACCAGGTCCCGGGCGGCGTTCCAGACGACGGCTCGGGTGAGTGGTTCCGACAGGCCGCTGAGCGCCTGGGTGACGGTGTCCCAGGACTCCTCGTCGAAGCGGACCTTGGCGTAGGTGAGGTCGCCGTCGTTGAGCAGGACCAGGTCGGGGCGGGGGCCGGAGAGGGCGAAGCTCTGCGGGTCGGTCCCGGCCGGCAGGTCGACCCGGACGGTGTCGCGGTGCACCAGCCGCCCGTGGTCGGCCGGGGCGCGGTCGTAGAGGCCCAGGTCGATCCGGTGGGGCCGGCCGCCGGTGCGGCCGATCTCCAGCTGCCATCCCTCGGGGGTGCCGGTGACGGTGGGCTGGAGGGTGTCCACGCCGGTGGTCCGCAGCCACTGCTCGGCCCAGGTGTGGACGTCGCGGTCGGTGGCGCGGCCCAGCGAGTCGATGAAGTCGGCGAGGGTGGCATTGCCGAAGCGGTGCCGGGTGAAGTGGTCGTTGATGCCGGCGAGGAACTGCTTGTCGCCGAGCCAGGCGACCAGTTGGCGCAGCGCGGAGGCGCCCTTGGCATAGGAGATGCCGTCGAAGTTGAGCAGTGCGGAGGCGGTGTCGGGGACGGCCTCGGGGGCCGGTGCGACGGGGTGGGTGGAGGGCCGCTGGTCGGCGTCGTAGCCCCAGCCCTTGCGGGCGACGGCGAAGTCGGTCCAGGTACCGGTGTAGCCGGTGGCCTCGGAGAGGACCTGGTAGCCCATGTACTCGGCGAAGGACTCGTTCAGCCAGATGTCGTCCCACCATCGCAGGGTGACCAGGTCGCCGAACCACATGTGGGCCATCTCATGGGCGATGACCATGCCTCGCAGCTGCCGCTCGGTGTCGGTGACGGCGGAGCGGTAGACGAACTCGTCGCGGAAGGTGACCAGTCCGGGGTTCTCCATCGCGCCGGCGTTGAACTCGGGGACGAACGCCTGGTCGTAGGAGTCGAAGGGGTAGGGCTCGGTGAAGAGTTCGCCGAAGCGGTCGAAGCAGCGGCGGGTGATGTCCAGCAGTTCGTCGGCGTCGGCGTCCAGGTACGGTGCCAGGCTGCGCCGGCAGTGCAGGCCGAAGGGCAGTCCGGCGTGCTCGGAGCGGACGGAGTGCCAGGGCCCGGCCGCGACGGCGAGCAGATAGGTGCTGACGGGCGGGGTCGGGGCGATGCTCCAGCGGTCCTCCGTCCCGGCGATGCGCTCGGCCACGCCGTTGCCGAGGACGGTCCACTCGGGCGGGGCGGTGACGGTGACCTCGAAGACCGCCTTGAGGTCCGGCTGGTCGAAGGCGGCGATGAACCGCTGGACGTCCTCCATGAAGAGCTGGGTGTAGACATAGGTCTCGCCGTCGGCGGGGTCGGTGAAGCGGTGCATCCCCTCCCCGGTGCGGGAGTACCGCATGTCGGTCTCGATCTCCAGGCGGTGCTCGCCTGCGGTGAGCCGGAGCGGCAGGCGGTTGTCGGACAGCGAGCCGGGGTCGAGCTCGTGTCCGTCGAGGGTGGCGCGGTGCAGGGTGGCGGGTTTGACGTCGACGAAGGTCTCGCCCTCGGAGCGCGCGGTGAAGGTGATCACCGTGCTGGATCCGAACAGTTCCTCGCCCCTGGTGAGGTCGAGGGCGATGGCGTAGTGGCGGACGTCGAGGAGGCGGGCGCGGGTCTCGGCCTCCGCACGGGTCAGAGCAGGCATGCGCCCCATGCTGCCCTACCGCTGTCGAACAGGGCAGCGGGCCCGGGGCACATCGAGCGATGAGTTCCGGTCCGCCCGGCAGTCTGCCCCGGCATGAGTGACATTCTGTCGAGGGAGCCCGCCGTCATCGAGCGCGGCGCACAGCCGTATGCATCGGTCTCGGCCCTGGTGACCATGGAGACCATCCCGTCGATCGCCGATCGGCTGCCCGAGGTCCTCGGGTGGCTGGCGGCCCGGGGGGTCGAGCCGGCCGGGCCGCCGTTCCTGCGGTATCGCGTGATCGACATGGAGCGGCAGCTGGAGATCGAGGCCGGGGTGCCGGTGGCCGCCACGCCGGAACCGGACGGCGAGTTCCGCTGCGGAGCGCTGCCCCCGGGGCGGTATGTGACGGCAGAGCACACGGGCCGTCCGGACGGGATGATCGGGGCGGTGGACGCGGTCTTCGCCTGGGCGGCGGAGCGGGAGCTGGTCTGGGACGCCGCCCCCGATCCCGAGGGCACCCGGTGGGGTTGCCGGCTGGAGGTCTTCCTGACCGATCCCCGGGTGGAGCCCGACCCGGAGCGGTGGCGGACCGAGCTGGCCTTCCGGCTGGCCTGACCTTCTCCCGGTCCGCCGACCGGCTCCCGCAGACGGGTCCCCCGGCGGGCTGTGCCGGGCCCTGCCGTACGAGGCGCGCTCACAGGCCGGGGTTCGGGGCCTGGGGCCTGGGGCCTGGGGCCTGGGGCCTGGGGGCCGACCGTACGGAGCGCTGTGCTGCGGTTCCGCGGGTCCACGGGCGCGGTGAGCACCCGGACGGTCAGCAGTCGGGCGGTCAGCAGTCAGGCCGGGCGCGGACGGGCGGTGCACCCGCGGACCCCTGGCAGCGGCGCGGTGCGCGCCCGTCCGGGTGACGCCCGGACGGGCGCACCCGGGATGCACAGGCCCTGTCGGACGGCGGCCGACGGGGCCGCGGGGAGGCCGGGGCGGGCCGTGCCCGAGCGCGCACGGCCGTGCTCTTCCAAGCTGAGAGGAGTGAGCCGCCGCCGAGGGGCCCGCGGAAAGAGCGGTGTCGGATGAGACTCGTGGTCGACCTGAACCGGTGCCAGGCCTATGCACAGTGCGCGTTCCTGGCACCCGATGTCTTCAGCATGCACGGCGAGGAGACGCTGATGTACCAGACGCAGGCCGAGGAGTCGCAGCGGGAGCAGCTGCTCCGCGCGGCCGCGGCCTGCCCGGTCCAGGCGATCCTGGTCGACCGTGTCGAGGTGCCGGAGGCCGGGACGGGGGCGGTCCACGATGACCTCTGACGGACCGCTGCGGACCCTGCGGCGCAGCGGCCGGATCGTGATCGTCGGGGCCTCGCTGGCCGGGCTGCGGGCTGCCGAGACGCTCCGCGCGGAGGGCTTCGGCGGATCGCTGACCGTGATCGGGGACGAGCCCTGCGAGCCGTACGACCGGCCCCCGCTGACCAAGCAGGTGCTCCTCGGCCGGGTCGCGGCGGATGCGACGGCGCTTCCCCGGCGGCGGGAGGTCGACGCCTGCTGGCGGACCGGCGTCGCGGCCACCGGGCTGGATCCGGCCACCGGGCGGGTGCTGCTCGCGGACGGCGGCCAGGTGGAGTACGACCGGCTGCTGATCGCCACCGGGGTCCACGGCAGACCGTGGCCCCATGAGACCGAGGCGTCCCTGGACGGCGTCTGCACGGTGCGCACCCGTGACGACGCGGCGCGGCTGCGCCGCCGGCTGGAGGCCGGGCCGCGCCGGGTGCTGGTGATCGGGGCGGGTTTCACCGGGTCGGAGATCGCGTCGGCGTGCCGGGAGCGCGGGCTGGAGGTGACGGTGGCCGAACGCGGTCCCGCGCCGCTGGTGGGGGCGCTCGGCGGGGTCGTCGGCGGGGTGGCTGCCGAGTTGCAGCGGTCCTTCGGCGTGGATCTGCGCTGCGGGATCACCGTGACATCGCTGGAGGGCGACGACGTGGGGCGCCTGCGGCGGGCGCATCTGTCCGACGGCACGGTGCTGGACGTCGATGTGGCGGTGGTGGCCCTCGGGGCGGTGCGCAACACCGGTTGGCTGGAGGGGTCGGGGGTGGCGGCGGGTCCGCGAGGGGTGGCCTGCGACGCCGGCTGCCGGGCCTTCGACGTCCATGGCATCGTCACCGACGAGGTGTTCGCCGCCGGGGATGTCGCGCGGTCCCCCCATCCTCTGTTCGGGTATCAGTTCCTCTCCCTGGAGCACTGGGGCAATGCCGTCGCGGGGGCCGATGTCGCGGCGCACAACATGATCAGTGCCGGGCCCGACCGGCGTCCGCACCTGTGGATGCCCGCCTTCTGGTCCGCCCAGTTCGGCGTCAGCATCAAGTCGGTGGGGGTCCCCCCGATGGGGGACGAACTCGTCATCAGCCAGGGGTCGCTCGCCGAGCGCCGCTTTGTGGCCGTGTACGGGCACCGGGGGCGGGTGATCGCGGCGGTCGGCTTCGACCAGGCGAAGTGGATGCCGTTCTACCGGCGGCTGATCGAGTCCGCGGCGCCTTTCCCGCCGGACTTCCCCACCGTGGACGGCAGGCCCGAGCGGCTGCATCCGATCCCGGCCGACTTCCCCGACCCCTCGCTGCCCAGCCACGGACCGACCGTCACCCTGACGGGCCACTCCCCCCAGGACCGGCGTCTGTCCTTCACGCCGGCCCGTGCCTGACCGGCACCGACCGCACGGAGGCCCTCCCATGCCGTCCAGCAGTCTGCTGCAGCAGATCCTCGACCCCGCCGCCCGCGCCGACCCCTATCCGCTCTACCGGGAGCTGCGGAAGACCCCGGTCCACCGGGACGAGAGCACCGGCATCCATGCGGTCAGCACCTACTGGGAGATCCGGACCCTGCTCCAGGATCCGCGGATCAGCTCGGACGCCCGCAACCTCGCCCCGGGCGCCAGGTCCCTGCTCGCGCCCGAGGAGGACGCCACCCTTCCGCCGACCATGATCCGGCTGGACCCGCCCGAGCACGACCGTCTGCGCCGTCTCGCCATGCGGCCCTTCGGCCCCCCGCACAGCCCGCGCAGGGTGCACGAGATGCGCGGCGAACTCAGTGGTGTCATCTCCGGACTGGTCGACGCACTGGCCGGCCACAACGAGGCCGATCTTGTCGACGAGGTGGCCTACCCCTTCCCCGTCGCGGTGATCTGCAAGCTGCTCGGGGTGCCGCGCGAGGACGAGCCGCGGTTCCGCGTCCTGGTGGACGCGATCGTCGCCGGGATCGCCACCGGCGGCGACACGGCCGAGCAGCAGCGCACGGCCCAGCGCAGCCGCATGGAGCTGGCGGAGTATCTTGCGGGCCTGGTCGAGGAGCACCGCCGGGACCCGGGCGAGGACATGCTGTCCGCCCTGGTCACGGACGAGGGCCGGGAGGGGCGCATGTCCCTGGTCGAGCTGATCAGCAATGCCGTGCTGCTGCTCGTCGCCGGGCATGAGACGACCGTCAACCTCATCGCCAATGGCGTCCTCACGCTGCTGCGCAACCCGGAGGCACTGGAGCGGCTGCGCACCACCCCGTCGTCCGCCATCGCGACCGTCGAGGAGCTGCTGCGCTTCGAGCCTCCGGTGCAGCTGCTGCCGCAGCGGACCACCCTCGCGGACATCGAGATCGCCGGCACCGTGATCCCCGCGGGGGCGCCGGTCTGGCTGATGCTGGCCGCGGGCAACCGCGACCCGCAGCGGTTCCGCGACCCCGACCGGTTCGATCCGCAGCGCGAGGACATCCAGCACCTGGGGTTCGGCTTCGGCGTGCACTCCTGCTTCGGTGCGCCGCTCGCCAGGATGGAGGGGCAGCTCGCCCTGTACGAGATCGCCAGCAGGCTGGAGAACCTCCGGCTGGTGGAGGACCCACCGCCCTACCGGCCGAGCCCCGTCCTGCGCGGCCCCCGGCATCTGCCGGTCGCCTTCGACCGGGTCGCCGAGCATGTACCGCTGCCCGAGGCTTCAGCGGCCGTGCACGGCTGACCCGGTCAGGCCGGCGTGGGCCGTGCGGCGGCGGGCCCCCGTCGCATGAACCCGCAGGTGCGCCCTGATCCTGCGGGGGCGCATCTGCGGCTGATGCCCCGACGTCGGCCTTCCCGGAAGCCGGGGTGGCTGCCCCGGCTGCCGGGGAGGCAGCAGGACCCGGCGCTCGTTGGCGTCGCCGGCCCGGAGCCTCAGGCCGCCGCGGCGGTGATCCGCCGGACGACGTCGGCACGGATCCCGGGGAGGTCCGCGCCCGCCTCGGTGAGCACCCGGGCGGCCAGTCCGTCCCCTTCACGGATCAGGCCGAGCAGCAGATGGCCGGTGCCGATCTCCCGGTGCTTGAGCCGGACGGCCTCGCGCAGGGAGAGTTCCAGGACCTTCTTGGCCCGATCGCTGAAGGGGATGTGTCCGCTCTTCCGGGTCGGGCGGTGAGCCGGTGTCTGCAGCGCACCGGGGCCGAAGTTCGCCTCGGCGGCGCGCCTGACCTGGTCCAGGTCGATGCCCAGGGTGGCGAGGGCGTCCTGGTCCAGACCACCGTCGAGCGCGGTGACGATCCGGCGGCGCAGATCTGCCGTCTCCAGACCGTGGTCGCGCAGGACGCCGGCGGCGGGCCCGTCGGCGCCGCCCGCCAGGGCGAGCAGCAGATGCTCGGTGCCGACGTGGGAGTGGTGCAGCGAGCGTGCCTCACTCTGGGCGAGGACGACCGTCTGACGCGCGTCCACCGTGAACCGTTCGAACATCGCTAGCGCTCCTTGCCAAGGATCCGACGGCCACTGCCGTGCTTCTTGTGGACGGCCTGCCGGCTGACACCGAGGCAGACGGCGATCTCCTGCCAGGACCAGCCCTGGTCACGTGCGCTGCCCACCTGGAGCGCCTCCAGGCGGTCGGCCAGTTCGCGCAGCGCGCGGACGGCTCGCAGACCCACAGCGGGGTCACGGCTGCTCGCCTCCTGGGCGAGCTGTACTCCATCGCTCATGGTGTCAATGTAGGTTGACACTCCCCACCTGTCAACCATAGTTGACGGGCGTCGAAAATAATTCAGCTATGCTGTCTATATGAACCAGGAGACCGAGCGCGCAGCAGTGGATCTGCGGCTGAGCGTCATGCGCCTGGCCCGTCGCCTGCGCGCCGAGCGCGAACCCGGCGACCTCACCCTGGGCCGGCTGTCGGTACTCGGCCACCTGGAGCGCGACGGTCCGGCCACGGCCAGTGCGCTGGCCAACGCCGAGCGCATCACCCCCCAGTCCATGGCCCGCATCGTCCAGCACCTCCTCGGCGCCGGACTGGTCGAACGCAGTCAGGATCCGGCCGATCGCAGGGCATCCCTGCTGCGCATCACCGAAGCCGGGCGCGAGCTGGTGCTGCAGGACCGCCGGCAGCGCGAGGCATGGCTGTCCGAGGCCCTGGCGACCCAGCTCACCGAGATCGAGCGCGATCTGCTGATGCTCGCCGCCCGCCTGCTGGACCGCCTCGCCACCAGCTGAACCCGACCGGCGCCCCAGGAGCCCCACCGTGCCGCCAGCCCCGTCACCGCGACAATCCAACCCTCTCCAGAAAGACAGCCAGGCTGGCATATCAGCCCGGGCGGACCAGCCGTCCGCCAAGGCTGAGCACCGGGAGTTGCCCGCCCGGTTCGTAGCGCCCATCGCCTTCGGCACCATCCTCCAGCCGCTGAACTCCTCCATGATCGCGGTGGCTCTGGTGGGCATCCGCGACCACTTCCAGGCAGGCTCCTCGGTCACCTGGCTGGTCTCCGCGCTCTATCTGGCCACCGCGGTGGCCGCCCCCGCCATGGGCCGCATCGCCGACCTGCTGGGGCCGCGCCGCACCAGCCTGGGCGGCCTCGCGCTGGTGGCGGCCGCGTCGGTGGCGGCCCCCTTCGCCCCCGGGGTCGGCACCCTGGTCGCCTGCCGGGTGGTCATCGGTATCGGCACCGCCGCCCAGTACCCCTGCGGCGTCGCCATGGTGCGCCAGGCGGCCGACCGGCTGCACGCCCGCTCGCACAGCGCCCTGGGAGCGATCGCGGCCTGTTCCCAGGTGACCGCCGCACTCGGCCCCACCCTCGGCGGCCTGCTGGTCGGCGGCTTCGGCTGGACCGGCATCTTCTGGATCAACGTCCCCCTGGCCGTCTGCGCCGCCATGGTCATCCTCCGTTGGGGCCCGGCCGATCCGCCCACCGCTCCCGAGGAGGCACCCGCCGGCCGGCTGCGGTCGCTGGCCCGGATCGACCCCCTGGGGATACTGCTCTTCGCCGCCACCATCGCGGCGCTGATGTTCTGGCTGCTCTCGCTCGCGAACCGCCCCGAGTGGTGGTGGCTGGCCGCCGTGGTGCCCTGCGCCGCTCTCGCGGTCGCCCGCGGGCTGCGCGCCCGTGACCCGTTCCTGGACGTACGGCTGCTGGGCCGGCGCGACCTGTCCTTCACCTATCTGCGCACCATCGCCACCTACACCGCGTTCTACTGCGTCTTCTACGGACTGCCGCAGTGGCTGGAGGAGGCCCGCGGCCTCGGGCCGACCGGCGCCGGACTGGTGGTGCTGCCCACCGCGGCACTGGGGGCGGCCTCCACCTTCGCCGCCACCCGCCTGGTCCGCCGGCGGGGGCCGCGCGTCACCCTGCTGGTCGGCACCGCCGCGCTGCTCGTCGGAGGGCTGCTGCTCACCGTCCCCCGCACCGGCTCCCCGATCCTGCTGCTGCTCGCCGTCACCACGGTGCTGGGCCTGCCCAACGGTTTCAACAACATGGGCAACCAGAACACCATGTACTCAGCGGCGCCCGCGGAACGGACCGGAGCAGCCTCCGGCCTCTACCGCACCTCCCAGTACGTCGGCGCCAACCTGGCCGCCGCCGTGCTGGCGCTGCTCCTCGGCCACCACACCGACGACGCGGGCCTCCACCGGATGGGCCTCACCGTCGCCGGGATCGCCGCCCTGCTGCTGCTCACCTCCCTGGCGGGCACGGTACGCAGGGCAGTACACAGAGAACACCGCACCGAAAGGCACCACCAGTGGAACTGAAGCTCACCAAGTACGGACATGCCTGTGTCCGCCTCGAGTCCGAGGGCACGGTCGTCGTGATCGACCCGGGGGCCTTCAGCGAGCCGGAGGCGCTGGCGGGCGCCGACGCGGTGCTGGTCACCCATGACCACTTCGACCATGTCGCCCCCGACGCACTGCGCGCCGCGGCCGCCGCCGAACCGGGACTGCAGGTGTGGACCAACGCCTCGGTCGCCGCCCAGTTCGCCGACCTCGGCGACCGGGTGCACACCGTCGCCCACGGCGACGCCTTCACCGTCGGCGGCGGGGCCGGCATCCCGGTGCGGGTGCACGGTGAGAAGCACGCCGTCATCCACTCCGACATCCCGGTCTGCGACAACGTCGGCTTCCTGGTCGCCGACCGCGTCTTCCACCCCGGCGACGCCTTCACGGTGCCCGAGGAGCCGGTCTCCACCCTGCTGGTACCGGTCTCCGGCCCCTGGCTCAAGCTGGGTGAGGTCATCGACTTCGTCCGCGCGGTCGGACCTCGGGAGGCCTATCTGATCCACGAGGCCCTGCTCAGCGAGATCGGTCTCCAGACCGCCGAGCAGATGGTCGGCCGACTGGCCGGCGGGGAGGGCCGTTCCCTCTCCCGGCTGGCCTCCGGGCAGACCGTCGTCCTTGCCTGACCTGCGCGAGCCCGACGGCACCACCCGGCCGCAGGGCCGGTCCCGCAGCAGCGGGACCGGCCCTGCCGTGCGCTCACTCGCGAGGAAGTACAAGGGGGCTCGCTGAGGGTGGTCCCGATGCGGTCCGGCAGATCGGTGGTGGCCCCCCTCGGGACGGTGGCGGCCGGAACGCACTCGTCCGCAGCGGGCGCCGGCGCCTCAGCGCCGGAAGCGGCCACCCGGCCCGGGTCTGGACACGGCTCCCCGGTCGGCACCACGCGGACGACCGTCCCGGACGGGGCCCCGGGAGGCAGCGGTCGCACCGCTTGCGCCGGCCGCACCGGGCGGGGGCGGATCCGGCGGGGGCGGCTCAGGCTCCAGCTGCGGGGGCGGCGGCCACGACATCTGGGACGAGGACAGGACGACCTGCATCCGGTGGTAGCGGTCCAGATCCTGCCATTCGCCGCGGCGACGGCGGCGAGGGTGCTGAGCGGCGACGGCCCAGAGGGCCGCACACACGGCGGCGATCAGCGGAATGAGCAACCAGAGCAGCGCGTCCATGGCGGCAGTGCCCCCACTTCCTGATGCGGAGTCCTCGTCGCTCGCCTGCCCGTTCGGCCGCACGGCAACTCGCCCGTTGGGGTGAACCTCGACGGGCGGATCAGGGCTTCGGCTGGGGGTCCCGCCTGCGCCTGCGGCGCAGCAGATGCCGGGCCACCAGGGCTGCGACCAGCACGCCGAGGACGATCAGCAGATAGCTCTGGTAGCGGGAGACATCCCGGTAGACCGTGTCGATATGGCTGCCGGCGGTGTAGCCGACGGTGGCCCACAACCCCACCCAGAGGACGGCCCCGAGGGTGTTGAAGGCCAGGAAGCGCCGCCACGGCATACCGGTGGTGCCGGCGATGATGCCGTTGGCCTGGCGCAGCCCCTCGACGAAGCGGGCGATGACGACCACCTTGGCCCCGTTGCGGGAGAAGAACTCCTCGGCCCGGCCGAACCGCTCGGGGGTCAGCAGCACATACCGCCCCCAGCGGTGGACGAAGGCCCGGCCGCCGGTGCGGCCGATCAGATAGCCGACGTTGTCCCCGGCGACCGCGGCGACCAGGGCGATCCCCGCGACGGCGGCGATGGAGAGCTGTCCGGCGCCTGCGTACACCGCGGCCGCGACCAGGGTGGCCTCGCCGGGCGCGGGCACGCCGAAGTCCTCGACGAACACCAGCCCGCCGACGGACAGATAGCCGTAGTGCTCCAGCAGCGGGGCCAGGTGGGCCAGAGGACCGGGGAGCGGCGGGGCCATACCTCACCATAAGGGGCCGCCGGGCCCCAGGGGCCGCGCGCAGCGCGCTCCAGGCCGGGAGAGGCGGGCCCGTGTCAGTCGACGACCCGGCTGCGGTTCTGGTAGGCGAGGTCGGCGTACTCGGGGTGGCGGACCATCCAGACGGCGATGAACGGGCAGGTGGCCAGGACCGGCAGCCCGCGGGCGCGGGCGTCCTCCAGGGCCGCTCGGGCCAGGGAACCGCCCACCCCCCGGCCCTCGAACGCCGGCTCGACCTCGGTGTGGGGGTAGACGACCAGGCTGCCGCTGCGGATGTACTCGGCAAAGCCGACCAACCGGTCACCCTCCCAGGCCTCAAAACGCCCGTGCTCGGGTACATCGGTCACGACGACATCCATTCGGCCTCCCGGTGACGGCTGGCTGCGGCGGTTCACCGCCTCCATCCTGCCGTCCACGGAGCATGATCGGAAAAGGCCGGCGGATCGGAACGGCGGCCATCGCTATCGCGGGCCATCGGCGGTGAGGTGCGGCAATGCTGAAGGGAGTGCGGCAGAGAGCGGACCGGACGGCGCACATCCTCGCCGTCGTACGGGACCGCGTACCGCTGCTGCCCAGGGTCACCGATCAGCTGCTGAGGGTGAATCTGCTGGACAACGGGACTCGGATCGCCGCACAGGTCTTCCTCTGCGCGGTCCCGGCGCTCTTTGTGTTCAGCGCCTTCGCCCCCGCATCGGTCCGGAACGAGCTGACCGCGTCGCTCCGCACCGAGCTGGGCATCGGCGGCCGGCCGATATCCCAGGTGCAGCAGGTCCTGCAGGCAAGCGACAACGACACCCGCGAGGCGTTCGGCGCGGTCGGGACCGTGGTGACCCTGCTGTCGGCCACGGCCTGCAGCCGGGCGCTCCAGCGGGTCTGCGAGCGGGCCTGGCGGCTGCCGCGCTCGGGGTTCCGCGTGTCGGCATGGCGGTGGCTGGTCTGGCTGCTGGTGTGGCTGGTGGTTCTGGTGGGGCAGGGGTCCCTGCGCAATGCGTTCGGCATCGGCCCCGTGCTGGGACTGCCCCTGGCGGCGCTGGTCAGCGTGGCGCTGTGGTGGTGGACGCAGCATCTGCTGCTCGGCGGACGGGTGCCATGGCGGCCGCTGCTGCCCGGCGCACTCCTCTGCACGGCATCCGTCCTGCTGCTGAGCTGGGCGGCCCGGCTGTACATGCCGCGGGCGCTGGACCGCAGTCTGCTGCAGTTCGGCCCGTACGGTGCGGTGTTCACCACCCTGTCCTGGCTGATCGTGCTGGGCGCGGCCGTCACCGGGTCGATCGCCCTGGGGTATGTGCTGGCGACGGAGGAACCGGTGCGCAGGCTGCTCGCCCGGCTCGGCCTGCCGTGGTGGCACCGCACGGAGCGGCGGGACCCGGAATGATCCGGATCCCGCCGACTGCCATGCCGACGATACGTCAGAAGATGATCGTCACATTGTTGCCGAAGCCGGCAAAACCGCCGAGGCCGAAGCCGCCGAGGCCACCGTAACCGCCGCCGAAACCGCCGCCGAAGCCTCCGTAACCGCCGCCGAAACCGCCGCCGTGGTGGTGGTGGTGGTGACGGTGGTGCCCACCACCACCGAACCCGCCGTATCCACCGCCGAAGCCACCGCCGTGCACGGGAGTGGCGCTGGCGGTTCCGGCGAGCGGGACGACGGTGGCAGCGGCGGCGAGCGCTGCGGTGGCGACGATACGAGACATACGCTTGGACATGTGTGTTTCCTCTCGGATCGGAGTTGTTCCGAACAACAACCGGATAAGGTCACCGTAAGCAAGTTCGAGAACACGGCGCGCGTCGAACGCGCCTCCGAGTGACTGCTCGAACACCCTCAGCGACCGCCCATAGCAAGCGTCTTCGCAGGTCAGCGACGCGGGGCCCGCACTTGCGGGAGTCATCCGGACGGCCCCGCGACGACCCGGTGACCGTACGCCGTCCGAGCGGCCGTACGGGGTTCGAACCAGTCGTTGCACAACGGGCAGGAACGATCCATGGCGCAGCGCGCCACATCCCGCTGGACGCCAAGGAGGGTTTTGCCGCGAGGGGAGAACCCGACCCCACCGATCCCCGCGGCGGCACACGGCAGAGCATCCGGAGCTGAGCAGGCCCGAAGAATCCTCGACAGCGGCCTGGAGGGCAGCACACGGCTCTGCGACCTCGCATGGCGGCACACGGCCGCGATGCGGCACAAGGACCCCAGGCCACACCGGGCACGGCCCCGCGGGGAGCGGCAGGCCCGGCTTCTACCGGGTCCGTCCGCCCGGGGGGCGTCCGGCGAACGCCCCGACCGGCCAGGCCTTGCCGCAACTTCGCGCCGTTCAAGCCCCGCAGCGCCTGCGCAGTGGCCCTCCTCGCCGGTGGCAGGCAAGGAGGGAGAGAGGTCCCGCCGAGCGCCGGGCGGGAACTGTCAGAGAGGTCCTAACGCTCCCCGCCCGGCCGCCGGCCCTCCCCCGCGCGGCGCTCCCCCTCGGCCCGCCCGGCCTCGTAGACCCGGCGGACGAAGTCCGCGGCTGCGGTCTGGTCGAGGTCGCCGGTGAGGGCCATCAGTTCATTGGTGAAGCGGACCAGCGGATGGGGTGCGGTCATGGCACCAGGACACCGCCGCCCGCGGCGGTTCGCATCTTTTGCCGCTTTCCCACCCGGCGCGTGCGTTTGCAATAAGCAGCGTACGCAACTAACGTCGCCGATATGACCGACCTTCCCAGCCTCACCCTCAACAACGGCGTCCGCATCCCCCAGATCGGCTTCGGTGTCTTCCAGGTCCCCGACGACCAGACCGCCGTCGCCGTCTCCGCCGCTCTGGACGCCGGCTACCGCAGCATCGACACCGCATCCGTCTACGGGAACGAGAAGGGCGTCGGTGACGCTCTGGCCGCCGCCGGACTCCCGCGGGCCGAGCTGTTCGTCACCACCAAGCTGTGGAACGACGCCCAGGGATACGACTCCACCCTCGCGGCCTTCGACGCCAGCCTCGACAGGCTGCGGCTGGACCATGTCGACCTGTATCTGATCCACTGGCCCACCCCGGCCCGGGACCGCTACCTGGACACCTGGCGGGCCCTGGAGAAGCTGCTGGCCGACGGCCGGGTGCGGGCCATCGGCGTCTCCAACTTCCAGCCGGCCCATCTGACCCGGCTGATGGAGCACTCCGGCGTGGTCCCCGCAGTCAACCAGATCGAGCTGCACCCCCAGCTCCAGCAGGCCGAACTGCGGGCCTTCCACGCCCGCCACGGCATCGTCACCGAGGCGTGGAGCCCGCTGGCACAGGGCGGTGCGCTGCTCCAGGACCCGGCGGTCGGCGCCATCGCCGAGCGCCACGGGGTGACCCCGGCCCAGGTGGTGCTGCGCTGGCACCTCCAGCTCGGCAATGTGGTGATCCCGAAGTCGGTCACCCCCGAGCGCATCCGGGCCAACCTCGACCTCTTCGGCTTCGAACTCGGCGACGACGACCTGGCAGCCGTCGCCGCCCTGGACACCGGCACCCGGATCGGACCCGACCCCGACGCCTTCAACTGAGCACCCCGGGCCGGCCGCCGGCCCGGGGCGCAGAGGGCTCAGCCCGTCGCGGGGCGCTGCCGGGGCATCGGCGTACGCACCGCCGAATCGCCGACCGCGGCCGCACGCCGGCGGCGCACCCGCCGGCAGCCGGCCTTCAGGGCCTCCTCGACCAGCTTGACCTGTGCCAGCATGCCCCGGGCCCAGTCCCGCTCCCGCGAGTAGAGCTCGGCTGCGGGCCCGGGGTCACGCGGCAGCATCGCACCGGTGACCACGCGGAGCCCGGTGTGCATGGCCATCACATCGGCCTCCAGCCGCAGCCGGACCATCCGGGCCAGCTCCACGGGCTGGCGGTGCAGGAGTTCCTCGTGCCACCAGCGGGCCGGGGCGAGCTCGAACAGCCACACCTTGGCCGACTGCTCGAAGCCAGGTGACGAAGGCGGGCAGACCGCTCCCGGCCAGTGCGGGGAGGGCATCGGGGGCAGCGAACCGCACGGCTGGTCGGGACGCTTGTTCTCGGGGATCGGCTCCCATGAAGGTGTCGTATGTGCCATGACTACTCCCTTGCTGCTCACCGTCCCTGGCCGAAGGAAGAGGGAAGAGGCGTGTGCGGGCTCTGCACCCGGACACGACTGTCCGCATTCCCGGCTTCTCCCGGTACGGGGTGGCGCATGGCGGGCCCGTGACGGCCGGGGAGCGGGGGCCTCCGGTGTTCCGCGGGGCCTGCGCGTCGGTGCGCGGCCCGGCGCGGCCGGAGACGGTGGCCACTGCCGCGGCGCCGGGCTGGTGGATCCCCGGCGGCCTGCCATGTGTAGGACACGAAACGTACCTACTCGATGAAATCTACACAAGAGGTGTCCATATCGACGAGGGTCGGCCCGTCCGAACCCCTCCACGGCCGTCCCCGGGCGCCCGCCGCACCGCTCAGAAGGCGACGTCGGAGCAGGAGTAGAAGGCGTTGCCGGTGTCGGCGATGTCCCAGACCGCGAGGATCATGTGGTGGCCGGTCCTGCCGCCGGGCAGGGTGCCGGTGTGGCTGATGTCGACCGCGGGCCGGGCCCCGTTGTAGGGGACGGTGAGGAACGGGGTGCTCTCCAGCGCGGCGCGGGTCAGCGGACGGGTGGGGTCCCAGCCCTGGCGGGTGATGAAGTAGCGGAACGAGGTGGTGGCGTGCTGGGCGGTGAGGTGCCACGTGAAGGTGAACGACTGGCCGGCGGTCAGCCGGGTGGTCGGCCAGTTGCCGCCGCGGGGGTCGTCGAGTTGCGCGAAGCGGGCGATGCCGCCCGCGCAGATGGTCCCGTCCGAGGGGCCCAGAGCCGGGAAGCCCTTGGGGCCCTCGACGCTCTGGGGTTCCCACTGGATGTCGCCGCACCCGGTGACCACGCCCTGGGCGCAGAGCGCGCCGCGGCTCGGCGGGTTGGTGGTTTGACGCGCTCCTCGGCATCAATGCCGAGGATTCAGCCCGTGCCGCTGACGCGACACCTCCGTGGCTTCCGGCTTCAGCGACCAGCGCCACCGCAAGCGGCAGTCTTACCCGGTCTCCACAGGCTTTCGGATCCGAAGACCCCGTTCCCGCCCGTCCGGCGGTACCTGACACGGTCACCGTACCGGGCAGCAGAGTGCCTTGGCGGCACTTCGCCGAATCCCGTCCCGCTCCGCGGGAGTCCGATTCACCACCGGGCTGAAGCCCGGCGCCCTCTCGGAGAAGACCGGTAGCCGTGGGCGGACGCCGGGGAGGCGGTGGCGAGCGGGACGGCCAGGGCAGCGGCGGCGAGCGCGGCCAGCACGGGTGCGCGGTGGAGGGTGTGACGCCTGGGCACGGTGCCTCCTGAGGGCACTTGACATGGATGCGACAGGTGTCGGGGTGCTCCCCACGGCAGGAGCACTCCCCTGAGGGCGTCAATGGTCTGAACCAGTCATGCGTCAGGGCGGTGGTGCGACCCTCATGGGTGGAAGTCGGCGACCGCGGTCCCGCCGCGGTTCCCGACGGGTAGGGATTCCCGGCATGGACTACCAGCAAGACAGGAACTTCCGGGCCTGGCTCCTCTCCTACGCCCAGATCCACGGCACGCTCGGCGATCTGGCGCGCTCCGTCCTGGACGACCCGAGCTGGCCGCAGGGACCGGACGACCTGGAGCGCTGCCGGGCCCGGCTACTGGAACGCGGCGCCGACACCGACGCGGTGGACACCCTGGAGGAGGCCTGGGAACGCTACCGGCGCGGCCGGTGAGCAGCCCCGTACGACCCCGCTCCCAGGACCCGGTCCGCCCCGCTCGCGTAAGCCGGAGCCGCCCGCCAGTCTGGAGGGGTGAGCGACGACCAGCGCCGCGAACCGGCAGCGCAGGGCTGGCCCGGCCCGGTGTCCCCACCCGGCACCGAAGGCTGGCAGGAGACAGCCGTCCACTGGATGTGGACCCTGCTGCCGTCGACCTGGGCCCAGTACGACGTCTTCCACCACCAGCCGCTGCTGCTGGCCCGCCAGGCCGATCTGCACATCCAGGCGGAGATCGCCGGGCTGCGGCACGGCTGGTCCACCACCCGCCGCGACCTGGCCCAGGCGGGCATGGATCCGGGCACCGTCGACCGGACCCTGGAGGTGTACGCCGTCGAGGGGCAGCGGCTGCGCGACCTGGACCGGCAGCTGCGGCTGGTGACCGACGCGCTGGTGCGCGACATCCGACAGCGGACACATCCGCATGGCTGAACCGGACCGACCGCGGGCCCCCCACGGGGCCCGGATGCTGCGGCCCGTGTCCGGGGCCCGGCCCTGGCACCGGCGGCTGCATCTGACCTGGCACCGCTCCGGGGTGCGGCGCGGCTGGCGCCGCGGCGGCGAGCTGGAGCTGATGCACCGGGCGCTCAGCTTCGCCGCCCTGGGGCTGGTGACCCTGGTGCCGCTGCTGATCGTGGTGGCCTCCGCCGACCCGGTGGGCCACCATGGATTCGCCCAGTGGGTGGTGGACGGCATGGGCATCTCGGGGCGGTCCGCCGAGGCGGTGCAGCGGGTCTTCGCCGCGCCGGCCAGGGTGCTCAGCGCCACCAGCGCCTTCAGTGTGGTGGCACTGGCGGTGTTCGGCCTCTCCTTCGCCTCGGTGGTGCAGACCGGGTACGAGCGGGTGTGGGACCTGCCCTCGGGCCCCTGGCACTCCGCCTGGCGCCGCATCGTCTGGCTGGCCGTGCTCACCGGCTATCTCTTCGCGGATGTGCAGAGCGCCGCGCTGCTGGAGCGGATGGGGTCACTGCGGGTGGCGATCACCGTGCTGGGCGCTGTGCTCTTCTTCTGGTGGACCCAGCGGTTCCTGATCGGCGGCCGCCTGCCGTGGCGGGATCTGCTGCCCGGTGCGGTGGCCACCGTGCTGGGCCTGGTGGGCCTGCGGATCTTCTCGGGGCTGGTCTTCGCGCCGCTGATCGTCTCCAACGCGGTGACCTACGGCGCGATCGGCACGGTGCTGATCGTGCAGTCCTGGCTCATCGGAGCAGGGGTGGTGGTGTTCGGCGGGGCTCTGGTGGGGCGGCAGCTGGTCGCGGAGCACGAGCGCCGCTCCAGGCGCCACCGCCCGCCCGGCTAGCGCCCCGGGACCGCAGCCGTGGCGGGCGAGGGCACGTCGGCCCCACGCCGGCATGGGCACCGGGGTGGAGCCGCCGGTCCCGCCGGGGCCGGTGGTGGTTCACTCCAGCTGTCCGTCCTCGGGCTTCTCCAGCCGCACATGCAGCACCGGCTCATTGAGCTCCAGGCTGTTGATCAGGCGGAGTGCGGCGGCGAGACCGCTGCCCACCAGCTCGTCGGCCGTCTCCCCGTAGGAGATGCGCAGTACCAGGGTCGCGACCGGGTCCTCGTCCGCGCCCCGCCAGGGGTCCCGGCGGCCGCCGCCGGTGCCGCTCTCGGCGGCAGCCCGCAGGACGAAGGCCAGCGCGGGCGCCTTGGCCCTGGGCAGCGTGACGGTGAGCTGCCGGCGTTCGACCCGGTCCAGCCGGACCTCCGCCGCCTCGCTGCCGAAGAGCAGTGCGTAGAGGAGGTCCTTGGCCTCCTCCAGCAGCGCGGTCGCCGCGGGCGAGCGGTGCCGGGACTCCAGCGCCTCACCGCCCCGCGGCGGCGGTCCGAGCAGCTGCCCGTCGGCCTCCAGGCGTTCCCTGGTGGCCTCCCGGTAGCGCAGCACCAGGTCGGTGAGGCGGTTGCGGTCCAGGCGCCAGGCCCGGATGCGTTCCATGCGCAGTGTGCGGTCCTGCTCCGCCTGGCGGCCGTCCTCCTCGCTGCGCGGCAGCGGCAGCCGCCCGCCGGGGGCTCCCATGGTCTGCACGATCAGCTGCTCCACCAGCCACTCGGTGGGGCGGGTGCGCAGCAGCCTGCGGACCCGTTCTCGGGCATCTGCGTCCGCCTGCTCCCGGGCCCGCCGGACGATGTCCTCGATGTTCACCATGCGGCGGACCGTAGCCGCACGGCACCGGCTGGGCCGCGGTTGTGGAGCGGATACCAACGATCGGGTGACATGTCCGCTCAGAGGTCGGTCAGCAGCGCCGTCAGCTGCTGCGGGAGAGGCGGGGCGCCCAGGCGGTTGTCGAGCTCCAGATGGGGTGCGGGCGGCGGGCTGTCGGGGAGGGTGCGGGCGGTGAAGGCGGCGAAGTCGGCCAGCTTCCCGGTGTCCCGGGGGCTGCGGCGGGTGCGCAGCCGGGCGGCCAGGGTGTCGGCTTCCGAACGGACCCACACCAGCCGCACCGGTTCCCCGCCGAGTTCGGCGACCCAGGCGTGCCAGCGGTCGACGTCGCGGATCTGCTCGGTGAAGGGGGCGACCAGCAGGACGGGGCAGCCCGGGGCGCGGATCTGCCGGGCGGCGGCGGTCATGCCGGTGTACTCATGGGCCTTGATGTGCTCGTCGTACCAGGGCCCCTCGCGTTCGCCCGGAGGCCGGCCGTGCGCGGTCTGCACCGCGGCGACGAACCCGTCGAAGAGGGTGTCCTTGTCGAGCAGGGCCGGCACCGGCCGCAGCCGTGCCAGCAGCAGCTCCGCGACGGTGGACTTGCCCGCGCCGGGCGCGCCCGCGACCACCCACACCGGGGCTCCGTGCGTCTGCTGCTCCATGGGCCCATGGTGCCCGGGGGTGCTCTGCGCTACGCAGTCGGGGGGATGCCGCCGTCGAAGCGGGCCAGCAGCAGGGCGACATCGTCGTCGGAGGCGTGGTAGAGGCCGTCGAGCACGGCGTCGCAGGTCTCCTCCAGGGGCTGCCCCGCGGTGCCGGTGAGCAGTCGCTGCAGTGCTTGGAGGCCGGTGTCTATCGCCTGGTCGCGGCGTTCCACCAGCCCGTCGGTGTAGAAGGCGAGCAGGGTGCCCGCGGCGAGGTCCAGGGCGACCGTGGAGAAGGGCACCCCGCCGACGCCCAGCGGGGCGGCGGTGGGGATGTCCACAAAGGCGGCCGCACCGTCCGGGTCGACCCGGATCGGCGGCAGATGTCCGGCCGAGGAGATCTCGCAGTGCCGGCAGCTGAGATCGCACACGGCATACACGCAGGTGGCGAAGGAGTCGCTGAGCGCGGCGGCGATCTCGTCGAGGTGGCTGAGCAGGTCTGCCGGAGGCAGGTCGAGCCCCGCGAGAGTGCGGGTGGCGATCCGCAGCTGGCCCATGATCGCGGCGGCCCGGACCCCGCTGCCCATGACATCGCCGACCACCAGGCCCACCTTGTCGCCGACCAGCGGCAGCACATCGAACCAGTCGCCGCCGATCTCGCTGGCGCCGGCGGCCGGCCGGTAGCGGACGGCGGTCTGCAGCGCCGCGTGCCTGACCGGCTCCTGGGGCAGCAGGCTGCGCTGCAGGGTGAGCGCGGTCTCCCGTTCGCGGCCGTAGAGCAGGGCGTTGTCGATGCAGACGGCGGCGCGGGCGGCCAGTTCGCCGGCGAGGGTCTCGTCCTGCTCGTCGAAGGAGCGGGGGTTGACCGTGCGGTAGAGGCTGAGGGTGCCCAGGACCTCACCGCGGGCGATCAGCGGGGTGGCCAGATAGGAGTGCACCCCCGCGTCGAGGAGCACCTGGGCCGCTCTGTCGTCGCGGGACATCTGGCGGACCATGGCCTCGTCCACCCGGGGCAGCCGGATCGGCCTGGCCTCGCGTACGGTCCGGGTGATGGCGCGGGAGGGGCCGTAGTGGGCGATCTCGCCGACCGGGTCGGCGGCCTGGATCGCCTCGGTCGGATAGCTGGAGGCGACGGCCAGGGCCCGGAAGGCGCTGCCCGCCTCGGAGGGGACGACGGCGGAGGGGGAGCCGCCCAGCGCCGCGTCCAGGACGTCCACGGCGGCGAGGTCGGCCAGTCCCGGTACGGCGACGTCCAGCAGCTCACGGGCGGTCTGCTGGAGGTCGAGGGTGGTGCCGATGCGGACCCCGGCGTCGGCGATGACGGCGAGCCGCTCCCTGGCCTCGATGGCCTCGGCTGCGATGCGATGGCGCTCGGAGACATCCATGAGGGAGACGGCCAGGCCGAGGATGCGCCCGTTGGAGTCGTCCAGCCGGTAGTGGCTGATCGACCACACATGGTCGGCCCCGGGGTCGGCGGCGGTGCGTCCGGCGACGCGCTGGTCGATGACGGGGGCGCCGGTGGTCAGGACCCGGCGCAGGGTGGTCTCCATACGGCGGGTGTCCAGGGCGGGCATGACCTGCCCGGGTGTCCGGCCGAGCAGGTCGGCCGGGGGCAGGCCGGCGATCTCGGCCATCGCCAGGTTGACCCGGGTGAACCGCAGATCGTTGCCGAGGACGCCGACGCCCACCGGCGACTGCTCGACCAGGCGGTCGGAGAGCGCCATGTCGGTCTCCACCCGGCGCACCGTGCCGACGTCCGCGGCGAGCCCCAGGGCGAGGATGTTGCCCTGGCGGTCCAGCAGGCTCATATTGCGGAACTCGACCTGCCGTTCGCTGCCGTCCTTGTGCCGGATGGGGAAGACCCCGGCCCAGATCGCACCTGCCCTGACCTGGTCGAAGAGGTCGATGGCCAGCGACCGGTTCTCCGGGGCCACCATCAGCCGGGCGGCGGGGAGCCCCAGCACCTCCTCCGCGGTGTAGCCGAAGAGCTCCTCGGCCTCCGCGCTCCACAGCGAGACCCGGCCCTCCGGGTCCAGGACGACGGCCGCGACCTTCAGCAGATCCAGCAGACCGCCCGGCGCGGCGGTGACCGCGTCGGGAGGCCGGTCCTGATGCGGTTGCGCGGTCATGGGGGCGGCTCTCCTCCGCCCGGGCTACGGCAGACGCCGGCCGCACCGGGCTCCTACCGTGATACCTCGCCGGGCGCCCGTTCGCACCCCCCGGGGTCCTTCACCATGCCCGTCCGGGGGCACGGGATGACGCCAGCCGGGTGAGCCACGATGGGCGCGGGGCCGCCAAGGGGGGCGCGGACCGGGCGGTGGGTGAGGATCGCTTGGAGATTCCCCCCACCTGCGAGGAGCCGACAGCCGTGTTGGAGCGAACCAAGCGCAAGAACCGCATCGAGGTCACCTTCGTGCTGCCTGCCGACCATCCGCACACCTCGGTGAGCGTGGTCGGTGACTTCAATGACTGGCAGCCCGGGGCCCACCCGATGGAACCGCGTCCGGACGGGACCCGTGCCGTCACGGTGGCGCTGCCGGCCAAGGAGCGGTTCGGCTTCCGCTACCTCGCCGACGGCGGCCACTGGTTCGACGAGGAGCACGCGGACGAGCACGACGGGCACAACGGCTATGTGCTGACCTGATCCGGTCCCAGTGCAGCGCGCCCCCGACCGCTCGGCGGTCGGGGGCGCGCTGCACTGGGTGTCAGTGGATCACGGCCAGGGCGTCGCCCTGGTACTTGGCTCCGGCGTTCCACAGCAGGAAGGAGTGCATACCGTCGTCGGCGGCCGCCTTGATCTGGGCCTGCACCTCGGCGGGCCCGTAGTGCACCCCGAGCGAGAAGTCCTGCAGCCAGGGGATCACCTGGGACTCGCTGCCCTTGGTCTTGCGGGCGAAGTCGGCAAGTGAGCGCTGCACGATCTCATAGGGCGAGGAGTTGGGGTCGGCGACCTTGTACTCCCCCGGGCCCCAGTGCGACGGGTACACCATGGGCGCGATGTAGTCCGCCTGCTGCGCCATGAGCCCGATGTCCTGGGCGATCTCCCGCGGCCGGGTGGCGGCGACGCCGAACACCGAGACGCCGAGGAAGGCGCCCTTGGGGCGGACCACGGC